>CAZVQL010000009.1:0-7323 GCA_964629305.1 uncultured Roseicyclus sp.
TCGCAATGTTGACGGGGGTGACGACCTGGTACCGCGAAGGCGGGCGGCTGGATCGCGCCACCGTCGAGGCGCTCTACTGGGACATGGCGCGGAAAGCGGTGGCTGCGGCGCCCTGATCTTTTGCCGTGCCGCGAGTGACAGAGTGCGGGAGCCTCCGGCGGGAGTTTTCTGGCCAAGATGAAGGGGGGACGGGCGCGCGTTAAGGTTAACGGGGCGCTCTTGGGTATCCGTTAAGTTTTGTCAGGCCGTTTGGGTGGTCGCCTGTTTCGAGGGGACGGGGAATGGGACCAGGCGGCCCTGGTCTTCGTCCCAGAGCTTCAGCGTGAAGGAGCGCAGCGCCTCGGCCCAGCCGATGGTCTGGACCTCGTATTTCTCGCGCAGCGCGCGGTGGCAGGCGCGCAGGCGGTAGCTGGGGATGTTGGCGTTGAAATGGTGGATGTCGTGGTAGGTGATGTTGGCGACCGCAAGGTCGAACCACCAGCCGAGATCGAGCGCCGATGACCCCTGGAGCGCCGCGCGGGCCGGGTTGAGGTCGGGCTTGCGGTCCCACCAGGTGTCTTCGAAATTGTGCTGGAGGTAGACGAGGAAGACGCCGACGCAGCCCGCGACGAAGACGGTTCCCGCGTAGATGATCAGCCCCGGCGTTCCCGCGAGCCACCAGATCAGGCCGACCCAGGCCAGAAGGCCGAGGTTGTGCAGGATGGTGCCCTTCGGATCGACGCGGCCGGCGTTCTTCGGCCAGCGATAGGCCAGCACGTAGGTGAAAAGCCCCCCGATCGGGATCAGGATGAGCGGGTTTCGGTAGAGGCGGTACCAGAGGCGGCGCCAGACCCCGGCCTGCTGCCATTCGCGCAGCGTCATGGTGAAGATCTCGGTCGTGTCGCGTTCGTCGAGATTGCCGAGGTGGGAGTGGTGGTCGTTGTGATTGGCCTGCATCACCCGGTAGGGCGTGAGGGTGAAGACGCTGAGGCCGTGACCGGCGAGGTCGTTGTGGCGCTTTTTCGCGAACAGCGAGCCGTGCCCGCAATCGTGCTGCAGCACGTAAAGGCGCACGCCAGCCAGCGCGTTCACGACGATGAGCGGTGTCACCAGCCACCAGACGGGCCAGGCCTGCACAGCCAGCGCGAGCGTGAAAAAGTAGGCCGCGAAGGTTGCGGCATAGCTGAGAAGCGCCAGCCGGTCGTCGCGAGCGGTCCAGTCTCGGGTGAAGGCGCGGATCTCGCGCTCCGCTTCTGCGCGGTAGTGAGGCGTGATCTCGGGGCGGTGTACGGCAGCGTGCATCGGTCCGGTCTCGATCCATCATGTGGGCGCGCGGGAGCGGCCTGGATATGCCAGACATAAGTACCCCCGCCGTCGGGACAAATTCTGCCACGAGCGGCGGGGGCGTGCAAGATTGTCGCAGATGAAAGGGTCTGCGTCGGCGGATCAGAGCTTGGGGTAGATCGGGAATCGCTGGCAAAGCGCCTCGACCTCGGCGCGGACCTTGGCCTCGACTTGCGAGTTGCCCTCTTCACCGTTGGCGGCAAGGCCGTCCACGACCTCGGTGATCCAGTCGCCGATCTGGCGGAACTCGGGTTCGCCGAAGCCGCGGGTGGTGCCGGCGGGGCTGCCCAGGCGGATACCCGAGGTGATCGTCGGCTTTTCCGTGTCGAAGGGGATGCCGTTCTTGTTGCAGGTGATATGCGCGCGGCCGAGTGCTTTTTCGGTGGCGTTGCCCTTCACGCCCTTGGGGCGCAGGTCGACCAGCATCAGGTGCGTGTCGGTGCCACCGGTGACGATGTCGAGGCCGCCCTTCATCAGCTGATCGGCGAGCGCCTGGGCGTTCTTGATGACCTGGGCCTGATAATCCTTGAACTCGGGGCGCAGCGCCTCGCCGAAGGCGACGGCCTTGGCGGCGATGACATGCATAAGGGGGCCGCCCTGGATGCCGGGGAAGATGGCCGAGTTGACCTTTTTCGCGATGGCTTCGTCATCCGTGAGGATCATGCCGCCGCGGGGCCCGCGCAGCGTCTTGTGCGTGGTCGTGGTGGCGACATGGGCGTGCGGGAAGGGCGAGTGGTAGTGGCCCGAGGCGACGAGGCCCGCGAAATGGGCCATGTCGACGAGCAGGTAGGCACCGACCGAATCCGCGATTTCGCGCATCTTGGCGAAGTCGATGATCCGCGGGATGGCCGAGCCGCCGGCGATGATCATCTTGGGCTGATGTTCGGCGGTCAGGGCCGCGATCTGGTCGTAGTCGACCTCGAGATCCTGCTGGCGCACGCCGTACTGGATGGCGTTGAACCACTTGCCCGACTGGTTGGGCTTGGCGCCGTGGGTCAGGTGGCCGCCCGCGTCGAGCGACATGCCGAGGATCGTGTCGCCCGGCTGAAGAAGCGCGGTGAAGACACCCTGGTTGGCCTGGCTCCCGGAGTTGGGCTGCACGTTGGCGAAGCCCACGTTGAAGAGCTGCTTGGCGCGGTCGATCGCCAGTTCCTCGGCGATGTCGACATATTGGCAACCGCCGTAGTAGCGCCGGCCCGGGTAGCCCTCGGCATACTTGTTCGTCATCACGCTGCCCTGCGCCTCCATCACGGCGGCGGAGACGATGTTTTCGGACGCGATCAGCTCGATCTCGTCGCGCTGGCGGCCGAGTTCCTTGCGGATGGCGCCGAAGATCTCGGCGTCGCGGGTCTCGAGGCTTTCGGTGAAGAAACCTTCGTCGCGGTGGGGGGCATTCATGGCAGCGTCTCCCTTGGTGGTGGCCTGCGTGAGCGTCAGTTAGCGCGCGGTTTAAGGGATGCGAGGCCGTCGGGGAAGGGTGGAAAGCGGCACGGTGGCCGCGGAAAGCGGCCCGGGGCGCGCGGATGAAGGATTGAGTTTCCGATCCGCGCGCGCGAGTGTGCAGACACCGGCAGGAGGAGGGGCGCCCATGCCCGCGGCGCGCAACATCGCGTTTCTCGCATCCGACAGCGCGCTTTCGCAGGAGGCAAAGGCGCGGCTCGAGGGGCTTTACGGCACCCACGCGCCCGAGGAGGCCGACGTGATCGTGGCCCTCGGGGGGGACGGCTTCATGCTTCAGACCCTGCACCGCACGCAAGGGATCGAGGCGCCGGTCTACGGGATGAACCGCGGCACGGTGGGCTTCCTGATGAACGCCTATGCCGAGGAAGACCTGATCGCGCGGCTGGAGGCGGCGGAAGAGGCGGTGATCAATCCGCTGCACATGACGGCCACGACCGCGACGGGTGAAACGGTCGAGATGCTGGCGATCAACGAGGTCAGCCTGCTGCGCGCGGGGCCGCAGGCGGCGAAGCTGATGATCTATGTCGACGGACGCTTGCGGATGGAGGAGCTGGTGGCCGATGGCGTGCTGATCTGCACGCCTGCGGGGTCTACGGCCTACAACTACTCGGCGCATGGGCCGATCCTGCCGATCGACGCGGATGTTCTGGCGGTGACGGCGGTGGCCGCGTTCCGCCCGCGCCGCTGGCGGGGCGCGCTGTTGCCCAAGACGGCGCTGGTGCGCATCGAGGTGAACGAGGCCGAGAAGCGCCCGGTGATGGCGGATGCCGACAGCCGGTCGGTGGCGAACGTGGTGTCGGTCGAGATCCGGTCGGAACCGGCGGTGGAACACCGCATCCTCTTCGATCCCGGTCACGGGCTGGAGGAACGTCTGATCCGCGAGCAATTCGTCTGAGGGGCGGCGTTGCGCCGCGTTTCGGGCGGGCGCCGAAAAATGTTTAACGTTAAACGAATTTCGGGCGGGAGGGTGCCATGAGCGACGACAAGCAGGACGGGTTGCGTGCGGCGGCACTCTTTTACCATGAGTACCCAAAGCCCGGTAAGCTCGAGATCCGGGCGACGAAGCCGCTGGCCAATGGCCGTGACCTGGCGCGCGCCTACAGCCCCGGCGTGGCCGAGGCGAGCTTGGAAATCAAGGCCGATCCGGCGAACGCCGCGCGCTATACCTCGCGCGGGAACCTGGTTGCCGTGGTCTCCAACGGCACGGCGGTGCTGGGGCTGGGCAACATTGGGGCGTTGGCCTCGAAACCAGTGATGGAGGGCAAGGCCGTCCTCTTCAAGAACTTCGCCAACATCGACTGTTTCGACATCGAGCTGGACGAATCCGATCCCCACAAGCTGGCCGATATCGTCTGCGCGTTGGAGCCGACCTTTGGCGCGATCAACCTTGAAGACATCAAGGCGCCGGATTGTTTCATCGTTGAACAAATCTGCCGCGAGCGGATGAACATCCCCGTCTTCCACGACGACCAGCACGGCACGGCCATCGTCGTCGGCGCCGCGGCCACCAACGCGCTGCGCGTGGCGGGCAAACGGTTCGAGGATATCAAGGTCGTCTCGACCGGTGGTGGGGCCGCGGGCATCGCCTGCCTCAACATGCTGCTGAAGCTGGGCGTGAAGCGCGAGAACGTCTGGCTGTGCGACATTCACGGGTTGGTCCACGAGGGCCGCGAGGTCGACATGAACCCGCAAAAGGCGGCTTACGCGCAAGCCACCGACCTGCGTACGCTCGATGACGTGATCGGCGATGCCGACCTGTTCCTTGGCCTCTCCGGTCCCGGTGTGCTGAAGCCCGAGATGGTGGCGAAGATGGCCGACCGGCCCATCGTCTTCGCGCTGGCCAATCCCACGCCCGAGATCCTGCCCGACGATGTGCGCAGCGTCGCCCCCGATGCGATCATCGCCACGGGACGCAGCGATTTTCCGAACCAGGTCAACAACGTCCTGTGTTTCCCCTTCATCTTCCGCGGTGCGCTTGATGTGGGCGCGACCGAGATCAACGACGAGATGCAGATCGCCTGCATCGAGGGGATCGCGGCGCTGGCGCGCGCCACCACCAGCGCCGAGGCCGCCGCCGCCTATCGCGGGGAACAGCTGACCTTCGGGGCCGATTACCTGATCCCCAAGCCCTTCGACCGCCGCCTGATCGCCGTCGTCGCAAGCGCGGTGGCCAAGGCCGCGATGGACTCGGGTGTGGCCACCCGACCGCTCGACGATCTGGACGCCTACCGCGAGCGGCTGAACCAGTCGGTCTTCCGTTCGGCGCTGATCATGCGTCCGGTGTTCGAGGCCGCCCGAAGCGCCGAGCGGCGCATCGTCTTCTCCGAGGGCGAGGATGAGCGCGTTCTGCGCGCAGCCCAGGCCATGGTCGAGGAGACGACCGACAAGCCGATCCTGATCGGGCGGCCCGCGGCCATCGACCTGCAGATCGAGCGCAACGGCCTGACCGTGCGGCCCGGCGTCGATTTCGAGTTGGTGAACCCCGAGAATGACCCGCGCTACCGCGACTACTGGCAGACCTACCATAGCGTCATGGCGCGCAAGGGTGTCACCCCCGACCTCGCCCGTGCGATCATGCGCACGAACACCACGGCGATCGGGGCGGTCATGGTGCATCGGGGCGAGGCCGAAAGCCTGATCTGCGGCACTTTCGGGCAATATCTGTGGCACCTGAACTACGTCACGCAACTGTTGGCGACGGACGGGCTGCACCCCGTGGGCGCGCTTTCCCTGATGATCTCGGACGACGGGCCGCTTTTCATCGGCGACACGCAGGTGCACCCCGAACCCACGCCCGAACAGATCGCGGAAACTGTCTGCGGCGCCGCGCGCCACATCCGCCGCTTCGGCATCGCGCCCAAGGTCGCGCTGTGTTCAGGAAGCCAGTTCGGGAACCTCGACAGCGACAGCGGGCGGCGCATGCGCGCGGCGCTGGACCTGCTCGACGAGATGGGGGTCGATTTCACCTACGAGGGTGAGATGCACGTCGACACCGCCCTCGACCCCGAGCTGCGCGACCGCATCCTTCCGGGCAGCCGGATGGAGGGGTCTGCCAACGCGCTGGTCTTCGCTTCGACCGACGCGGCGGGGGCGGCGCGCAACATGCTGAAGGCGCGCGCCGGCGGGCTTGAAGTCGGGCCGATCCTGATGGGGATGGGCAACCGCGCGCATATCGTGACGCCTTCGATCACGGCGCGCGGTCTGCTGAACATCTCGGCCCTGGCCGGGACGCCGGTCAGCGTCTACAGCTGAACGGCTCAGCCCAGCGTGATCCGCACCAGCGTCACGAGCATCAGCGCCGCGGCCAGCAGGGCCGCGAAGATCAGCGCGGGATAGCCCCAGATAAGTACGCCGATGGCGACCGCCGACACGACACCGATGATCGCGGCGAAGGCGTTGTCGACGGGCCCTTCGACAACCTCGCGCGCCATGCGACCGATGATCGGCAGGCGGTAGGTGACGTGACGGGTGATGTAGCGGGGTTTGGGAGCCTCGGGGGCAAGGGTCATCGGCGTATCTCCTGTTCGCGAGGAAGGAGATAGACCGTGTGCTGCGCTGCAGCATGGGGCGGGGTGTCGCAGGAGCCCGCGCCGGGCAGGGGCATCGCCCGACGCGGGCCGCGGCGTCTGGGGTTACTTGCCGGGCTTGCCGCCGCCGGCTTTCTTCTGCGTGGGTTTCTTGTCGCCCATGGGCGTCGTCCTCGATGCGCGGACCGGCACCATGCCGGCCCGGCGTGAGAAAATCCCAGCGCCGTTTTCCCGAGTCTCGCAAGCCGGCGCAGATCTGTTTCAACAGATGTGATCAGCGATCCTTGATGGTCCCGTTAGCGCCCCCATGCGTCACTATCACCGAATTGCGTGGCGAGGCCCGGCGACGATACAAAGTTGCGCAATTGGAAGGAGGGACAACTCATGCGGTATGCCGAGGTCTATGAGCGGGCGAAAGCCGATCCGAACACGTTCTGGATGGAGGCGGCCGAGGGGATCGACTGGTTCACCGGCCCGTCCAAGGCCCTCTTTGATGACAACGCCCCCCTTTACGAGTGGTTCGCCGACGGCACGCTGAACGGCTGCTGGAACGCGGTCGACCGCCATGTCGCGGCGGGCCACGGCAACCGCTTGGCGATCATCCACGACAGCCCGCTGACCGGCACGACGCACAAGATCACCTATGCCGAGTTGCAGGCGCGTGTCGCCTCGTTGGCGGGCGCGCTGCGCGCCAAGGGCGTGGAAAAGGGCGACCGCGTCATCATCTATATGCCGATGGTCCCCGAGGCGCTCGAGGCGATGCTGGCCTGCGCGCGGCTGGGCGCGATCCATTCGGTCGTCTTCGGCGGGTTCGCGGCGAACGAGCTGGCGGTGCGCATCGACGATTGCGAGCCGAAATGCATCATCGCGGCGTCGTGCGGGATCGAGCCGGGGCGCGTGGTGCATTACAAGCCGCTTCTGGACGGCGCGCTCGAGCTGGCGACACATCAGCCTGAGTTCTGCGTGATCTTCCAGCGCGAGCAGGAGGTTGCACATCTGGAAGAGGGCCGCG
>CAZVQL010000009.1:7333-28694 GCA_964629305.1 uncultured Roseicyclus sp.
CAGTATGGTGTGGAGCCTGCCGATTGCGTGCCGGTCGAAGGCAACCACCCGGCATATATCCTTTACACCTCCGGCACGACCGGCCAGCCCAAGGGCGTGGTCCGTCACACCGCCGGGCATCTGGTCGCGCTCAACTGGTCGATGCGCAACCTCTACGACATGAACCCCGGCGAGGTGTTCTGGGCCGCCTCCGACGTGGGCTGGGTCGTGGGGCATTCCTACATCTGTTACGCGCCGCTGACCTTCGGCTGCACCACCATCGTCTTCGAGGGCAAGCCGGTCGGCACGCCCGATGCGGGCACGTTCTGGCGGGTGATCCAGGATCACAAGGTCAAGTGCCTGTTCACCGCGCCCACGGCCTTCCGCGCGATCAAGCGCGACGACCCGAAGGGCGCGCTGGTGGGGGATTACGACCTGTCGTCGCTCGAAAGCCTGTTCCTTGCGGGCGAGCGGGCGGACCCCGACACCATCGAATGGGCGCAGGCCAAGCTCAATGTGCCGGTGATCGACCACTGGTGGCAGACCGAGACGGGATGGGCCATCGCGGGCAACCCGCTGGGGATCGAGGCGCTGCCGGTCAAGATCGGGTCCCCCTCGGTCGCGATGCCGGGCTATGACGTGCAGATCCTGGACGAGGGCGGCCACCAGATGCCCGCGGGCGAGTTGGGCGCGATTGCCGTGAAGCTGCCGCTTCCCCCCGGCACGCTGCCGACCCTGTGGAAGGCCGAGGATCGCTTCCGCAAATCCTACCTCACCCATTTCCCCGGCTATTACGAGACGGGCGATGCGGGCATGATCGACGAGGATGGATACCTCTACATCATGGCGCGTACCGATGACGTCATCAACGTCGCGGGCCACCGCCTGTCGACCGGCGGGATGGAAGAGGTTCTGGCCGCCCATCCCGATGTCGCCGAATGCGCCGTGATCGGTGTGTCCGACGCGCTGAAAGGGCAGTTGCCCATGGGCTTCCTGTGTCTGAACAAGGGGGCCGAGACGGCGCCCGAGGACGTGGTGAAGGAGTGCGTGAAGCTGGTGCGCGACCGGATCGGTCCCGTTGCGGCCTTCAAGCTGGCCGTGGTCGTGGATCGTCTGCCCAAGACGCGCTCGGGCAAGATCCTGCGCGCGACGATGGTCAAGATCGCCGATGGGGAAGAGTTCAAGATGCCCGCCACGATCGACGATCCCGCCATCCTCGACGAGATCCGCGAGGCGGTGGGGCGGCTGGGCTACCCTTTTGCGGCGGCCTCGTGACACGCGCGGTCCACGTTCTCCTTTGAGGTCAGGGGCTTCTGCGTTACGCTCGCAAAAGTTGCGAGTGTCGGAGGCAGTGGCCGGATGCGGGATACCGATGGTTCAGAACCCCTGAACGAGGTGCAGGGGCGTCCAGCGGCCATCGCCGAGACGCTGCAGCTGTTCAGCCATGACATCCGCTCGGCCATGTCGGACGTGATCGGCGGGCTGCGGCTTGTCGATCGCGACAGGCTTGCGCCCGAGGCGCAGCTTCAGATCGACCGCGTTCAGGCCGCCGCAGACTCGCTTGCAGCGTTGGTCGACGGGGCGCTGATGGCTGCCGCGGGCGACACGCTGATCCAGCTTGATCAGACCTCTTTCGCACTGGACGATTGGCTCGCCGCGCAGGACCGGCGCTGGTCCGGCCACGCGCAAGAGGTTGGAGGGCGTTTCCGTCTCGAGCGCGAAGGGCCTTTGCCGAACAGGGTGCAGGTCAACCAGGTGATGCTCGACCGCATCATCGGCAACCTCGTGTCGAACGCGCTGCGCCACGCGCCAAGCAGGCCCGTGTCGCTTACGGTGCGGGGCGACGGGGGGCGCGGGCTCGATATCGTGGTGCGCGACGATGGCCACGGCTATCCGTCCGACGTGCTGGACCGTGTTGCGCGTGGTGATGATCCATCCGCCGCCGGGCAACGCGGGGGAAGCGGTCTGGGTCTGCGGATCGCGGCCGAGCTGTCGCGGCAGATCGGGGCCGCGCTGACGCTGACGAACCGCCCCGGAGGCGGCGGGGAGGGGCGACTGACACTGCCGCCCACGCTGCTGGACTGGGACGGTGCGAGGCCCGAACCGGGCGAGTCCCCTGATCTCAGCGCGTTGCGCATCCTCGTGGCCGAGGACAACTTGACCAACCAGACGATCCTCCGCCAGCTCCTGGACAGGATGCAGGCCGAGGTTGTTTTCGTCGCCGATGGCATGGCCGCGCTGGAACGGCTGGACCGGGACCGGTTCGACATCGCGCTGATCGATATCGAGATGCCGCGGCTCTCGGGGCTCGAGGTGATGAAGGCCGTGCGCAGCCGTAGGGATGATGTCGCGCGGATGCCGCTTGTCGCGCTGACCGCCTATGTGCTGCGCGACAATCGCGAGGCGATCTACGACGCGGGCGCGGATGGCATCCTTGGCAAGCCGATCTCGTCGGCGCGGGAATTCGGCCGCGCGATCCTGCGCTACGCCGGTCGCCCCGCCGGCCTGCCGGAACCCGAGGACGTGCTTGCAGGCGCGGGGGAGGGGACGCAGCTGGGCCGCAAGCTGGACGTCGCGCGCTTCGACGCGCTGCTCGAGATCGCGGGGGAGGATGGCTGCGCCGAGCTTCTGTCGCGGCTGCACGACGATCTGAGCGCCGTGTGCGCGGCTCTCGATGCTGCGATCCGTGACGCGATCCTGTCCGAGATCCGGGCGCAGACGCATATCCTGATCGCGATTTCCGGCGCTGTGGGCGCCGAGCGGCTGCATCGGCTGGCCGAGGTGCTGAATATCGCGGCCAAGCGTCGCCGGATGATCGACCTGCCGGCGCTCTACCAGCCCTGCCGGGCCGATCTTCTCGACCTCATCGCCCATGTCGAGGCCGCGGGCGCGCGCCATGGTGTCCGGCTGGGGTCTGGCTGATCCCCTTGCGCTGATCGCAGGGGCGGATCACAGTGGCAGGGCAACTGGACCGCACCGGGGAGGGACCGCACCCATGTCGCTGATCGAGGATGCCGCGTCCGTGCGCCTGAACGCCCACGCGCCCTATTCGGGCTTCAAGGTGGGCGCGGCGCTGCGCTCGGTCGAGGGGCGCACGCATGTCGGCTGCAACGTCGAGAACGTGGCCTATCCCGAGGGCACCTGTGCCGAGGCGGGCGCCATCGCCGCGATGATCGCCGCAGGCGACCGGCGCATCGCCGAGGTGGCCGTGATCGCCGACAGCCCCGCGCCGGTGCCACCCTGTGGCGGGTGCCGCCAGAAGCTGGCGGAATTCGCCGATGGCGATGTCGTCGTGACGCTCGCCACCACGCGGGGGGAGACGCTGGTCACCACGGTGGCCGAGCTTCTGCCCGGCGCTTTTGACGCGGGCTTCATGGATCGGGCGGAGCCCGCCGCCCCGTGACCGATGCCCGCGCCATCCTCGCCAAGCTGCGCGACGGCGACATGCCCACCGAAGCCGAGCTGTTCTGGTTCGCCGAAGGCCTCGCCACCGGTGGGGTGACCGATGCGCAGGCGGGCGCTTTTGCCATGGCGGTCTGCACCCGTGGCCTTGGGTCCGCGGGGCGCGTGCACCTGACCAACGCGATGCGCGAAAGCGGGCAGGTCCTGAAATGGGACCTCGACGGTCCGGTGCTCGACAAGCATTCGACGGGGGGCGTGGGCGATTGCGTCTCGCTCGTGCTGGCGCCCGCGCTTGCGGCTTGCGGGGCCTATGTGCCGATGATCTCGGGCCGGGGCCTTGGCCACACGGGCGGCACCCTCGACAAGCTCGAGGCGATCCCGGGCTACCGCACGCAGGTGTCGGTCGAGGATCTGCAGGACCTCGTGGCCGACATCGGCTGCGCCATCGTGGGGGCCTCGGGCGATATCGCGCCCGCCGACCGGCGGCTTTACGCGGTGCGCGACGTGACCGGCACGGTCGAGAGTATCGACCTGATCACCGCGTCGATCCTGTCCAAGAAACTGGCCGCGGGGCTCGAGGCGCTGGTGCTCGACGTCAAGACCGGCTCGGGCGCCTTCATGGCCGACCCCGCCGACGCGCTGGCGCTGGCGCAGGCGCTGGTCGACACCGCGCAGGGCGCGGGCTGCATGACGACGGCGCTGGTGACGGACATGAACCAGCCGCTGGTGCCATCCGCGGGCAACGCGCTCGAGGTGATCGAGGTGATGGAGGCGCTGACCTCGGGCGATCTCTCCACGCCGTTGTCGCGGTTGACGCAGGCGCTGGGGGGCGAGGTGCTGGCGCTGGGCGGGCTGGCCGCGGACGCCGCCGACGGCGAGGGCCGTATCGCGCGCGCGCTGACCTCGGGCGAGGCGGCCGAGGCCTTTGGCGAGATGGTGGCCTCCCTCGGGGGGCCGCTCGATTTCACCGACCGCTGGCGCGACAGGCTTCCGGCGGCGCGCGTCATGGTCGATGTGCACCCCGGTGACGCGGGCCACGTGGGCACGATCAACACCCGCGCGCTGGGCGAGGTCGTGGTGCACCTGGGCGGTGGGCGGCTGAAGCAGGACGACAAGATCGACTTGGCCGTCGGCCTGACCGACATCGCGCGGATCGGCGACCGGGTCGACCCGCAGCGCCCGCTCGCGCGCATCCATGCCGCCAGCGAAGAGGCGGCGCGGGCCGTGGCGGCGCAAATACGCGACGCCTTCACGTTGGTGAACGACGCGCCCGCGGCACCGCCGCTGATCCACGAAAGGATCGCCTGATGCCGCGTGCCTTCCTCATCGTCATGGACAGCGTCGGCATCGGCGGCGCACCCGATGCCGACCAGTTCTTCAACGGCGACGTACCGGATACCGGCGCCAACACGCTTGGCCATATCGCCGCCGCCTGCGCCGAGGGCCGGGCCGAGGACGGGCGGAGCGGGCCGCTGCACCTGCCGCATCTCGATGCGCTCGGCCTTGGCGCGGCGCTGCGCCTGTCGTCGGGCGCGCGGGGCGAGGGGATGGATGCCGACCCCGTGGGCCTCTGGGGGGCTGCGGAAGAGATCTCGCCGGGCAAGGACACGCCCTCGGGGCATTGGGAACTGGCGGGCCTGCCCGTGCCCTGGGACTGGAGCTATTTCCCGAACACCAACCCCGCCTTCCCCGAAGACATCGTGGCCGAGGTCATGCGGCTGGCGGGCACCGACGGCATCCTCGGCAATGAGCACGCCAGCGGGACCGAGATCATCGCCCGGCTGGGCGAGACGCACCAGGCGACCGGCTGGCCGATCTGCTACACCAGCGTCGACAGCGTCTTCCAGATCGCGGCGCATGAGGAAACCTTTGGCCTCGAGCGGCTGCTGAAGCTTTGCGAAGACCTGGCCCCCATGCTCCACAAGCGGCGCATCGGCCGTGTGATCGCGCGGCCCTTCACGGGCACGCCGGGGCATTACCAGCGCACCCAGAACCGCCACGACTACGCCATCGCGCCGCCGGGGCGCACGCTGCTTGACTGGGTGAAGGACGCGGGCCGCGCGACCTATGGCATCGGCAAGATCCGCGATATCTTCGCGGGCCGCGGTGTCGATCACGTGATGACGGGCGCGGACCGTGACCTTATGGGGTACCTTGCCACCTGCGTCGCAGAGGCGGAGGAGGGCAGCCTGACCTTCGCCAATTTCGTCGAGTTCGACAGCCTTTACGGCCACCGCCGCGACACGTCGGGCTATGCCCGCCATCTGGAATGGTTCGACGGAGCCATCGCCCCGATCCTGGCCGCACTTCGCCCGGACGACCTGATGCTTTTCACCGCCGATCACGGCAACGATCCCACGTGGACCGGCACCGACCACACCCGCGAGCGGGTTCCGGTGGTTGCCAAGGGGCCCTATTCGGGGCAGATCGGCATCCGCGCCTTCGCCGATGTCGGCGCCTCCGTCGCGGCGCATCTGGGCGTCGACAGCGACGGGCCCGGCCACAGCTTTCTCATGAGGGACGATGTCCGCCTCTGAACTGATCTATTTCGTCATGACCTTCGCGGTCGTCACGCTGGCCGTGCGTTTCGTCGGCCCGTTCATCGGGCGGCCTCGCACGCCCTGGCGGGGCGCGGTGATCTTCGGGCTGATCATCGCCGGCATCGGCTGGGCGATCGGGGCATGACATGAGGGACATTCCCAAGATCGAGCTTCACCTGCACCTCGAAGGCGGCGCGCCGCCGTCCTTCATCCGGGGGCTCGCCCGCGAGAAGAACGTCGATCTCTCCGGCATCTTCCGCGAGGATGGCGGCTACACCTACCGCGATTTCTGGCATTTCCTCGAGGTCTACGAGGCCGCCACCGGCGTGCTGACCTCGCCCGAGGATTACGCGCGGCTCACCACCGCGGTGCTCGAGGAAAGCGCCGCCAACGGCGTGGTCTATTGCGAGACCTTCCTCAGCCCCGATTTCTGCGGCGGCGGCGATGTGGGGGCGTGGCGCGAGTATCTGACCGCGATCCGCGAGGCCGCCGATGCCGCGGAAGCGGCCCATGGCATCACGCTGCGCGGCATCATCACCTGCATCCGTCATTTCGGCCCCGAGCGCGCGCGCCCCATCGCGCGCTGTGCCGCCGAGACCGCGGGCGACTGGATCGTCGGCTTCGGCATGGCGGGCGACGAGCTGAAGGGGAAACCGGGCGATTTCATCTGGGCCTTCGATTGCGCGCGCGAGGCGGGGCTGCGCATCACCGTGCACGCGGGCGAATGGGGCGGCGCGCAGTCGGTGCGCGACGCGCTCGATGCGCTGAACCCGGAACGGATCGGCCATGGCGTTCAGGCGATCGAGGACCTGGCGCTCGTGGACCGGCTGGCCGAGGACGGGATCGTCCTGGAATGCTGCCCCGGCTCGAACGTCTTTCTCGGCGTCTTCAAGGACTGGCGCAGCCATCCCATTGAAAAGCTGCGCGAACGCGGGGTGAAGGTCACGGTCTCGACCGACGATCCGCCCTTCTTCGGGATCACCATGACCTCGGATTACGAGAACCTGAATCGCCATTTTGGCTGGGATGAAGAGGTCTTCGCCGAGGTGAACCGCACGGCACTGGAGGCCGCCTTCTGCGACGCGGCCACGAAAGAGATCATCGCGAAAAGACTGGGGAACAGCGACACATGACCGAGCATCTGACCATCGTCGAACACCCGCTGGTGCAGCACAAGCTGTCGCTGATGCGTGACAAGGACACCTCGACCAAGTCGTTCCGGCAGTTGCTCAACGAGATCAGCCACCTCTTGGCCTACGAGGTGACGCGCAACCTGCCGATGACGACGCAGCGCATCGAGACCCCGCTGGAGCCGATGGACGCCCCCGTGATCCAGGGCAAGAAGCTGGCGCTCGTGTCGATCCTGCGGGCGGGCAACGGGCTGCTCGATGGTATCCTCGACCTGATCCCGAATGCGCGCGTGGGGTTCGTGGGCCTCTACCGCGATCCCGAGACGCTTCAGCCGGTGAAATACTACTTCAAGGTTCCCGCCGAGCTCGAGGATCGCCTGACCATCGTCGTCGACCCGATGCTGGCGACCGGCAATTCCTCGGCGGCCGCCATCGACATGCTGAAAGAGGCGGGGGCGAAGAACATCCGCTTCCTCTGCCTGCTGGCCGCCCCCGAGGGCGTCGCGCGGATGAAAGAGGCGCACCCCGACGTACCGATCGTCACGGCCGCGCTCGACAGCCACCTGAACGATCACGGCTATATCGTGCCGGGACTAGGGGATGCGGGCGACCGCATGTACGGTACTAAATAATCCAACGCCCGCCTTTACTTGCGCGGTTTCTTGGGACAGTGTGTTTCCATCGCGAACTTGGGGGTTTGCATGGAACTTAAGCGACTCATCCGGGTCGCTGCCTTGGCGGCTGCCACCGCCTTGGCAAGCGTAACGGTAACCTTTGCCCAGAGCGTGCCGGCGGAAACACCACCGTCGAGCTATTCGGGCGATCAATATGTCGATAGCCGTGGCTGCGTCTTCGTGCGCGTCGGCGTGGGGTCCAACACCCAGTGGGTGCCGCGCGTCGGACGTGACCGGCGGCACATTTGCGGCTTTTCGCCCACCAATTCCGGTCAGCGCCAGACGGCAGCGGCTCCGGCACCGCAGACCCGGCCCGGTGTCACCGTGATCGGCGGGGCGCCTGCGACCGCGGCGGCCACCACCACCAGCCGCCCGGCAGCGACGGCCACACGGCCGACGCCACCTGCGCAACCCGCGGTCCGCAGCATCGCGACGACGCCGCGGCCGACCGCCAGCCAGCCGCGCAGCGTCGCCACCACGCCGCGCCCGATGCCCGAGCCGCCGCGCTCGGCACCGGCGGCGACCGGCAATTGTGCCAACCTGCCTGCGAATGTCCGGCCGTTCTTCACCGGACCCAACCCGCGGTGCGGCCCGCAGGCCGTCCACCCCGGCGACGCCGCGCGCGGCATCGACCGCACCAGTTCGGTGCAGGGTGGCACCGGCGGCGGCGTCCGGCAGGTCGTCCGCTACGAGGTCGATCCGCCCGCGGGCTACCGCGCGGCGTGGGACGATGACCGCCTGAACCCCTATCGCGGCCTCGCCTTCGCGGGCGGTCAGCGCCAGATGGAACAGGTCTGGACCAACACGGTGCCCCGCCGACTTGTCGGCGATCCGCCGCCGCGCGGCTTGCGCGGGCTGTTCGCGCAGCCCAACCGCCCGGCCACGATCGTGCCGGCGCAGCTGACCGTCGTGCGGCCCTGAGGCGCGTCAGCGCCCGCAGATATCCTGAAGACTGACCCAATCGGCGTCGCTGAGAAGCGGCGCCGTTTGCGCGCCGCGCATCGGGTCGGCCTCGATCAGGCCGAGCACCGTTTCCCCCGACACGTCACGCGCGAAGGCATAGGCCTGTGACGAGATCCCCGCCGCCTCGAACCGCGCGAGCAGGGGGGCGTCGGCAACCGGCGCGCCCTCGCGCGAGAGCAGGCTGGCGGCATGGGCATGCAGCGGCTCTTCGTCGATATGGCCGGTCGTGAGCAGGCGGAAGGTCGCGCCGAGGCCGGCCTCGGTCAAAAGCGTCAGCATCGGGTCCGTCTCGGCCCGGCGCACATCTTCGGCCAGCAGGTATCCCGCCAGCACCTCGGGCGTCTCGTAATCCTCGGCAAGCGCGGCGTTGGCCACGAGAATGCCGCCGGGCAAGGCGAGCGTTTCCGGGATGGAGGAAGGCAGGAGCGCCACCCGCGGCGCATCCTCGCCGAAGCTGCGGCGCGCCAGCCGGTTCAGCGCGGTCGAGCCGCGGGGGCTGGTGCAGATCGGTCCGGCAAGGCGCCCGATCTCCTGCAACAGGCGGTTGCCGATCTCTTCGCGGCTCGCCTCGGGGAGCAGCGCGACGGTCTGCCGGGTCAGCGCATCGGGCAGCCAGAAGACGCCGAGGCCCAAAAGCAGCGCGGCGACGCCGCCGCCGATCCAGAGCCGGAGGCGCCCGGGATGCGGGCGGCGCTTGTCGATGGCGGCGCGCACCGTCTCGATCGCCTCGATCATGTCGGGGTCGTCGATCTCGAGCCGCTCCTCGGCGTCGGTACCGGGGGCATAGAGCGCGGGGCGGCGGCCGGGGTTCATCCGCGCGACGGCGGGCAGCGACCAGTGGGTCAGTGCAACCTCGGCCGGGGTCGAGATCATCAGCGTCGCATCGCCAAGCGCGACCAGCACGTCACGACGCTGCGCGTCGGGCGCTTCGCGCCAGAGGCCCGTGGCCTCGAGACGGCTGTATTGCTCAAGCGCTGTCATGCGGGCGCACTGCTCGGGTTATCGTTGCACGCCAGCATATCCCGCAAGGGGGCGTTTCTCAACGCTCGCGCGCGTTGCAAGTCACAGCTCACCCGCAAGCTTGCGCAGCTCGAATTTCTGGATCTTTCCGGTCGAGGTCTTGGGCAGTTCCGTAAAGACGACATGCTTGGGCGTCTTGAACCCGGCGAGCCGCTGGCGGGCGAAGGCGATGATCTCCTCCTCGGTCGCGGTGGCCCCTTCCTTGAGCTCGAGAAAGGCGCAGGGCACCTCGCCCCATTTCTCGTCGGGCTTGGCCACGACCGCCGAAAGCAGGACGGCGGGGTGATGCATCAAGACGCCCTCGACCTCGACAGAGCTGACGTTCTCGCCGCCCGAGATGATGATGTCCTTCGCCCGGTCTGCGATCTGAACGTAGGTGTCGGGGTGCTGTTTGGCGATGTCGCCCGAGTGGAAGTATCCGCCGCGGAACGCCTCGTTCGTGGCGCGGGGGTTCTTGTAATACCCCTTCATCACCGAGTTGCCGCGCATCATGATCTCGCCCAGGGCAGCACCGTCCATCGGGATCTGGTCCATCGTCTCGGCGTCCATCACCGTGATGTGGTCCATGTTGGGCATCGGCACGCCCTGCCGCGCCTTGACCGCAGCGCGGTCCTCGCCCGTCAACGCGCCCCATTCGGCGTCCTTGAAGGTGCATTCCGTCGCCGGGCCATAGGTCTCGGTCAGGCCGTAGACCTGCGTGATGTTGAAACCCATCGTCTCGATCGCGGCCAACGTTGCGGGGGCAGGGGGCGCGCCCGCGGTGAAAACCTCGACCGTGTGGTCGAAGCTGCGGCGCTCAGCCTCTTTCGCGTTGACGATCATGTTCAGCACGATGGGCGCGCCGCCGAAATGGGTCACGCCCTCATCCGCGATGGAATCGTAGATCGCCTTCGCGGTGATGTCGCGGCAGCAGACGGTCGTGCCGCCGACGGCGGGCATGGTCCAGACATGGCACCAGTTGTTGCAGTGAAAGAGCGGCACGATGGTCAGGTAGGTCGGATAGAGCGTCATCCGCCAACTGATCGGCGTGCCCATGGTGATGAGATACGCGCCCCGGTGGTGATAAACGACGCCCTTGGGCCGCCCCGTGGTGCCCGAGGTGTAGTTCAGCGCCAGGCTTTCCCATTCATCGACCGGCATCACCCAGTCGAATTCCGGATCACCCTCGGCCAGCAGCTGTTCATAGGTCAGGTGACGGCCCGAGGCATGGTAGCCTGCTTCCTCGTCCGGCACCTCGACGACGAGCGGCAGGTCCTCGGCCTCCTGCACCTTCATCGCTTCCTCGACGACGCCAAGGAACTGGGTGTCGACCAGCACCACCTTGGCCTCGCCATGGTCGAGGATGTAGGAAATCGTCCCGATATCGAGGCGGATGTTGATCGAGTTCAGCACCGCGCCGCAGGCGGGCACGCCCCAATGCGCCTCGACGTGTGGGGCGGTGTTGGGCATCACGGCAGCGACCACGTCGCCCGGATGCACACCGCGCGCCGCAAGCGCCGAGGCGAGGCGGGAGGCGCGCGCGTGCAACTCGCCATAGGTGCGCCGCGTGCCGCGGTCGACCAGCGCGGTGCGGTCGGTGAAGATGCGGTTGGCCCGGATCAGGTGGCTGAGCGGGGTCAGCGGCACGTAATTGGCCGCGCGCTTCTCAAGCCCGGTTTCATCCTTCATCCAGCCCATCTGTCACCCTCCGACCTGCGCAAGCTTGTTTCGCAACACATGGCAAGATGCGCAAGAAAAGGAAAGGGGCGGAAGTGTTCAGGTCGCGGGTTTGCGCGCGAGCCCCATGTAGATGACAAGGCGAAGGGGCACCCGGCCAAAGGTGAAATCCCCCCGCCGGTTCAGGCCCCGCGGGCCAAGGCCCGTCATCGGCCCGGGGACAAGGCCCGCGCCCTGCATCGCGTGCACCAGTTCGGCGGGCTTGATGAACATCGCCGGGTCATGCGTGCCCTTGGGCAGAAGGCCCAGAACATCCTCGGCCATGGTCACGGTGACAAGCCGGGCGACGGGGTTGCGGTTGATCGTGTCGTAAAGGAAGAGACCACCGGGTTTCAGAACGCGCGTGACCTCGGCCAGCACCTGGTCAAGGTCCTGCACATGCTCCAGCACGTCCACGCAGACCACCGCGTCGAAACTGGCGTCGGCGTAGGGCAGCGTCTCGCCCACGCCGGTGTCGTAGCGGATGCTGCGGCCCGTCCCCTCGGCATGGGCGCGGGCCTGGCACCATGTTCTTCAGCGTGCGCACCCAGCGGATGTCGTCCGACCACCAATGCGCGGCGACTGTGTCGTAGATGGTCAGGTCGTTGCGCTTGGGCTCAGCCATGGCGGGCGCCTTTCTCTCTGCGGGCCAGCCGCGGCACGGCATAGGGCGTACGGGCGCGGTAGGCCTCGAACCGGGCGCCGTAGCGGGCGCTGAAGCGGCGTTCCTTGAGGATCGGGGCGAGCAGGCAATAGGCCGTCAGCGCGACGGCCACGGCCAGTTGATCGGGCGTCCAGACCGGAACGGCCCATGTCGTCAGTGCGAAAGCCACGTAGATCGGTTGGCGGATCACTCGGAACAGCCCGGTTTCCGGCATGTCGGGAAAGACGGGCTTGCGGTTCGCGGCGAGCGACATCCAGCCAAGCGCGCCCGATTGCACCTCGGCGCCGGCGTCGAAGCTGGCCTTCATCAGCAGGAGCCAGGATCCGGCATAGAGCGTGAGCATCAGCCACAGCGCCGTGCCTTCCGCCCGCCACCAGATCACGCCCGACGGTGTCCAGAGCGCGAACAGCGCGAGAAGCTGGGCCGAGGCGATGATGGCGTAGGTGGTGGTCGCGAGGGTGCCCCCATGGGGCAGGAGGCGCGCGAGCCAGCCGCCGCCGCGCCGCGTCAGCAGAAGCGAGTGAACCAGCGGGAATTGCAGGAGGAGAAGCGCATTCGCGAGCACGGCCCAGGGCCACGGCACGCGGCCAAGGCTCTCGCTCATCCCGAAGCCCATGGCGAGGATCATGGCCAGCACCGAGGCGGCGAAGATGGCGTGGCAGAGCGCGCCATAGGCCAGCGCCCCCCAGAACCGCGCGTCGCGGCGGGGGACGGTGAGGACACCGGTGACAAGGGTCACGAGGCGGGCGATATGTCCGGGCAGTGCTGCCATGACGGCGAAGCTAGGCGGGCAGGGGCCGCGGGCCAGTCCGGTTGACGATGGGTCGCAGAGGGCCCTCGCGGCGGGGGCGGTCGGGCGCTAGGGTGCCACGCGAGACGCTTTGCACGGACACCCTGCCCATGACGCCGATAGCCCCGCCCGCCCCGAGCCTGCCCTTGCGGCTGCGTGCATCCGTGCATCGGGCTGGCGCGGCGCCGGGCGATCCCGCGCCCTATGCGGGCGAGGACAGTTTCACCTTCGTTCGCCTGACCGTCACGGATGCCGATGGCGTCACGGGCAACGGCTTCACCGGCCGCTTCTGCGCGGCCGAGGTGGCGCATCTGTTGAACGGCGCGGTGGCCGAGGCTCTGGGCACGGCTGGTGCGATGCCCGACCTGATGCGCAAGCTCAATCCGCGCGGCATGACCGGCGTCGTGGTCTCGGCGCTGTCAGCGCTCGACGTGGCGCTCTGGGACCTGGCCGGGCAGCGCGCGGGTCAAAGCGTGGCGGCGCTTCTGGGGGCCACGCGCCCCGCCGCCCTCGTCGACGTGACCTGCGGCTTTCCCGCACTCGAGACCGACGCGCTGGTCGCCGCCTGCGCGGAGGAGGTCGCGGCGGGGGCGCATGGCGTGAAGGTGCTGGTCGCCGCCAAGGGGCGCAGCGTGGCCGAGGATCTCGCCCGCGTCGCCGCGGTGCGGGCGGCCATCGGGGGTGCGGCGCTGATCGCCGATGCCAATTGTGGCTGGGACCTCGAGAGCGCGCTGGCCTTTGCGCGCGGGGCGGCGGACCTCAACCTGTCTTTCCTCGAAGAGCCTGTGCGCGGAAACGACCGTCACGCGCTGGCCGCACTCGCCGCAGAGGGGATCGTGCCGCTGGGCGCGGGCCAGATGGAGCAGAGCGCGGATCGCTTCGCCCTTCTGGCCGAGGCGGGGGTGGCCGTGATCCAGCCCAACGCGGTCTTCGCGGGCGGCATCGGCGCGGCGGTTGCGGCGGCTCGAGTGGCGGAAACGAAAGGCTGCGCCGTCTCGCCTGCGGGGGGATGGGATATCGTCAACCTGCACTGGATGTGCGGAGCGATGACCGACGGCGCGGTCGAGTTGCACCGTGCGCAGGCGCGGATCGCGCGGCTCTTGCTGGAACGCCCGCCCGAGATGTCGGGCGGGCGGCTTGTGGTGTCCGAGGCGCCGGGCCTTGGCCTGACCCCGGACGAGGCGGCGCTGGCCGCCTGCCGGGTGAGCTGACGCGCCTCAGGCGGCCTTGCTGTCCACGCCCGCGCCGAAGCGGCCGTAGAAGCTTTGGCCCTTGTCGGCCATCTCGCGCAGGAGCGTGGGGCAGGCGAAGCGGTCGCCATGGGCGGCGGCCAGCTGGTCGCAGCGTTCCGCGGCATAGGGTGTGCCGAGGATGTCGAGCCACGAGAACGGGCCGCCCGACCAGGGCGCGAAGCCCCAGCCGAGGATCGCGCCCACGTCGCCCTCGCGGATGTCCATCAAAACACCCTCTTCCAGCGCGCGCACGGCTTCGAGCACCTGCACGAAGAGCAGACGATGCTGCACCTCGGTCAGATCGGGCTGTTCGGCGGCAACGGGATAGTGCTGTCCCAGACCATCCCAGAGGCCCAGGCGCTTGCCCGCCTCGTCATAGGCGTAGAAGCCGGCCTTGGATTTGCGGCCCAGGCGGCCCTCGTCGACCATGCCGAAGATCACCTCGTCCACCGTGTCGTCATAGGCCGCACCCATCGCGGCCTTGGTCGCCTTTGCGATCTTGGCGCCGAGGTCGAGCGAGGTCTCGTCGGTCAGCTGAAGGGGACCCAGCGGCATGCCGACAAGCTTGGCTGCGTTCTCGATCAGGGCGGGTTCCACGCCCTCCTTCACCATGCGAATGCCTTCGTTGATGTAGGGGATGATGCAGCGGTTGGCGTAGAAGAAGCGCGCGTCGTTCACCACGATGGGCGTCTTGCGGATCTGGCGCACGAAATCGAGCGCCTTGGCCACGGCGCGGTCGCCCGTCTTCTCGCCCTTGATGATCTCGACGAGCATCATCTTGTCGACCGGCGAGAAGAAATGGATGCCGATGAACTGTTCAGGGCTGTCCGAGGCCTTGGCCAGCTCGGTGATCGGAAGGGTGGAGGTGTTGGTGGCGAAGATGCAGTCGGGCCCGACGGCGGCGAGCACCTTCTTCGTGACCTCGGCCTTGATGCCGGGGTCCTCGAAGACCGCTTCGACGATCAGGTCGCAGCCCGCGAGCGCGGCATAATCCGTCGTCGCGGTGATCCGGCCCAGAACCTCGGCCTTCTTCGCCTCGGTGACCTTGCCGCGCTTCATGCCCTTGTCGAGGATGCCCTCGGCATGTGCCTTGCCGCGGTCGGCGGCGTCCTGTGCGGCGTCGATCAGCACCACCTCGATCCCCGCATTGGCCGAGACGTAGCCGATGCCAGCGCCCATCATGCCCGCGCCGATCACGCCCACCTTTTTCACCCGCTGATCAGGTGCCTCGGGGCGGTTCGCGCCCTTTTCCAGCGCCTGCTTGTTGATGAAGAGCGAGCGGATCATCGCGGAGGACGAGGGGTTCATGAGCACGTTGGTGAACCAGCGCGCCTCGATCCTGAGCGCGGTGTCGAAATCGACAAGCGCGCCTTCGTAGACCGCCGACAAGAGCGCCTTGGCCGCCGGGTAGACGCCCTTGGTCTTGCCGTTGATCATGGCGCTGGCGCCGACGAAGGTCATGAAGCCCGCCGGGTGATAGGGCGCGCCGCCGGGCATCTTCCAGCCCTTCTGATCCCACGGCTTGACGATATCGGCATCAGTGGCCGACAGCACCCATTCCTTGGCCCGGGCGAGCAGCTCGTCCGCCGCGACGACCTCGTCGATCAGGCTTGCGCCCTTGGCCTTCTTCGGCTCAAGCGTCTTGCCCTCGAGCAGGACGGGGGCCGCGGCCATGGCGCCGACCATGCGCGAATAGCGCATGGTGCCGCCGCCGCCGGGGAAGATGCCGACGAGGATCTCGGGCAGGCCGATCTTGGCCTTGGGATTGTCGACCATGAAGCGGCGGTGACATGCCAGCGCGATCTCGGTGCCAATGCCCATGCAGGTGCCGGTGATGGCGCAGGCCACGGGCTTGCCGCCCTTGTTGGTCTTGGGGTCCATCCCCGCGCGCTCCAGCTTGCGCAGGATGCGGTGGCCGTTCATCGTAAAGTCGAAAAGCGCTTGCGCGGGCTCATCGCCCGCCTCGGCCCGGATCGTGGCCAGCGTGTTCAGGTCCATGCCGCCCGCGAAACTGTCCTTGCCGCTGGTGATGACGATGCCCTTGACCGCGTCATCGGCCAGCGCGTCGTCGATCATGCCGTCGATCAGCGCGAAGGCCTCGCGGCTGAGGACATTCATGGACTTGTCCTTGACGTCCCATGTGATGACGGCGACGCCATCGGCGCCTTTTTCCATCGTGAAATCGGTCATGGTGGTCTGTTCCCTCCGGTGGGTCATTCGGGGTTGCGGCCGAGCTAGTGGCCGCTGCGTTCGAGGATGCGGCGCGCCTCGGCTTGTGCGCGCGCGATGTCGGGGCTGAGGATCTGCAATTGGGTGTTTTCCATCACGGCCTGCACCCAGACGCCGCGCCAGCGGTCGCCGATCTGCATCAGGACCATGTGGTTCTCGTAGGGTGCGATGATCACGCTGCCATCCTTGCCGCGCGCCTCTGTCATGTGGCGACCGGCGATCATGTCACGCCGACCGGCGACGAATGCGGCCTCTACGCAGGTGCGATTGTACTGCGTCACGCCACGCTCACGCAGCTGGCTACGGAAATCCTGCATCACCATGTCCAACTCTTCCGGAGAAGAGATCACGATCTCGCTGTCATGGGTCGCCATGAACTTCGGCAGCCCGACATGGTCGAGCATCTGGCGTAAATCGCCGGCCATGAGGGCCCGCGAAATGGCGTCGAGGTTGTCTTGGTATATCCGCTTAACGTGCTCACAAGGCATGTAACTCTTCCCGAACCGACCACCGGGAAAATCGGCCGCGACATTCGCAACCGCCACCGGCGCGGGCCAGGATACTAGTAGATTAGAAGTATTTGACAGGTGGTGGTTCACCTGTGTTGTCGAGTGTGTCCGTAGGGTCAACATGGATGTCACCCAATTGCCACACGAGGGTCGGCGCAAGCTGTCGGCCTGCGCTTTCCAAAGCCGGACACCGGTCCCCTGCGGCAGGGCAGGCGCCCAGACAACCGACCTGTATCTTCAGGGTAAGCCAAGGTCATCCTTTGACTCCCATGTGGCCCAGCATCTTGGCCTGCGCGATCACGAACTCCTGGCTGAGGAACTCGAACCGCGAGGTTGTCAGGTCTATGTGCAACGTTATCAGCTTCCACACCCCTTCGAGCTTGATCAGCACCATGCGGTTCGAGAAGCGATGCGGCGGTTGGCCGTTGTGATAGGTCCATTCGGTCAGGTGCGTGCCTGCGATCATGTCCGGTGCGCCGGAGACGAAGCTGGCCTCGACGCACCACTCGCGCTCGCCCACGACGCCGGCATTGGACAGGTTGCTCACGTAGTCCTGGATCAGAAAATCCAGCTCCTCGCCCGCGGTGATCACCGCGTCGCAATCCGCCATGACGATCCGGCACGGCAACGCCAAATGGGCGAGCAGGTGCTCGATGTCGCCCTGGAACGCAGCGCGCGAAAGTCGCTCCATCTGTTCCTGGTAGATCTGCCTGGCGTCCGGGGCGCTCATGTTTCACATCCGCTCGATGATGGTGGCCGCGCCCATGCCCGAGGCGACGCAGAGCGTGGCAAGGCCTGTGCCTTTGCCCGACCGCTCCAGCTCGTCCAGCAGCGTGCCGAGGATCATGGCACCCGTCGCACCCAGCGGATGGCCCATCGCGATGGCACCGCCGTTCACGTTGACCTTGTCGTGGTCCACGTCGAAGGCCTGCATGAAGCGCAGCACGACGGACGAGAACGCCTCGTTCACCTCGAACAGGTCGATGTCCGAGATCGACATGCCGCTGTCGGCAAGGATCTTCTCGGTCGCGGGCACGGGGCCGGTCAGCATGATCGTTGGATCGGTGCCGATCTTGGCCGTGGCGCGGATGCGGGCGCGGGGCTTCAGGCCGTATTTCTCGCCGAATTCCTTGTTCCCGATCAAGAGCGCCGCCGAGCCGTCCACGATGCCGGACGAGTTGCCGGCGTGGTGGACGTGGTTGATCGCCTCCAGATGGGGGTATTTCATCAACGCGACCTGGTCGAAGCCGGGCATGACCTCGCCCATTTCCTTGAACGAGGGCTTCAGCGCGCCAAGGCTCTGCATGTCGGTGCCGGGGCGCATGTATTCGTCATGGTCGAGGATCGTCAGTCCGTTGATGTCGGTCACCGGCACGACGGACTTGGCAAAACGCTGTTCTTCCCACGCTTTCGCGGCCCGCTTCTGGCTTTCGACGGCCAGCGCATCGGCGTCGTCGCGGCTGAACCCGTATTCGGTCGCGATGATGTCGGCCGAGATGCCCTGCGGCACGAAATAGGTGTTCATGGCAATTGACGGATCGACGGCGATCGCCGCCCCGTCGCTGCCCATGGCGACGCGGCCCATCATCTCGACCCCGCCCGCGATATAGGCCGAGCCAGCGCCACCCTTCACCTGGTTGGCGGCAAGGTTCACCGCCTCGAGCCCCGAGGCGCAGAAGCGGTTGATCGCAAGGCCCGGGATCCGCTCGTCGAGGTCAGAGGCAAGGACCGCGGTCCGCGCAAGGCAGCCGCCCTGTTCCATCACTTGCGTGACATTGCCCCAGATCACGTCCTCGACCGCGTGGCCGTCAAGATTGTTGCGGTCCTTCAACGTGTTGAGCGTGAAGGCCGAAAGGCGCGCCGCGGTCACCTCGTGCAGCGCGCCGTCCTTGCGGCCCTTGCCGCGCGGTGTGCGGATCGCGTCGTAGATATAGGCGTCGGTCATCTGTCGGTCGTCCTCTGGTCAGTCGGCGGGAAAGGCCCGCTGCATCAGGTCGTAGGGGTGTTTCCAGCCTGGTGTCGCCGCGATGCGGGTCAGCCAGGCGTCGATCGCGGGATAGTCGGCGCGGTCGAAGGTGAAGGGTTCGTCGTAATAGAGATACCCGGCACAGGAGATGTCGGCGCAGGTCAGGCTGTCGCCCACCAGCCAGTCGCGGGTGGCAAGCTCACTCTCCAGCACCATGAGCGCGGCCTTGAGACGGCCTGCCATGAAGCCGATCACCTCTTGCGGGCGCTTTTCCTCGGGCAGGAAGTTCATCAGGAAGCGCAGCGGCCCTGCCACGCCCGAGACCTTCTGGTTGTCGAAGATCGTCCAGCGCAGGATCTCGCGGCGCGTCGCCTTGGACCCGTCGCCGCACAGTTTGCCGGTCTCATCCATTACCCAGTCCTGGATCACGCCCGACTGCGTCAGGATCAGGCCGTCCGCGTCCAGGACGGGCACCTCGCCCATGGGGTTGATGGCCCGAAACTCGGGGCTGCGCGCTTCGCCGCTGAAGAAATCGACATGGTGGGGCGTCCAGTCGACGCCGGCCAGCTCGAGCGCGAGCGCGGCCTTGTAGGCATTGCCCGACTCCCCGAAGCAATAAAGCGTGTTGGTCATCTCGCTACCCTTCTGCCGTTCCCGGTTTCAGCGTCGTGTCGTGCATATTCATGGAAAGATGAAGGCACTTTCTGTTCCCTTACGGATAGGTCGCGTCCAATTTCGGCTAGTCGCCACGACCCGACCGAGCCTCGACACGGGTACGCCGGGACGGGCAGGGGCTGGCGCGCTCTTCAGCATTCTCAGAATACGCACCGTGCCCTCGGCCCCGCGCTGATGCCGGAGTTGGGCGCGCCCCGGCTCACCGTTTCCTGTCCTCGAGTTCGGAATTGAAGAGCCTGATCCGCGCGATGAACTTCTCTTCGTTGATCACGCTGCCCCAGTGCTCGAACAGGAACGACAGGAACTCCCCATCGTCGAGCCCCGCCTCACGGGCGAGGGTGCGCAGCTTGCGGTAGCCATCTTCGCTCATCGCGATGTTGGGGCGGCGCGTGAGCCGCAGACGCTTGGGCATCTCTCTCCTCCCGATCGGTCCGGGCCGCACTCCTCCGCACGGCCCGGGACAAGCTTAGAAGTTTGCCGCGTCGAGTGCCATCACAGGTTCGGCACCCGACTGGATCCGCGCCAGATGCGTCGCCGTCATCGGCAGTTGCCGCGCCATGTAGAAGCGCGCGGTTGCCAGCTTCGTCTCGTGGAAGATCGGATCGTCGGTGCCTTCGGCCAATGCCTTGAGCGAGGTTTCGGCCATCCGGCCCCACATCAGGCCAAGGCAGACATGCCCGAAGAGGTGCATGAAGTCATAGCTGCCCGAGAGCGCCGCGTTGGGGTTCTTCATGCCTTCCTGCATGAAATACATGCCCGCGGCCTGCAGGTCCTTCGAGGCGCGCTTCAGCGGCTCGACGAACTCGGCCATGCCGTCCGTCTCGCCCGCCTCCTTGCAGAACGTCTTCACGAGGTCGAAGAAGGCCATGACGTGCTTGCCGCCGTCCTGCGCGAGCTTGCGGCCTACCAGGTCCAGCGCCTGAACGCCGTTCGCGCCTTCGTAGATCATCGCGATCCGGGCGTCGCGGGCGTATTGCGACATGCCCCATTCCTCGATGTAGCCATGCCCGCCATAGACTTGCTGGGCCTGCACGGTCATGTCGAAGCCCTTGTCGGTCAGGAAGCCCTTGATCACCGGTGTCATCAGCGAGATGAGGCCGTCGGCATCCGCATCCTGCCCGCGATGGGCACGGTCGATCAGCGTGGCCCCCCAGAGCAGGAAAGCGCGCGCGCCCTCGGCGAAGCTTTTCTGCTCCATCAGGTTGCGGCGGATGTCGGGGTGCACGATCAGCGGATCGGCCGGCCCGTCGGGGTTCGCGGGGCCGGTCACGTCGCGGCCCTGAAGGCGGTCCTTGGCATAGGCGAGCGCGTTCTGGAACGCGATCTCGGCCTGGGCCAGACCCTGCATGCCGACGCCAAGCCGCGCCTCGTTCATCATTGTGAACATCGCGCGCATGCCCTTGTGCGCCTCGCCCAGAAGGTAGCCGGTCGCCTCGTCGTAGTTCATGACGCAGGTGGCGTTGCCGTGGATGCCCATCTTCTCTTCGATCTTGCCGCAGGAGACGCCGTTGCGCGGTCCCAGGCTGCCATCCTCGTTCACGAGGAACTTCGGCACGATGAAGAGCGAGACGCCCTTGATGCCCTCGGGGCCGCCGGGGATCTTCGCCAGCACGAGATGGACGATATTCTCGGCCATGTCGTGTTCACCCGCCGAGATGAATATCTTCTGGCCCGTGATCTTGTAGGTCCCGTCACCCTGCGGCTCCGCCTTGGTGCGCATCAGGCCCAGGTCCGTGCCGCAATGCGGCTCGGTCAGGTTCATGGTGCCGGTCCAGTCGCAGGCGACCATCTTGTGGAGATAGGTCGCCTTCTGCTCATCGGTGCCATGCGCCATGATGGTCGAGGCCGCGCCGTGGGTCAGGCCCTGGTACATGGTGAAGGCCTGGTTGGCGG
>CAZVQL010000010.1:0-28100 GCA_964629305.1 uncultured Roseicyclus sp.
CCGATGATCTCTTCGATCAGCTGGATCGTCTGCTTCAGCCGCGGGCTTTCGGGGTCGAGCCCGATCTCGCGCATCCGCGCGATTTCCGGCCCGGTCTTGGACCATGATCCCCAGATCTGGGACGACAACGCCGAAAGAACATCCTCGCTCAGGCCCATGGCGCGGCCCACCTCGCGCACGGCGCGCTTGCCGCGGTAGTGGATGACCGTGGCGCACAGCCCCGCACGGTGGCGGCCGTAGCGCTCGTAGATGTGCTGGATCACCTCTTCTCGGCGCTCATGTTCGAAGTCGACGTCGATATCGGGCGGCTCGTTCCGCGCCTCGGACACGAAACGCTCGAAAACCATCGTCCCGATCTCGGGGCTGACCGAGGTGACCCCCAGCGCATAGCAGGTGATCGAGTTCGCCGCCGATCCGCGACCCTGGCAGAGGATGCCGCGCGAGCGGGCGAAGGCGACGATATCGTGGACGGTCAGGAAATAGGGCTCATAGCCCAGTTTCGCGATCAGGCGCAGTTCGTGGTCCAGCTGCGCCTGCGCGCGCTCGGGGATGCCCTGCGGATAGCGCCAGTTCAGGCCCGCATGGGCCAGCCGCGTCAGCCGATCAGAGGCGGTCTCGCCATCGGCGATTTCCGAGGGGTATTCGTAGCGCAAGCTGCGGATGTCGAAGGAAAGCCGCGCGGCGATCTCTTCGCTGCGGGCGACGGCGGCCTCGTGGCCGCGGAAGATGCGGCGCATCTCGCCCTCGCTGCGCAGGCGCTGCTCGGCGTTGGCCTGTGCCGCGGTGCCCAGGTCCTCGATCCGCAGCCCCTCGCGGATGCAGGTCAGGATGTCGGTCAGCCGCCGCCGTCCGCCATGGTGCATGATCGGCCGGGCCGAGGCGACGGGGACAAGGTCGAGCGCCAGCGCCAGCCGCTCAGCGGCAGCGAAGCGCGCGGCATCCTGACCGTCATAGGCGGGCGCCATCAGAAGGTGCATCTGTGGCTTCAGCACCGCCACCAACCGCGCGGCGCGGCTGCGCCAGTCGGGGGTGGGCCGGTCGGGGGCGTGAAGCAGCAGCTCCAGCCCCTGCGGAAAGGCAAGGATATCGTCAAGCGTCAGCTGGCACTCGCCCTTGTCCGCCCTCAGCCGCCCCGCCGACAGGATGCGGCAGAGGCTGCCCCACCCGCTCCGGTCCCGCGGCAGGGCGGTCAGCGTCATGCCGTCCGTCAGGACAAGGCAGGCCGCGGGCAACAGGCGCGGCACATGGTCGATGGGCGCGCGGGGTGGGTCGGGCAGATGCGCGGGCTTCGGCGGGCCGATGGGATCGGCGCGCGCTGCCGCAGCCTCGGCAATCTCTTCGGCGATTGTCTTCAGCTCCGACCAGGCCCGCACCACGCCCGCGACGGAATTCACATCGGCGATGGCAATGGCCGACAGGCCCAGAAGGGCCGCACGCCGCGCGTATTCCTCGGGGTGCGAGCCGCCGGTGAGGAAGGTGAAATTGCTGGTGATGGAGAGCTCCGCGAATCCCATGTCGGCAGTATATTCACGTTTTGTTCTCTTTTGGAGTCCCGCTTGGCAGACGCGCGGCGATGGGGCAGGAGGGGGGCGTAACCGCATCCAGGGGCCGCCATGCTTCAAGGTATCCATCACGTCGCGATCATCTGTTCGGATTACGACCGGTCGAAAGCGTTCTACACGAAGACGCTGGGCCTGCGTGTCGTGTCCGAAACCCTCCGCGCCGAGCGGCAGTCCTGGAAACTCGACCTCGCCCTGCCGGATGGATCGCAGATCGAGCTCTTTTCCTTCCCCGATCCGCCGACGCGCCCAAACAGCCCCGAGGCGCAGGGGCTGCGCCATCTTGCCTTTGCGGTCGCTGACGTGGCGCGTGTGGCATCCGAGCTGGAGGCCCGCGGCGTGACGGTAGAGCCCATCCGCACGGACGAGATCACCGGACGTGCCTTCACCTTTTTCAAGGACCCCGACGGCCTGCCGCTGGAGATTTACGAAAGCCCCTGACCCGGGGGTCAGGGCATCAGGCCGACGACCTCCATCAGCTGATGCTCGACGGGGTTGTCGAAGAAATACCCGCCGCACGGCCCGGCCTCGAGCGCGTAGCCGGTGTCGTCGCGGCGCAGGAAATAAAGGCCATACGCGCTAAGGCTGTCGCCCCCGCACCAGGCAGAGATGCAGCGGACCTCGACCGTGACGTCGAAGGACCGCTCCACGAGGAACCCGTCGGAATTGGCCAACCGTCCGTCGAACCGAGCGGGAAAGCTGTAGCCGACGCGGGTGTTCGGGTTGTCCGAGGCAGGGCCGTCGGGCACGTTCGGCCCCGTCCGTTCAAGCGCGCCGACGGTGACGACGAACGCCTCCTCGCGGTCCTCTGTCATCTCGAAGCTGCGCGCCACGTCGGGGCGCAGGCAGCTGAGTGCGGCTGCGGGACCCGCAGCAAGCAGGGCAAGGGCGAAAGCGATGCCCTTCAATACAGGCCGAACTCCGTCAGGACAGCTTGATAGATCGGGCGCTTGAAGGGCACGATCAACGACAGAAGCTCGGTGCCGCTCATCCAGCGCCAGTCGGAAAACTCCACGTCTTCGTGGGACAGGTCGATCACCTCGTCCCCGGCGTCCAGTCGCATCAGAACCCATTTTTGCGTCTGCCCGCGATACTTGCCGCGATAGGGCAGCACCTCGACCGGCAGGTCATAGGGCAGCCAATCCGCGGTCTCGCCCAAAACGGTGACGTGGCCCGCGTCCACGCCCGTTTCCTCGCGCAGCTCGCGCAGCGCGGCCTCGACCGGGGTTTCGCCCTTGTCGATCCCCCCCTGCGGCATCTGCCACGCGGGCGTCGCCATATCGGCGCGCTGCCCGGCGAAGACGCGCCCGTCGGAGTGCATCAGCACCACGCCGACGCAGGGCCGATAGGGCAGGCGCGCGATTTCCTCGGGCGTCACGGGCCGCTCAGTTGCCCGAGGGACCCAGCGCGTTCAGGCCGGTGAGGATGTCGATGGCGTAGGCCAGTTGGTAATCCTCGTTCCGAAGGCGCGCGGTTGCTTCGGCGATGGCCTGCTCTTCCTCCAACTGGCGCAGCTCGTCCTCGGACAGGGTAGAGTTCTGCAGCGCGCCGCGCAGGCTTGCCTCGTTGCGGCGGTTGGCGGCGCTTTGCTCTTCCTCGTCCATTTCGATCGGGTCGCGCTGTTCGACAAGTATGTCGGGCGCGATGCCAAGCGCCTGGATCGAGCGACCCGACGGCGTGTAGTAGAGCGACGTGGTCAACCGCATCGCGCCATTGCCCGCCAGCGGCATGATCGACTGCACCGATCCCTTGCCGAAGGAGTTGGTTCCAACGACCACGGCGCGGCGATGGTCCTGCAACGCGCCCGCCACGATCTCGGAGGCCGAGGCCGAGCCGCCGTTTACCAGAACCACCAGCGGCAGCCCCTCGATCAGGTCGCCGGGGGTGGCGTTGTAGCGCTCGCCATCCTCGGGCTGACGACCGCGGGTCGAGACGATCTCGCCCTGTTCCAGGAACGCATCCGAGACACGGATCGCCTGGCTCAGCAAGCCGCCGGGATTGTTGCGCAGGTCGAGCACGACACCGTTCAGGTTGGCAAGGCCGCCGACCTCTTCGATCATCTCCTGCAGGCCCTCGCGCAGGTTCGGATAGGTCTGGTCGTTGAAGGTCGAGACGCGCAGGATCGCGGTGTTCCCCTCCAGCCGGTGCCGCACGGCGGTCAGGCGGATGCGGTCGCGCACGATCGTGATGTCGAAGGGTTCATCCTCGCCCTCGCGGACGACGGTGATGACGATCTCGGACCCGACCGGGCCGCGCATCAGGTCAACCGCCTCTTCCAGCGTCAGGCCCAGCAGCGCCTCGCCGTCGACATGGGTGATGAAATCGCCCGCTTCGACGCCCGCTTCCATCGCGGGGGTGTCGTCCATCGGCGTGATGACTCGCACGAAGCCGTCTTCCTGCGTCACCTCGATCCCGAGGCCGCCGAATTCACCGCGGGTCTGCACCTGCATGTCGTCGAAATCGCTGGGCGGCAGGTAGCTGGAATGCGGGTCGAGCGAGGTGAGCATCCCGTTGATCGCGGCCTCGATCAGGGCGGCCTCGTCGACCTCCTCGACGTAGTTGGCGCGGATGCGTTCGAAGATGTCGCCGAACAGGTCCAGTTGTTCATAAACCGAAGTGTTCGCGCGATCCTCTTGCGCGATAAGCGGTCCGGCCACCTGGGTGCTCAGCAGGACGCCCCCCGCGATCCCCCCGATGGCTGCGATGATCAGCTTGTTCATGGCGTCCTGTCCTTCGTCTCAATCGCGCGTCGTTTCGGTGAACCAATCCGTCGGGTCGACGGGCGCACCGTTTTCCCGCAACTCGATATAGAGCGTTTCTGTCAGCCCGCCGCCACCTGTTTGCGTCTCGGGCATAATCAATTCTTCGCTTGCCGCCCCCGGATCGCCGGGCATCAGGCCCACGGGCGCATCCGAGGTTACGAGCGCACCGGCGGTGACGTAAAGGGTGCCGAGGCCCGCGAGGACCAACAGATAGCCCCCTTGGGGTTCGAGTATGATCACATTTCCGTAGTCGAGCAGCGGCCCGGCATAGCGGACCGAGGCGGGCCAGGGGGCCGTGACCAGTGCGCGGGGCCGCGTCGCATAGACCAGGCCGGGCCGCGTGACGCCCGCGGCGTCAGACTCGCCGAAGGCGCGCAGTTGCGTGCCGAGAACGGGCAGAGGCAGTTCGCCGCGGGCTTGCGTGAAGTCGGGCAGGTCCGGCGCGGCCTCAGGCGGGTCGGCAGCAAGCAGCGCGGCAAGGCTGTCGAGCGAATCGACGCTGTCGATCAGCTCGGCCATGGCCGCTTCATCTTGCGTGAAGTTCTCGGGCAGCATCCGCCGGTCGGCGATGGCCTGGCTCAGCGCGCTGCGGGCATCCTGCGCGCGTTCCAGCGCTGCGGTCAGCTGCGCGAGCGCTCCATCCTGCAGCGCGCGAAGGGTGGCCAGTTCCTGCAACTGGCCGCGCAGCGCGCGCGCCTCCTCCGCCACGGCGGGCGTGACCTCGGACACGATCATCCCGGACCGCGCGGTGCCCAGTGCCCCCTCGGGGTGCATCATCAGAAGCGGCGCGGGCGCGCCCTCGATGCTTTGCAGAACGCCCAAGAGGCGGGAAAGCCGGTCGCGCTCGGCCTCGAAGATCAGCAGGATCGTCTGTTCGCGCAGCGCGGCCTGCCGGATGCCCTCGCGGAGCGCCAGAAGCCCCTCCTCGTAACCGCGGACGGTCTGGGTCAGCGCTTCGACCCGGTCGCGCGCGCCCTCGGCCTCGAGCAGGGCAAAGCCCGCCTGTTCCAGCATCTCGGCCGCCCGCGCCGCGGTCTCGGCGGCGTCAAGCTCGGCCCGCGCCTGCGTGGCGAAGAGAAGGGCGGCGGCAAGGGCTGTGCGCAGGATCATGTCAGAAGCGTTTTCCCGGTCATCTCGGGCGGCTGCGGCAGGCCCATCAACTGCAACAGGCTGGGCGCAAGATCGGCCAGGATGCCGTCGCGTAGACCTGCGCCTTCCGGGCCGCCAAACAGGATCACCGGAACCGGGTTCAGCGTATGTGCCGTGTGCGGGCCGCCTGTGACCGGGTCCACCATCGTTTCGCAATTGCCGTGGTCGGCGGTGACGATCATCGCGCCACCCACCTTATCCAGCGCCTCCACCGCGCGGCCGAGGCCGGTATCCACCGCCTCGCAGGCCTTGATCGCGGCCTGCAGATCGCCGGTGTGGCCCACCATGTCGGGGTTGGCGTAGTTCACCACGATCAGGTCGTAGCCCGCGCCGATCGCCCCGACCAAATGGTCGGTCACCTCGCCCGCCGACATCTCGGGCTGAAGGTCGTAGGTGGCGACCTTGGGGGACGGGGCCATGTAGCGGTCTTCTCCCGTGACGGGCGGTTCCTTGCCGCCGTTCAGGAAGAAGGTCACATGGGGGTATTTCTCGGTCTCGGCGATGTGGAACTGCCGGAGCCCCTGTTTCGCCACCCATTCCGCCAGCGTGTTCACGATCTCCTGCTTCGGGAACATCGTGGTCATGTAGGCGTCATGCGCCTTGGAATAGTCGACCATGCCAAGCCGTGCCGCGAGGGCGGGCCGGGGGCCGCGGTCGAAGCCGTCGAAATCGGGGTCGCCGATGGCGGCAAGGATTTCCCGCGCCCGATCCGCGCGGAAGTTCACGAAGAAGAGGCCGTCACCCTCGGCCATGCCGTCGTAGCCCTCGACCACGGCAGGTTCGATGAACTCGTCGGTCTTGCCCGCGTCATAGGCCGCTTGAATGATCGCGCCTGCATCGGGGCCGCTGGCTCCCTTGGCGTTCACCATCACGTCATAGGCGCGCTGCACCCGGTCCCACCGGTTGTCGCGGTCCATGGCGAAGTAGCGGCCCGAGACGGTCACGATCCGCGCGCCGTCCGGCAGATCGGCTTGCACCTGCGCCACTTGGTCTGCGGCGGATTTGGGCGCCACGTCGCGGCCATCAGTGATCGCATGGACCAGCACCTCGAGCCCCGCATCGGTCAGCGCACGGGCGGCGGCCACGATATGCGACTGGTGCGAATGTACCCCGCCGGGCGAGGTCAGACCGGCCAGATGCGCGCGCCCGCCGCTGTCTTTCAGCGTGGCGATGAAATCGGCCAGCGCGGGTTTCCTGAAGAAACTGCCATCCTCGATCGCGAGGTCGATCATGCCGAGGTCCATCGCCACGACGCGCCCCGCGCCGATATTGGTGTGACCCACTTCGGAATTGCCCATCTGCCCCTCGGGCAGGCCCGCGGCGCGGCCGTGCGTGGTCAGCGTGGCATGCGGGCAGGTCGCCATCAGCCGATCCATCGTCGGCGTCGCCGCCAGCAGCGGCGCATTGTCGGCCTCGGTCGGGCCGATGCCCCAGCCATCGAGGATGCACAGGACGACGGGCTTCGGCGGATGGTCGATCGGCATGGCGTGGACTCCTTGGCGACGGTTCTATGGACCCAGCCCCACAGGCGCAAGGCGGCGACCGTTGCAGATGACAGGGACGGCACGGCGGGCTATTCAGTCTCTCGTAGTAACCAGTTGAGGCGACCGTCAGGCATGCTTGGAGAAGAGGCCGCAAGAGCCCTGCGCCGGATCAAGGTTCGCGTCGCCCGGTTCAAGACGCGTGGCGGCAGCGAGGACTGGCAGCCCCGATACCGTGCCCTTGTTGAACGACAGGGTGTCGCCCGAACGCTGGGCACGCATCCGAAGGCCAGCGTTTTGAACGACGGTTTCAACGTGGGTGCCTATCTTGCGGACAATCCAGACGTTGCCGACGCCGTCTCCAGCCCGGGCGAGGCGGTGTTCCATTATCTCGAGTTCGGCCACCGTGAAGGCCGGTCAGCGGTTCCCGAATACTGGGATCCCGCTTTCGTGCGCCGTTTCCACGGCATCGCCCTGCGCGAGACGCTTTCGGCCCGACAGGCCGACCTTGCCTTGCGACATTCCGGCATCGGCGTTGCCGATATCGCCCTGACCGAGGGTGACCTCTGGTTGGCTCATGGGCTCCATGGGGCGGTATTCGGGGAAATCTTCGAGCATGAGTTCTACATCGTCGCGGCCGAGCGTGCGGCACACAGCCTGCCTGCGCACGACCGACTGACGGCGATCCGGCACTTTTGCACGACAGGCCTGGCCGAGGGGATTCCGCCGCACCCCGACCATGGCTTCGATCCCGGTTTCTATCTCGATGCGCTCGCCTTCGCTGGGGTAAGCGCGGCCGCGTCCGACGACCCGGCCGTCCTGCGACGGCATTGGGCGGGCCGGGGTGTGCGCGCCGGTGCACATGCCAACCCGCGTGCGTGGTTCCGAATGCACCACGGCGTGCATATGCCGGACGCCGTGCTGGCGTCCCTGTCGGCATTCCGTGCAGCTTCGCCCGATCTCGGAGACGAGGCCGGAGTAGCCGCGACGCTACATCACCTCGCGACCGCACCACGGCCCGGCGTCTTGGTCTTCGACCCCGGTGAACCCGGCGTCGAGGGCTTCCTGCTCGATCTCGCGCGACAGCGTCGGCGCGCGGGTGATGTGGGAACGGCGGAATGGTTGCTGCGGTTGGTCATCGATCACTGTCCAGGCCATCCAAGGGCCTCGCTTGATCTGGCCGATATCCTGTTTTCACAGGATCGCATCGGCACGGAGATCGAACTGCGCCGCGCCGTCCCTGCCGGCTTCGACATCGGCGCCAACGGGATCACGTTGGCCGAGCGGCTGGTCCTGCAAGAGCAGTGGCGCGAAGCCCTGGAGATATGCGCGACGCTGCCCGCCACGGTCTTTTCCGACGTCGTTCTCACCCGACGCCGCCGCGCCATCGGACGCGTCGTTTTCGAGGCGATCTGGAATGACCTTGGCACGCGCCTCACCTCCATGCCTGTCGCCGGCGTGCAGAGGCTGTTGGCCGATGCGCTTGCCCTCTACACACTGCCGTTCCGGGCGCCCCTGCGGTCCGGCGCGATCCGGCGCGTGGCTGTGCTGGCCAATGATGACCTCTACCAATGCAAGCTCTACCGCGCCGATCAGAAGATCGATCAATTGCGGGAAGCCGGTTACGAGGCCGACCTGTTCCATCAGGGGACCGAACTGGATCTATTGCGTGACCGGCTGGAGTTCTATGACGCCGTGATCTTCGTGCGCGTACCCGCCTTTCCCGCCGTGATCGATGTGATCACCGCTGCAGCTCAGATGGGTGTTGCCACGTTCTACGATTGCGATGACCTGATCTTCGACCCTGCCGTCTTTCCCCCACCGCTCAAGACCTATGCAGGCCAGATCAGCCGCGCGGATCATGCCGCGATTGCCTGTGGTGTGCCCCTCTTCCGGCACGCGATGAGCCTGTGCGATTACGGGATCGCGTCGACCTCGACGATCCGGGACGCAATGCAGCCCATTGTCCGCAGCGGGCAAGTCGCCCTGCATCGCAACGCGCTGGGCGCGCAGCACATGCATGTCCTGGGCCGGGTCGGACAGCGCGAAACCCCCGTGGGTGAGAAGCTTGTCGTCTATTACGGGTCGGGCACCAAGGCCCACAAGGCCGAGTTCACCGAGATCCTCGAGCCCGCGCTTGCCGAGGTTTTGTCGCGGCGGCCCGGCAAGGTCGAGGTCCGGCTTATTGGTGAGTTTCCGGCCTTCTCGCAGCTCGACCCCAGGCATCCGGATGTGCACCTGATAAGCCCGATATGGGACTTCGAGATATTCTGTGCCCAGGTCGCCGGTGCCGACATCAACCTTTCGGTGCTTGACCCGTCGATCCTCACCGACGCCAAGAGCGAGATCAAATGGATGGAGGCTGCCATGTTCGGCGTGCCCTCCGTCGTCAGCCCGACCGCGACCTACCGCGAGGTGGTCGAAGACGGCGTCACCGGGATGATCGCCGACGACAAGGCCGCCTTCGTCGCGGCCATCTTGAAGCTGATCGATGATGGCGCCTTGCGCCGCAGGATCGGGTCGGCAGCCCGTGAGCGCGTGCTGCGGGATTACAGCCTGCAGTCCATGGGCAAGGCATTTGACGCCATGTTCGACACTGCCCGCCCGGCTGCGGGCCGGAAAAAGACCCGCCTCTTGATCGTCAACGTGTTCTACCCGCCGCAAGACATCGGCGGTGCCACGCGCGTCGTGCAGGACAATGTCGCCGATCTTCTTCGTCTTCATGGAGAGACCTACGAGATCGACATCATTGCCACGCTCGAAGGCGGCGCGCGCCCCTATGACGTGCAATGCCACGCGCGCGATGGCGTGCGCGTCTGGACGGTGACGGCGAAAGACGGGATCGACACGATGGAGGTGTGCGATCATCGGATGGCCGATGTCTTCGACCGGCTTCTCTCGCGCATCCGGCCCGATGTCGTTCACCTCCACTGTATCCAGAGATTGACGGCCTCGGTCGTGGACGCGCTGCGCCGCCGCGCCGTTCCGTATGTTGTCACGCTTCACGATGGGTGGTGGGTGTCGCCCAACCAGTTTCTCATCGCCACGGACGGTACGCCCGAGACCTATGATTTCCGCCCCGCAGGCCTCGCGACCCTGCCCGATCGCGCGCGGATTACCCAACGCGGCCTGCAAGGCGCGGCGGCCATTCTCGCCGTCTCGGATGCCTTCGCCGAGCTTCACCGCAAAGCTGGCTTGAATGGGGTCGAGACGGTCGAGAACGGCATCTCCGATCTGCCGGAGCGGGTGTTCGAACCGGGTCCGGAGGGGCGTGTCCGCCTTGGCCACATCGGCGGGGCCTCTCGCCACAAGGGTTACAAACTGCTTCAGGCGGCAGTGCATGCACGTGAATTCCGGAACATCGACCTCATCGTCGTCGATCACTCCATGGCCACGGGGCAGACCCGTCGCGAGGTGTGGAATGGCACCCCCGTGACGTTTCTGCCAAGAAGCCCGTTGTCAGAGGTCGGTCGGATCTACGGACAGATCGATGTCTTGCTCGCGCCATCCATTTGGCCGGAAAGCCACGGACTCGTCACGCGCGAAGCGCTTGCGCTCGGGCTGTGGGTGGTGGCCTCGGATCGGGGGGCGATCGGGCGGGATGTCATCGACGGGAAGAACGGGTTCGTCGTCGATGTGTCTGACCACAGCGGCCTGGTCGAGGTGCTCTCGCGCATCGACGACGAGCCGGATCGGTACCGGAAACCGCCAACCCATCGCCCGGCGCTACGCCGGTCTGCCGATCAGGCCGGTGATCTGCACAGAATCTACCAGCTGATTCTCGAACATCACAGGACGTAGCCCCGCGGCCAAGTTCGGAGGCCCCGGTCAGAACAGGAAGTCGCCTGCCCCCAGGTCGCTCTCGGCGACACCTTCCAGCAGGATCGTACCGCCGGACGTGGTCACCAGAACGCCCCCGGCCATGGGCCCGATGGCGAGCGCTCCGAACGCTGTTCCCAGCGCCGTCAGGTCGATGATCTCTCCATGCGGATCGAAGTCGCGGATCACGTCGTCGCCGTGGTCGGGCGCGAAAACAAAGGTATCCACGCCCGCCGAGCCGAAGATCGTGTCGTCGCCTGTGCCCCCGTCGATACGATCATCGTCGAGGCCCGCAAAGATCCGGTCGTCGCCCGCCCCCCCGAGGAGCGTATCGTCGCCCGGCCCACCATAAAGCGCGTCGATACCCTCGCCTCCGTCGAGGCTGTCGGCCCCGTCGTTGCCGTCGAGCCTGTCGTTGCCCAGTTCGCCAAGAAGCGTGTCGTCGCCGATTCCGCCGATCAGCTGGTCACCCAGGTCTCCACCATAGATCAGGTCGTCGTCGGCCCCGCCGCGCAGCGTGTCGAACCCGGCGCCGCCCCAGATCGTGTCATTGCCGCTCTGGCCGACGACAAGGTCGTTGCCCCGCTCGCCGTAGAGCCGGTCGTTCTGGTTGCCGCCGTAGATCTCGTCGGCGTTGGCCCCGCCGTAGATCGTGTCGAACCCGAAGTTGCCATAGAGCCGGTCGAACCCGTCGCCGCCATGGATCGTGTCGCCGTTCAGATTGCCACGGATCTCGTCGTTGCCCACCCCGCCTTCGATCGAGTCGAGGCCTGGGCCGCCGAGAAGCGTGTCATCACCGCCTTCGCCCAGGATCGTGTCGTTGTCGGCCCCACCTGCATAGGAATCGTTTCCGCTGGTGCCGATGTAGGTCGCCGTCGGGGCAGGTGGTGGATCGAAGGGGATCGGGCTGCGGTTCGGTGCGGACATGATCGAGGCGACGACATCGGCCTTGGTCAGCGTGACGCCCTGCACCGTCTCGATGATCAGGGTCTCACCGCGCCATGTCACGATGGCTCCGCCCGCTGTCGATTGCACGGCGAGTTCCGTTGGATCGTAGAGAAAGGGCCAGGATGACAGGTCGATCCGGTCGCGGCCGAGTTCGAAGTCAATGATACCGTCGGTGGTCCCGTCGCTTCGCAGAACGAAGAGATCGTTGCCGGCGCCACCGCTCAGCGTGTCCTGCCCGGCGCCATCTTCGAGGATATCGTCGCCCGAAGACCCTTGGAGCAAATCATTGCCTGCCCCCCCTGACAGAATATCGTCAAGCGCCGTGCCGGTCATCTGACCGCCGCTCGCTTGCGCGACGAGGATCGACCCGTTGCGCGACGTGTCGAGCGACAGCTCGGTGATGCCCGGACTGATCTCGGACGACACGAAAACGCGCACCGAGTCCCCTGTCGCGTGGGCGGCGATGGCGGTCACGTTCTCCAGCCCGCTGTCATGACTGTCTGCGCGCACGTCGATCATCTGCAACCGCCCGTTGGGCATCAGGAGGAAGACAGTCAGCCCGTCATCCCCGCCGCCCGCGATCACGTAGGTGAAGCCGTTCGATTGAACCGTTTCCAGGCTCTGGATACCGCCGAAACGGGTGTGGAGCGTGTCGATGACGTGGTCGGTCGGAGCAAGCTGTCCGCCCGGCAACAGTTCCATCACGGTGATCGCGCCGGACTGTCCGATGCCGTCGCCCGGGGCCGATCCGAGCAGGATGAAGGACCGCCCTTCGACAGCCACGGCGCCAAGGGCGGTCGGCGTCATGATCCCGATGCCCTGATCGGCGCCCAGACTGCCCGTCGCGATCAGGCGATCCGCCTCGATCCGGTAGGCGGTCACCCCGGATTCGGAGGCGCTGGCCGCGATCAGGTAGTCGTTGCCGCCAAGCGAGACCGTCTCGACGGCAAAGACCGTGTCGGCATAGGTGCCCGGCGTGTCGGGTACCGAGAATGCCCGGCTGAGCGTGCCGCCGGGATCAATCCGGTAGACTTCGACCGACGTGGACCCGGGGTTGGTGACGAAGAGCAGGTCATCGTTCCATTGCCCGATATCCAGAACCGTCCCGCCAGAGCCATTGGCAAGACCTTCGATGATACCCTCCGCACCCAGCGTGCCGTCGGCTCCGATGGCAAAAGACGTCAGGCTGTCATTCGCATCCCCTGCCACCACGAGCCGTGGGCCCCCCGGCGTTTCCAGCAGGGTCAGGGTATCCATCACGCTTTCGGAATAGGCCGGGCCGAAGACCGCGAAGTCGATCAGGGCGGGTCCGCCGGGCCCACCCAGCGCATAGGCGGCCACGCCTCCGGTCGGTCCCGACAGGGTGTAGAGAACCGGACCGGCCGCTGTTTCATGGATGAGCAGATCGGTGATGCCAGTGTCCAGCATCCCCTGATTGCTCTGCGTTTGCCCGATCACGTCGAGCGGGGTCATGGCGGTCTCCGTCGCGAAAATGCTGCTCCGAGAGATGGCCGTTCGTGCGGGTGCTGCCTTGACCGGATTGTGAACCTGGCGCGCCGTTACCGCTTAATTCGGGAGAAACCATTAACCCATGCGGCGGCTGCTTGCTGAGCCGCGCTCAGCGCATGTTGCGCTTGTGAGTCTCGATTGCCTCGTCAAGGTCTTCGAAATACGAAAGTTTCCCGTGTTCGAGCAGAAGAGCCGCATCGCAGAATTCCCGCAGCTCGTTCAGATTGTGGTTCACCATGATCGCATCTGAACTGGCCATGCGTTCGTGAAACAGCGCGGCGCTGCGGGACCTGAATGCGGCATCCCCCGCGCCTGTGACCTCGTCGATGAGGTAGATGTCGAACTTGATGCCCATCGAAAGGCCGAAAACCAGGCGCGCCTTCATCCCCGATGAGTAGGTCCGGACCGGCATGTGAAAATGCGCGCCCAATTGTGCGAAATCCTCGACGAAATCGACCAGTTCGCCGGTTTCCACGCCGTAGACCCGCGCCAGGAAACGGGTGTTCTGCGCACCTGTCATCTGGGGATGCACCGATCCCGTCTGGCCGATCGGCCAGGAGATGGTGCCGTCGCTGACGACGCGGCCTGCGTCGGGGCGCATATTGCCTGCAATGATCGACATGAGCGTCGATTTGCCCGCGCCATTCCGCCCCAGAAGGGCAAGCGAGCGTCCGGTCTCGATCGTCAGCGTCAGGTTGTCGATGACGACCTTGCGGCGTCCGTTCACCTCGAAGCTCTTGGTGAGGTTCTCGAAGCGGATCATCGGCCCGCCGGTCCTACTGCCGATCGCGTATGCTGTAGTAGATCAGTGCCATGATCGCCCATCCCAGCGTCAGGAACAAAAAGGCGAAGGCGATGATGGTCTCACGCCGCGGAAATTCCGCGCTCTGCGGGAGGGTCGGCTGGATGTAGACGGCCAGATAGCGGCTTTGACGCGCCGCGTTGGTGCGCGCCACGTCGAGCGCCGTAAGAGCGGCGCGATATCCTTCCTCGGCGAACTCGCGGTCGACGACCAGACCTTCGTATCGCGCCATGAGCGTCGGATAGTCTTCCCCCTCGGCTCCAACATCCTCGGTCGCGAAATTCAGTCGCTCCTGCCGGATCCTGTCTCTGATGACCTGTATCCGCCGCGCGACCTGAACGAGGCGCGGATCATTGGGGTTGGCCGTGTTCTCCGACAGAAGATCGAACTCGATCAACGCTTCGGCCAGCTGCTGCTGCAGATTGTTCAAAACACCCGTGCGACCCTGGAGGTCGCTTTCGGGATCGACGATCTGGGTCTCAGTGCGGAACTGGGTCAGCGCCTCGCGCGCGGTGCGCAGGCGGGCAATGGCGGCATCCAGGTCCTGCGCGGCGAAGCGCATTGAGTCCGACCGCGCCTGGTCGTTCAGCTCGTTGATGAGGATCTGGCCTTCCTCGACGATCGCCCGCGCGATGTCCTGGGCCATCTGTGGCTCGAAGGCGAGCACCTCGAGGTCGATGAGGCCGTTGCTTTGCGAATACGAGACACGCACCACGTCCTGCCAATGGCCGACAAGATCTTCGAGGGCCGCGTCGGGCTTCAGGGCAAAGACCGGGTCCACGTCATGCGGCGCCGCGTAATGCGCGACGAGATCCATCCGCGCCCGCATCCGCTGCACCATCTCGGCGCTGGTGATGAATTCGAAGAGAATGTCACCATCCCGGGTCGTGTTGCCGCCGCTCAGTTGCGACAGGCCGCCGAGAAGGTCGGTGGCTGATCCCGTCTCCTCGGTGCGAACGGTAAAGCCCACGTTCGAGGCGTATTGGTCTTGCGCACGGTCATAGAGGTAGACCGCGACGGCAAGCAGCGGAAGCAGCACAACCAGAAGATAGGACAGAAGCAGGCCGTAGTGCCGCCGCCGCATCCGTGCGGGGCGTGCATAGGGTTTGAATGCGTTTCTGTTGGGTTGATCGCCGGCCGCTCTCTTGACCGCAGGGCCAGTGGCGGGCGCTGCCGTGGCGCTCGCTGCGTCCTTCGGCCCGGCAGCCGGGGCATCCTTACGAGGTCCTGCTGCATTGGCCAAGGCTGGGGCGACACTCACGACAATTGTACTCTACACCCCTGTCATACATAGTCGCAGGCGGCAAAGCCAGAGACGTGGAGCCGCAGTTGAGCCTTCGAGATACAGAGACTGCTGGCGTTGATCTGCGCCTGCCTCGGGCGCCACGGGCTTTCCCGGCTTTCCGTTCGATCCTTGCGCTGATGCTGCGCGAGATGTCGACGCGTTATGGTCGGACACCCGGCGGCTACATATGGGCGGTGGCGCAGCCTGTCGCGGCGCTGATCGTCATGTCGGTCGCGTTTTCCGTCCTTCTGCGCACGCCGCCGCTCGGCAATTCGTTCATCCTGTTCTACGCGTCGGGATATCTGCCCTTCACGGTCTACGCGAATGTCGCGCTCAGCGTTCAGCACTCGATGCAGTTTTCGAAGCAGCTTCTGCAATACCCTGCAGTGTCCTGGCTGGATGCGATCCTTGCCCGGTTCCTGCTCAACCTTTTGACGAGTATCACCGTCCTCTGCATCGTCTTCTTCGGTATCCTGCAATTCACCGAGGTCAGCGCGACACTGGCACCGGGTCCGATCGTTCTGTCCGTCGTACTCGCAGCGCTGTTGGGCCTTGGATTGGGGACGTTGAACTGCCTGCTGACGGGCCTATTTTCGGCCTGGGCAAACATCTGGGCGATCATCACTCGGCCGATGATCCTCGTCGCGGGCGTGCTCTTCATATACGAACAAATGCCGGAGTGGCTTCAGGGGTATCTCTGGTACACGCCCTGGATCCATTTCACCGGCCTTGCGCGCACCGGGGTCTACGGGACCTATAACCCGACCTTCATCTCGATCGAGGTGGTGCTGCTCTGGGCGATGATCCCGTTGTTCTTCGGGCTGCTTTTGCTGCGGCGGTTCTACAAGGACATCCTGAACCGCTAGGCGCGGTGGTACGGGCTACCCGCGAGGATCTGGCTCGCGCGGTAAAGCTGTTCGGCCAGCATCACGCGCACCAGCATGTGCGGCCAGACCATCCGCCCGAACGAGATCGCGAGATCGGCTTCGGCCCGCAGTGACGGGTCCAGGCCATCCGCACCACCGATACAAAGCGCCACGTCGCCGCGCCCGGCATCCCGTGCCGTGGCAAGGCGGTCTGCGAACTCGGGTGACGTCAACTGCGCCCCGCGCTCATCCATCACCCAAAGGGTCGCCCCCTGCGGCACCGCGCGGCGCAGCAGAGCGGCCTCGGCCGCCATGCCGCCGCCCTTGCGGTCTTCGACCTCGGCCACGTCGCCCAGCGTCAGGCCAAGCGCCCGCCCGCTTCGGTCGAAGCGCCTCAGGTAATCGTCGACAAGATCTTTCTCCGGGCCGCCCTTCAAGCGCCCGACAACGCAAAGATGAACGCGCATCCGCCGCCGTTACTGCGCTGCGGCGGTTGCTGGCATCCACATCTTCTCGAGCTGGTAGAACTCCCGCACCTCGGGGCGGAAGATGTGCACGATCACGTCGCCCGTGTCGATCAGCACCCAGTCGCCGGCATCCTTGCCCTCGACCTTGGCCGAGATGCGGAACGCCTCTTTCAGACGCTCGACCAGCTTCTCCGACATGGCAGCCACCTGCCGCGAGGAGCGGCCCGAGGCGATGACCATGTAATCGGCAATGGTCGACTTGCCGCGCAGGTCGATCTGCACGACATCTTCAGCCTTGTCGTCGTCGAGGGATGACAGGATGCGCTCGAGCAGCAACTCGCTGGTCAGCTCATCGGTGTGGGCCGTTTGGCTGGCCCGGGGGGCAGTGGTCTGGGCCACCGCGTGGGTCTGTCCGGTCAGGACTCGATCCTCCTGCGTTGCGCGCCTGCTCATCCCCGGCGCCGGGATAGTCAAAATGTAGCATCGCGAGGGGTCCATCTCAACCGCTGGCAGGTGAGGCGCCGTTCGGAGACGGACATATCATGAAGACCCGGCAGAGCGATTCCCAAGCGCGCACCACCGGCGTGATCCCGCGCATCTTATTCCACAAGATCATGCGTGATGAGGCAAATCTTGGGGATAAATCTGCTCAAACCGCCATATCCGGTGTGTCGCCGTTGACTCGGGATGCGACAAAGGGGGTAGGGTACAGGTCCAAGACCCCGCGGTGATGGCAAGGACACGCCCATGCGCTTCAACCGGCTGCGCCTGAATGGCTTCAAGAGCTTCGTGGACCCGACCGATCTGGTGATCCAGGACGGTCTGACCGGCGTCGTCGGGCCGAACGGCTGCGGCAAGTCCAACCTGCTCGAGGCGCTGCGCTGGGTGATGGGCGAGAATCGCCCGACTGCGATGCGCGGCGGCGGCATGGAGGACGTGATCTTTGCCGGTGCCGCTACCCGCGGCGCGCGCAACTTCGCCGAAGTCGTGCTGCAACTCGATAACTCGCAGCGTCTGGCCCCCGCCGGGTTCAACGACGAAGACACGCTCGACATCACCCGCCGCATCACGCGCGATGCCGGGTCGGCCTACAAGCTGAACGGCAAGGACGTGCGCGCGCGCGACGTGCAGATGCTGTTCGCCGATGCCTCGACCGGTGCGCATTCGCCCGCGCTGGTCCGGCAGGGGCAGATCTCTGAACTTATCAACGCCAAGCCCAAGGCGCGCCGGCGGGTCCTCGAAGAGGCCGCCGGCATCTCGGGCCTCTATCAGCGTCGCCACGAGGCCGAGCTGAAGCTGAAAGGGGCCGAGACGAACCTCGCCCGTGTCGAGGACGTGCTGGAACAGCTTGCCTCGCAGCTCTCGTCACTGGCGCGACAGGCGCGGCAGGCGCAGCGCTACCGCGAGATCGGGGCCGAGCTGCGGCAGGCCGAGGGGCTGCTTCTGTACCTCCGCTGGCGCGACGCGCAGGAGGGGGAGGCGCGGGCCGAGGCCATACTGCGCGAGGCGCTGACCGGCGCCGCCCGCGCCGAGACCGCCGCGCGCGAAGCCGCCACCGCGCGCGAGATGGCCGAGGGCAAGCTGCCCCCCCTGCGCGAGGAAGAGGCGATCGCCGGTGCCCTTCTGCAGCGTCTGATGGTGGAGCGTGACAGCCTCGACGGCGACATCGCCCGGGCGCGCGAGGCGGTGACGACGCTGGAAGGCCGCCTTGACCAGTTGACCCGCGACATCGACCGCGAGGGCGCCCTGAACGCCGACGCGGGCGAGAGCATCGCCGCGCTGGAAGAGGAACGCCGCGGCCTTCAGGCCGAAAGCGAAGGCCATGATGATGCGCTGGTCGCGGCGCTGGCCGCCGCTGAGGAAGCCGCCGAGGTGCTGCGCACCCGCGAGCAGGACCTGACCGACGCCACCGAAGAGGCAGCGCGCCTTGCCGCGCGCCACCAATCCGCCGAACGCCGCGTGACCGAGGCCGAAAAGGCCCGCGCGCGCCATGCAGGTGAGGCCGAGACCGCCTCGCGCGCCGCCGAGGAAGCGACCGAGCGCCTGGCTGGTGTGGTCCGCGAACACGAGGCCGCGGGCGATGCGCTGGCCGCTGCGCGCGATCTTGCCGCCCGCGCCGAAGAGACGCTGGCCGAGACCGAGGCTGCCCGCGCCGAGGCGCAAGGGACCGAGGCCGAGGCCCGCAGCACCCGCGCCGATGCCGAAGGGCGTGCCGGAACGCTCGAGGCCGAGGTCGCTGCGCTGACCCGACTGCTGGACCGCGAGCGGGGCGAGGGCGACCAGATCCTCGACCGGATCACCGTTTCGCCGGGGTTCGAGGCCGCCTTGGGTGCGGCGCTTTCCGACGACCTCAAAGCCGGTGAGGCAGGCCAACCCGGCGGCACCGGCTGGACGGGCCTTTCTGCCTATGACGCGCCCGCGCCGCTTCCCTCGGGCGTCCGCGCGATCACCGAGGTGGCGCAGGGCCCTGCGCTTCTGGCGCGTCGCCTGTCGCAGATCGGCCTTGTCGACCGCGCCGAGGGCGCGCGGCTTCAGCCGCTCCTGCAGCCCGGTCAGCGCCTTGTCAGCCGCGAGGGCGATCTGTGGCGCTGGGACGGTTACGCCGTTGCCGCCGCCGATGCCGTCTCGACCGCCGCGCGCCGGCTCGAGCAGGTGAACCGCCTGGCCGAACTGCGCGCCGAGGCAGATGAGGCCGCGACCAAGGCCGCCGAGGCGCGCGCCGCCCATGAGCGGCTGGCCGCGCGCCTGTCCGATCTGACCGAGGCTGACAAGGCCGCACGCGCCGCCCGCCGCGACGCCGACACGCGGCTGGCCGATGCATCCCGCGCGCAGTCGCGGGCCGAGGCCGAGCGCAGCGTGCTGGAAGGTCGGCTCGAGACACTTCAGGCCGCCGCCAAGCGCCACGCCGACGAGGCCAAGGCCGCCGAGACCGAGCTTGCCCGCGCCGAGGGCGCGAAGGCCGAGCTGGAAGATCTCGACGCCAGCCGCGCGCGGCTGGAAGACATCCGCACCACGGTCGAGGCCGCGCGGATGACCATGCTCGCCCGCCGCACCGCCCATGACGAGCTGAAGCGCGAAGGCGAGCGGCGCGAGGCTCGAATCCGCCAGATCGGGTCTGATATCGCCGGGTGGCAGAAGCGTCTCGACAGCGCCAGCACCCGGCTGGCCGAGTTGCAGGCACGCCGGACCGAGACCGAGGCGAAGCTGACCGAGGCGCGCGGCAAACCCGACGAGCTGACCGCGACGCGCGAGGGGCTGGCCGATAAGATCACCACCGCCGAGGCGCGCAAGGCCGCCTCTGCCGATGCGCTCTCGACGGCGGAAGGTGCCCTTCGTGCCGCCGTCACCGCCGAGCGTGATGCCGAACGTGCCGCCTCCGAAGCGCGCGAAGGCCGCGCCGCCGCCGAGGCGCGCCGCGATGCCGCCCGCGAAGGGGTTGAGGCTGCCGCCGCCCGCATCGAGGAAGAGATGGAGACGACGCCCGAGGCGCTTCGCGAAAGCCTCGGCGATCTGCCCGACCCGATGCCACCCTCGGATCGGATCGAGGCCGATGTCCACCGCCTCCGCCGTCAGCGCGATGCGCTGGGCGCGGTGAACCTGCGGGCCGAGGAAGACGCACGCGAGGTGCAGGAAGAGCATGACACGCTGGCGACCGAAAAGACCGACCTGGAACAGGCCATCGCCAAGCTGCGCACCGGCATCGCCAGCCTGAACCGCGAAGGGCGCGAGCGGCTGCTCAAGGCCTTTGACGAGGTGAACGCGAATTTCACCAAGCTCTTCACCCACCTTTTCGGCGGCGGCGAGGCACGGCTGGTGCTGGTCGAATCCGACGACCCGCTCGAGGCTGGCCTGGAGATTCTGTGCCAGCCGCCCGGCAAGAAGCTGTCGACGCTCTCTCTGCTCTCGGGCGGCGAACAGACCCTGACCGCGCTGGCGCTGATCTTCGGGGTCTTCCTGGCCAACCCCGCGCCCATCTGCGTGCTGGACGAGGTCGACGCACCGCTCGATGACGCGAACGTCACGCGGTTCTGCGACCTGCTCGACGAGATGACCCGCCAGACCGAGACGCGCTTCCTGATCATCACGCACCACGCGGTGACGATGGCGCGGATGGACCGCCTGTTTGGTGTGACCATGGCCGAACAGGGTGTGTCGCAGCTGGTGTCGGTCGACCTGAAGAAGGCCGAGCAACTGGTCGCCTGACCATATCGTGACGCAGGGGTGATCGGGGGGCGTGTTACGCTCGCTCCATGAACAGGAAGATCACCCTCGCGCTCGCGTTCCTCATACCCCTGCCTGCAACCGCGCAGACATTGGACACAAGGCCCGGCGATACGCTTATCGCGGCGCCCGACCTCGATGCGCGGCTGCGCGGGCAGGAGCTGATCTTTTTCGACGATGGCGTCTCGCACTTCTACAACGACGGGCGTTACACCTACGCCTATGACCTCGGGCAGGGTGGGTATGCCTATGGCTATTTCGAGGTGACGACAGACAGCACCGTATGCATCGACTTCATCAACGGCGCGACGCGGTGCGACGCGCTGGTCGAGAATGACGGTCGCCTGGTCCTGATCACGACGGCGGGCGACCGCTTCCCGATCCGCGAGGCCCGCGATGCGGGCCCCGATCCGTAGGGGTCAAAGCGCGTTCAACAGCGCGCGCGTCGGCCAGGCGTCGGCCGGCAGGCCCAGCTCGCGCTGCACCTCGCGCACGGCGGCGCGGGTCCGCGCCCCAAGGATGCCTGTCGTGCCGCCGGTATCATAGCCACGCGCCACGAGCCGCCGCTGCAACTCGCGCATCTGGTCGCCGTTCAGGCCCGGCTCGGGGTTGCGCGGGTCGAAGACCGGCGCCCCCTCCAGCCGCGTGGCGAAATAGGCGGCGGTCAGGACATAGGTGAAACTCTGGTTCCACTCGAAGAGCACGTTGAAGTTCGGGTAGGCGATGAAGGCCGGACCATTGCGCCCCTCGGGAAGGATGATCGAGGCCTGCGCACTCGACATCGGCAGGCTGCCGCCAGCGCGGGCACGCACGCCCGCGGCTTCCCACTCGGACACGCGGCGCGAGGTGTGGATGCCGGTCTGGTACCAATCCAGATCGCCGGGGATTGTGACCTCGATCAGCCACGGCTCGCGGGGACGCCAGCCCAGCGACGACAGGATGTTCGCCCCCGACAAGAGCGCATCCGCAGGCGAGGTCTGAAGGCTGACGCGCCCGTCGCCGTCGCCATCGATGGCATGCGTCACGATATCCTCGGGCAGCATCTGCACCATGCCGATCTCGCCTGCCCACGCGCCTTGCGTGTTCACCGGGTCGAAATTCCCCTGCGTGTAGAGCTCGAGCGCGGCAAAAACCTCGGGGCGGAACAACTCGGGGCGACGGCAATCGTAGGCGAGCGTCACCAGGCTATCGAGCGTGTTGTAGTCGCCCTGAAACGCGCCGTAATCCGTCTCGAACGCCCAGAACGACAGAAGGATGCCGCGCGAGACGCCGAAGCGACGCTCGATTTCGTCAAAGACGGCGCGGTGGCGTTCCGCGTTTCGGCGGCCGTTGTCGAGGCGGTTCTGCGAAATCAGGCGGCGCGAGAATTCGGTGAAGGGCACGGTGAAGATGCCCTGACGCCGGTCGGCATCGAGCGCCCGCTGGTAGTAGTCGGCGTGACGAAAGAAGCCATCGATCGCCTGCTGGCTATAGCCGCGCTGCGCTGCCTCGGCCCGCAGACCCTGCACGAACTGGCCGAAATCGCCGCCGCATTGCTGGGCGTTGGCCGCGGTGGCGAAAGTGAGGGAGAAAATGAAGGGGGCGATGAAGCGGCGCATGTGCTGGGTGATCCTGAACGAGACGTGGTTGCGTTGATGATTACCCGATGACGCGCGTGTCACAACCGCCGAGATGCCCGGAAGACCGGCCCTACCGCCGCAAGACCAGATGCCGCATCGACCGGCCGAGGCGGCCGATGACCTGACCGGTGCCGCCCTTGACCCAATCGCCGCTTTCCAGAGTGACCGGACCCTTGGGGGTCTGCAGGTCGAGACGCAGAGAGGGCGCGCCGGGGGTGGCGCGGAGCGTCAGGCCCAGGCCATCCAGCAGGCGGTTGAGGGGCGGTGCCTCCCAATGGCTGAGGTGGAGGGCGGTGGCCGTGCAGGCGGGATCAGGCGGGATCGGGTAGGTGGGCGGAACATCCTGGGCCGACAGGACGGGGCGGATCATGTTTTCGCCCGGCCCGAGGCGCCCGATCTTGCCCGATTGCCGGAAGCCGTCCACGTCGATGGTCTGGGTCTGCGTCTGTTCCAGCGGATGACCGAGTGCTGCAGTCTGCTGGACGGCTGCGTCGAAATCCGGGGTCTGCACCGTCCAGAACACCAGTTGCGGCAGGGGCAGGCGGGCCAGTTCCGCGCCGAGGTGGTTGAGGCCCCTGAAATCGGGGTGGGGGGCCAGAACCTCGATCACCGCGCCGGAGTGGGTGTGCAGCACGGCGGAGCGGTTCCATGCACCTTGCGCGCTGGGCAAAGGGGTCGCAGTCAGGCCCGTTTTCTCGAGCAGAAAGGCGATGCCGACCTCAAGGCTGGGCGCGCCGAGGCCGACGCTCTCGAACTCGGTCGCGCCGAAGCGGGTGACGAGGGTGGACATGGCTACATCCACGCGGTGGAGCCCTACAGGGGCATCCTCAAGGGCGCGCGCGCGGCGATCGGTAAAGGCATCTTCCGGACAGGCCCTGTCGGTTTTTCGGTCGGGGCCAGCCTAGCAGCGCCGTGCGATCCCGCAAGTGCCCGGTCAGGCGGCCTTCAAGCGCTCCCGCCCGTGCGGTTCCATCCAGTCGATCACCGGGTTGATCGGGATGATCCGGTGCGGATTGATGCTCTCGTGGCTGTAATGATAGTGCCGCACGATGTGGTCGAAGTGGATCGTCCCGGCCACGCCTGGCCACTGGTAAAGCTCGCGCGCATAGGCCCAGAGGTTGGGATAGTCGACCAGCCGCTGCCGGTTGCACTTGAAGTGCAGGTGGTAGACCGCGTCGAACCGCGCCAGCGTCGTGAAGAGCCGCCAGTCGGCCTCGGTGACGCGGTCGCCGGTCAGGTAGCGGTTTTCCGACAGGATGCCCTCAACCCAGTCCAGCGAGTCGAAAAGCGCGTGGACCGCTGTGTCATACGCATCTTGCGTGGTGGCAAAGCCGGATTTGTAGACCCCGTTGTTGATCGTGTCGTAGACGCGGGCGTTGATCTCGTCGATGCGGGGGCGCAGCGCCTTGGGGTAGTAATCATCCGTGTTGCCGGTGACGCCATTGAAGGCCGAGTTGAACATGCGGATGATCTCGGCGCTTTCGTTCGAGACGATGGTGTTCGTCTCGGTGTCCCACAGGACCGGCACGGTCACGCGCGTCGTCGCCCTGGGCTCGGCGCGCTGGTAGATCTCGCGCATGTAGGTGGAGCCAAACAGCGTATCGCCCGTGGCGCCGGGAAACCCCGTGTCAAAGGTCCAGCCATCCCCCAGCATGTCGGGATGCACGGCAGACACACCGATGTGGTCCTCGAGCCCCTTCAGGCTGCGGAAGATCAGCGCGCGATTGGCCCAGGGGCAGGCGTGGCTGACGTAGAGGTGATAGCGCCCGCTCTCGGCCTTGAAACCGCCCGTTCCGGTCGGCCCGGCGCTGCCGTCGGCCGTGACCCAGTTGCGGAACTGGCTTTCCTGACGCTGGAACGCGCCGCCAGTCGATTTGGTGTCGTACCACTGGTCGCGCCATTCGCCGTCGATCAACAGGCCCATGGGAAATCCTCCGATTGCTTGATGCAGGAGGTAGCCCGCTACATGGCACCGCAAAACCGCACAGAGCGCAGGCCGACCCCTGCACGCTTGCACAGCTCAACCGCCGCCGACCCGCCGCCGCGCGCGAAACGCCTCGGTCTTGGCCCGGTTGCCGCAGCGCGCCATGGCGCACCAGCGCCGCCCGCGGCCGCGCCCGTGGTCCAGGAACAGATGTGTGCAGCGCCGGCATTCCCTGAGGCGGACAAGGTCGTCGCGGCGCAGCAGGTCGTGCAGCGACAGGACCAGGTGGTCCTGCAATCCGCCCAGCGGCCCGGGCGCGATCGTCATCCCGCGCGGGCCGAAGGACAGGGTCGCATCCTGCAAGGTGCCCTTGATCGCCGTCTCCAGCGTCAGCGCATCCTCGCGCCCAGGCTTTCGCCCCGCGGCCATCGCCGACAGCACGGCATAGGCTGCCTCGCGCAGGGCGACGGCCTCGGCCACCTGCCGCCCGCCGGGCACGGGCAGGCCGCGGGGCACGGCACCGGCTGCAACCAGCAGCGCCAGCAGCCCCTCGCCATCGGCGAAGCTGTTGGTGGCCCGTGTCTTGCCGTCGTCCGTCACCGTGTTGAGAAAGGCGAGGGCGGGGTGCCCCGCATCGGTCATGCTCATCCGCACCAGCCACTTCCGCAGCCTGAATGCTGCTAACCATTTTTACCGCATTTCCGGTAACGGCGTCCAGCGTTCCCCCTGTGGCGCGCCTGATACGTTTGCACATGCAGCATATTCATTTCATTGACCGAATCCGTAGTTGCACCATTTTATCGCTCGGGAACGCCTTGAAAGGGACACACGCCATGTCGGACTTTTTACCCGATTCAGTCCGTACGGAACTTGCCGCCGCCCAGAAAAACGCTCGGCGCAAGCGCGCGACGCGTGTGGTTCACATCGGCGACGAGGCGTATCCGATCCTCGAGATGACCGAAGACGGCTTTTCGGTCGAGGCCGACACGGCCCCCAAGCTGCGCGGCTTCATCGACATCTACGACGGACCGCGTCACCTGTATCAGGCGCTCATCGTGGCATCCGAGCAGGTCGGCGACCTGATGCGTTACGAGTTCAAGCGCAACACCGCCGCGTCTGCCAGCGCGCCGGTGGATTTCGAACGGGGTGAGGATCGGCCGGCGGGCCTCCTGCCCTCCGCCTGATCGGCGCAGGTATTTCGCGCGTTTCAACGGACGCGCGCACAAATCTTCGACAAAGGGCGTTGATCGTGGGGCAGGTTGCAACCCTTCCGCGGGCGACGCGCCCTATCCTTGCATGAGCGAATCCCGCCTTCGGAGGCTCTGCCATGATCGAAACTCCCTATCTCCTTTTCCTCGGCGATGCGCCCGACCAGCTAGCCGCCAAGGTGGCACAGGGTATCCGTGACTGGCGGCCCGACAACGCCGTCGGCCAGTTCCGGATGGAGGGCTGCAAGGCGGATGTGCGCCTGCCCGATATGGACCTTGCCGCCGCCAAGGCAGCGGGCGCGAAGACGCTGGTCATCGGCGTGGCGAACCGCGGCGGCGTCATTTCGAAGGAATGGAAGAAGGTGCTGGTGCAGGCGCTGGAAGAAGGCTTCGACCTTGCCAGTGGCCTTCACAACCTGCTGCGGGACGAGGAAGACCTGCGCGCCGTGGCCCATGCGACGGGGCGCACTCTGCACGACGTGCGTGTGCCGTCGGTGAAATACCCGATCGCCAATGGCGTGAAGCGGTCCGGCAAGCGCTGCCTTGCCGTCGGCACCGACTGCTCGGTCGGCAAGATGTACACCTCGCTTGCCGTCGATGCCGAGATGAAGAAGCGCGGCCTGAAATCCAGCTTCCGCGCCACCGGCCAGACCGGCATCCTGATCACCGGCGAGGGCGTGCCGCTCGACGCCGTGATCGCGGATTTCATGGCGGGCTCGGTCGAGTGGCTGACCCCCGACAACGACGCCGATCACTGGGATCATATCGAGGGGCAAGGAAGCCTGTTTCACGTCTCCTATTCCGGCGTGACCATGGCGCTGATCCACGGCGGCCAGCCCGACGCGCTTATCCTGTCGCACGAACCCACGCGCGCCCATATGCGGGGTCTGCCGGACTACGAGTTGCCGTCGCTCGAGGCGCTGCGCGACACCGCGCTGCCGCTTGCGCGGATCGCAAACCCGGCCTGCCAGGTGGTGGGCATCTCGATCAACACCGCCGCGATGGGCGAGGACGAGGCGCTGAGCTATCTCGACGCCGTCGAAAAGCGCATGGGGCTGCCCACGGTCGATCCGTTCCGGCAAGGTGCCGCCCGGCTCGCTGACGCGCTGGAGGCGATATGATCTCGGTCACGCCCGACACATTTCGCCTGGCCGAGGCATTTACCATCAGCCGTGGGTCGCGGACCGAGGCCAAGGTGCTGACCGTCCGCGTCATGCGGGATGGCGTGACCGGCTGGGGCGAATGCGTGCCCTACGCGCGCTACGGCGAGACCTTGGACGGCGTGACGGCGCAGATAGGGGGGCTGCCGGGTGATATCTCGCGGCAAGACTTGCAGGATGCGCTCCCCGCCGGGGCTGCGCGCAACGCGGTCGATTGCGCGCTCTGGGATTGGCACGCCAAGCACGAGGGCTGCCCGGTCCACAAGCTGGCAGGGCTGTCCGCGCCCGGCCCGGTCGTGACCGCCTATACCCTGTCGCTCGACACGCCCGAGCGGATGCAGGCGGCGGCGGCGAAACACGCCCACCGCCCGCTTCTCAAGATCAAGCTCGGCACACCCGATGACATGCCCCGGCTGGAAGCCGTGCGCGCCGGCGCGCCCCAATCGCGGATCATCGTGGATGCGAACGAGGGCTGGACGGCCGAGGTCTATTCCGACCTCGCGCCGCACCTTTTGCGTCTGGGCGTCGAAATGGTGGAACAGCCGCTTCCTGCAGGTCAGGATGATCTTCTGCAAGAAATCGACCGCCCCTTGCCCGTCTGCGCTGATGAGTCCTGCCACGACCGCGCCAGCCTTCCGGACCTCGCGGGCAAATACGACATGGTCAATATCAAGCTCGACAAGACCGGCGGCCTGACCGAGGCGCTGGCGCTCAAGGCGCAGGCCGAGGCCGCGGACTACGGCATCATGGTCGGCTGCATGGTCGGCAGTTCGCTTGCGATGGCGCCCGCCGTGCTGGTCGCGCAGGGCGCGGCGATCGTGGACCTTGACGGGCCGCTCCTGCTGGCCGAAGACCGGCCAACGCCTTTGGATTATGACGCCGCCGGGGTCCACCCGCCGCGGCCAGAGCTTTGGGGATGAACCCGCGATGACCCGCACCGTCTATGTGAATGGCCAGTACCTGCCCGAGGATCAGGCCACCGTCTCGATCTTCGACCGGGGCTTCCTCTTCGCCGATGGCGTCTACGAGGTGACGAGCGTTCTCGACGGCAAGCTGATCGATTTCGCGGGCCACGCCAAGCGCCTCCAGCGGTCGCTCGATGAGCTGGAGATGGCCAACCCCGTGACCGAGGAAGAGCTTCTGGAGATCCACCGCGAACTGGTGCGTGTGAACGGGATCGAAGAGGGGTTGATCTACCTCCAGATCACCCGCGGGGCCGCGGATCGCGATTTCGCCTATCCCAAGGACGCCGCGCCGACCATCGTTCTGTTCACGCAGGCAAAGCCGGGGCTGGCCGATGCGCCGGCCGCCAAGACCGGGA
>CAZVQL010000011.1:0-9509 GCA_964629305.1 uncultured Roseicyclus sp.
AACCGTCAGCCGGTAAAACGCCCGATGGGCCTCGGCATAATTGGCAAATGTCGCCTCACCGGGAATGCCCAGCAACATCGGAGGCACCCCGAACGCCACCGCGATCTCGCGCGCCGCGGCCTCCTTGGTCTTCTGGAATTCCATGTCCGAGGGCGAAAAGCCCATCGGCTTCCAGTCCAGCCCCCCTTCCAGCAGCATCGGCCGCCCGGCATTGCGCGCGCCTTGATGATGGGTCTCCAACTCGTCCTGCAGCCGCGTGAACTGGTCCTGGCTCATCGTTCCACTGCCATCGACCCCGCGATAGACGATCGCGCCCGAAGGGCGCGCCGCGTTGTCGAGCAGCGCCTTCGACCAGCGCGAGGCCGCGTTATGCACATCCAGCGCCGTTGCCGCCGCCTGCAGCGGCGCCAGGCCGTAATGGTCATCCTGCGGGTGGAACGTCTTGATATGGCAGATCAGATCAGGCGCGTAGCGGTGCTTTTTCGCCCCCACGACATAGTCATAAGCCATCGGCCAGCCGTCGCTGCCCGGCACAAGGCTCATCCGGTCCGACCGCAGCACATGCAGTTCGACCAGCCCGCCATCCTCGGTCGGCACCGCCTCCAGATAGGCATTGCCCGACAGCATCAGCTGCGCATAGGCGGCCTCCATCAGGTCGGCGCGCCCCTGCGCCTGGTTCGGTCGCCCCAACAGCCGCAGCAGCGGATGTGCCTCGTAGCGGCGGCTGGCGTCCTGGCACAGCACCGGCAGCGCCGCCGCCGCCTCGGCGATCAGCTTGACCGCGCGAAACCCCACCGGGTTGCCCTGAAACCCGTTCCGCGTCAGCGAGACGGTGTCCCGCGGGCTCCACGCCACGCGGCCCCCGCTGCCCCAAGCCACGATCTTCGCGCTGGCCGAGGCCTTGCGCTCCGGCACGGCTACAGGGGTCTTTCGCAAGAATTCCAATACCATGCGCGCCTCTCCTCAAGTGATGCATAAAGACACCGGCACCCCTCCGGAGCCCGGGCCATGGCCATCCCGGCCAAAGATCCGTCGTTCGACGAAAAGCGGGGCCTAAAGCCCCCGCACCCGCGGCCTCAAGGCGCCATGCCCCGGCACCAGAAGCCCCTCGGTCAGTGCCCAGACCAGCGCGTCCAGCCGGTCGGGGCTGCCCGTGCCCTCGTAGCCCCGCAGCGTCAGAAGGCACATCTCGTCCTCGAGCGCCTCCAGAACGCCCAGGTGCCGCACCCGCCCCTGCTCATACAAGGCCGCCACAGGCTCCGCCCGCGCCGTCTTGCCCTTCGAGGCACGGACCGCGCGGTAATTCACATGCGGATCGACCTGCCGCATCAGCGTGCCGACAAGGTCGCCGCCCTGGTTCACCTCGGCCACCATCCGCGCCGCCCCATGCCGGTGATAGGCCGCCGCCGCGGCCTCGGCCCATTCCTTGGGGCTCGCCGCCGCAACGCTCGCATCCTCCAGCACCACCGCGGTCCAGTCATGCGGCGCGCCGCGCTCGACCACGGCCACTGCCACGATCCCGCAGGCGTCGGACCCCGCGTGCCCCGTCACCGGCGGGTCCACCGCCACGATCACCCGCGACCCCTCGGGCACCTCGGAGACCCGCAGCACGTCGATCGCGCCCCGCGTCCAGAGCGCGTCCTCCGCATCGTCCAGAAGCTGCCCGTCCAGCTCCTGCCGCCCCAGCCGCGTCTGCCCGTAGCGCGCCCGCACCTCCCGCAGGAAACTGGGCGCGAGAAACGCCCGGTTCGCTTCCGTCGCGGCTTGTGTCACCACCGTGCTATCGCGCGCCAGAAGCGCCTTCAGCACACCCACGTTGCGCGGCGTCGTCGTCACCACCTGCTGCGGATGCTGTCCCAGCCGCAGCCCGAACTGAAGCATGTCCCACGTCTCCTGCGCCTTGGGCCATTTTGCCAGCTCATCGGCCCAGGCCGCATCGAACTGCGGCCCCCGCAAAGCCTCCGGATCATAGGCAGAGAACAACCGCGCCTCCGCCCCGTTCGGCCATTCCAGCCGCCGCTCACCCGCGATCCACCGCGGGCTACGGTCCGGCGGAGAGCAGGCCAACAGCCCGCTCTCCCCCTTCACCATCACCGCCAGCGCCTGGTCATAGGTCTCGCCCACCAGCGCCACCCGGCGGGCGCGCCCCGGCGCCTCGGGCGTCGGCCCTTCGACCATGGCCCGCACCCATTCCGCCCCGGCCCGCGTCTTGCCGGCCCCGCGCCCGCCCAGGATCACCCAGCTGGTCCAGCCGCCCTCGGGGGGCAACTGGTGCGGCAGGGCCCAGAACTCGAACAGGTAGGGCAGCGCCGCCAGCGCGCCGTCACTCAGGCCCGACAGGAACCGTTCCGTCATCTCCGGCCCGGCGGAGGCAAGCCAGGCGGAGCTCGATCTCATCCCGGGCCGCCGCAAGGTCGAGGGGCTCTGCCCCCCCACCTCGCCCATATCTCTGGCTTCCTGCGTCACGCGCCTTGCCCTCCTGCTGCATGGCCCAGAGGAAGGCCGCGTTCAGCGCCTTCACATCCTTGACCATTTCGCCTGCATCAACAGCACCCGGCGCCTTGGCGGCATCGACGGCGCTCTCCAACACCTCGACTGCCGTTTCCAGCGCCTTCCAGGCCCGCACCACCGTCCTCTCGGTGTGTGCGAGCTCGTCATCACATTGAATATCGGTCATAAAAAACCCTCGTGTCCGAAATCACCCTCGGTCACGAGCAGCACATGGGGCATGGGTCGCGCCTCCCCTACCCGACGCAAAAAAGCGGCCTCAGGGGTGTCCCCCAGGCCGCCTAACCCATGTCTTCCAGCATGCCCAAAGAGATGCCATGGAGCGCTCGCAGGATCAAGAAGTTTTTTGTTTACAAAGGGTTAATGCCACCCCAGCCGTTTACCGGCTGTTAACCAATGCGCTCGCGCTCACTGGCTTTCGGCCGCGCGCTCGGCCTCGATCCGCCGCCAGACGGCGACATTTCTATTATGTTCTTCAAGGGTTTCGGCGAAAGCGTGCCCGCCCGTCCCGTCCGCCACGAAGAATATGAAGGGCGAGCCGTCGGGGTTCACCGCCGCCTCGATCGCCGCCCGCCCGGGGTTCGCGATCGGCGTCGGCGGCAGCCCGTCGATGACATAAGTGTTCCACGGCGTCTCCGCCCGAAGCTCACTGGCGCGAATCCCGCGGCCCAGAACACCTCGGCCTTCGGTGATTCCATAGATCACCGTCGGGTCCGTCTGTAGCCGCATCCCGCGGTTCAATCGGTTGATGAACACGCTCGACACCCGCCGCCGCTCTTCGGGCACGCTGGTTTCCTTCTCGATGATCGAGGCGAGGATCAGCGCCTCCTCCGGGCTGGCCAGCGGCAGCCCGTCCTGCCGGTTCGCCCAGGCCTCGGCCAGGAACTCCTCCTGCGCAGCCTGCATCCGGTCGAGGATCTCCTGCCGGTCCTGCCCGCGCCGCACCTCGAACGTGTCGGGCGCCAGCATCCCCTCGGGCGGCACCTCGGCGATCTCGCCCGACAGGAAGTCGGCGGCGCGCAAGCCTTCCACGATCTGCCAGCTGGTCAGCCCCTCGGGCACCGACACGCGGTAGACCATCGGCGTGCCGCTCTCGACAAGGTCGCTGTAGACCGCCGGCACACCATCCTCATAAGCGAAGTCCGCCAGTTCCACGATCTCGCCCGTGCCCGGCACCCGCTCGCGCAGGCGCAACTCGCCCGTCCCCGCCAGACGCAGCACGTAGGTCGCGGTGTAGCGGAACTGCGACGGACCGCCCGCGGTCACGATCTCCAGCACCTCCTCCATCGAGGCGCCCGCCGGGATCTCGTAATTCCCGAAGCGCAGGTCGTCGGCCATCCCAGCGTAATCGGCACCCAGCCGGAACAGCACCGCCGAGGACACCGCGCCGACCTCTTGCAGATCCTCGGACACCCGCCGCAATGTCGCCCCCCGCGGCACCTCGAAAAAGGTCGCCTCGGCCAAGGGGCCGGGTGCGCGGAACTCCCGCTGCCCCCATGCAATCGCCCCCGCCATCGCGATGAACACGATGATCAGGAAACTCATCCCGTTGGCGGCGACACTCTTCCACATCGGCGCTCAGACCCGTCCCATGATCAGGCAGGCGTTCGTCCCACCAAAGCCGAAGCTGTTGGACTGCACCACGTTGATCTCCCCCTGCTGCGCCGCGTTGGCGCACAGGTTGATCGCCGTCTCCGCCGCCGGGTCATCCAGGTTGATCGTGGGCGGCGCCACCTGGTCGCGGATCGCCAGGATCGAGAAGATCGCCTCGATCGCGCCCGCCGCCCCCAACAGGTGCCCGGTCGCCGACTTGGTCGAGGACATCATGACCTTGGCCGAATGATCGCCCATAAGCCGTTCTACCGCGCCCAGCTCGATCGTGTCGGCCATGGTCGAGGTGCCATGCGCGTTGACATAATCAATGGCCGACGGCTCCAGCCCCGCCCGCTTCAGCGCGGCCCGCATCGCGCGCTCTGCGCCCTCGTGATCGGGCGGCGGCGCGGTGATGTGATAGGCATCCCCCGACAGGCCATAGCCCAGGATCTCGGCGTAAATCTTCGCGCCCCGCGCCTTGGCGTGCTCATAGTCCTCCAGCACGACGACACCCGCGCCCTCGCCCATGACGAACCCGTCCGAGTCGCTGTCCCACGGCCGCGAGGCCTTCTCCGGCTCATGCCCGCGCTTCGTCGACAGCGCCTTGCAGGCGTTGAACCCCGCGATGCCGATCTCGCAGATCGGGCTTTCCGCCCCGCCCGCGATCATCACCTCGGCGTCGCCCCACTGGATCAGCCGCGCGGCATCCCCGATGGCATGCGCGCCCGTCGAACAGGCCGTGACGACAGCATGGTTCGGCCCCTTGAACCCGTAGCGGATCGAAACCTGCCCCGAGATCAGGTTGATCAGCGCACCGGGCACGAAGAACGGCGAGACGCGCCGCGGCCCCTTTTCCTTGAGCGTGATCGAGGTGTCCGCAATCGACGACAGCCCCCCGATCCCCGAGCCGATCAGAACGCCGGTGCGCTCGCGGTCCTCGGTCCCCTCGGGCTTCCAGCCCGAATCCTCGACCGCCTGGATAGCTGCGGCCATGCCATAGAGGATGAAATCGTCGACCTTGCGCCGTTCCTTGGGTTCCATCCAGTCGTCGGGGTTGAACGTCCCGTTGCTGCCATCGCCCAGCGGCACCTCGCAAGCATAGGTCGTCGCCAGGTGGCTCGCATCGAAGCGCGAGATGGGGCCCGCGCCCGACTGACCGGCCAGGAGCCGCTCCCAGGTCTTCTCGACGCCGGAGGCCAGCGGCGTCACCAGTCCCAGCCCCGTCACAACCACTCGACGCATGCCCCGAACCCCTTGTCTTGCAGCTTCTTGTGTTGGCCGCCCTGATACCGCGCAGAGCCCCCCGGGTGCAATCCCTCGCCGCCCGGCGCGCCGGCATCGGCAGAAGGGCGACACCCCCGCCTTCATCTTTCCGAAAATACGCCTGCCGGACACCCCCCACCGGGCACCCCGCCCGAGAGGCGCACACCCGCACCACAGGCGCCAATGCGATTTTCGCCCCGCGAAAATCGCCCGGGTCGACGCGCGAAGCGCGGCGAAACCCCTGGCACTCCAACGCGAAACGGCCCCCGCATCGCTGCAGGGGCCGCCCGGATCACTGGATCAGAAGACGCTTACTGCGCGTCCTTGATGAACTTGACCGCGTCGCCGAAGGTCTGGATCGTCTCGGCTGCGTCATCGGGGATCTCGATGCCGAACTCTTCCTCGAAGGCCATGACCAGCTCGACGGTGTCGAGCGAATCCGCGCCCAGGTCGTCGATGAACGAGGCGTTTTCCGTCACCTTGTCCTCTTCCACGCTCAGGTGCTCGACCACGATCTTCTTCACGCGCTCTGCGATGTCGCTCATCTCAATCCTCGTTCATTGTCGGCCCCGCTCGTCTCCGGCGCCTTCGTTTCACGTTCTGCCCTCGGGGCGCTCATGGGGCCTTGCAAGGCCAAGGCCTCACACCGTCCCCCGCCGAAAAGCACTGCCCCCGGCGAAATCTGCGCCGCCTATAGCATACACCACGGCCAAGGCAACTGCCTTTCCGGCCCCTGCCTGCCGCAACGTCACCGGGTGTCAGATCATCGCCATGCCACCGTTCACGTGCAGCGTGGCGCCGGTGACATACCCCGCCTCGGGGCTGGCGAGATAGAGCGCCGCCGCCGCGATCTCGCCGGGGGTGCCCATGCGGCCCGCGGGGATCTGCGACAGGATCTTGCCCTTCTGGTCGTCGTTCAGCTTGTCGGTCATGGCCGTCTCGATGAAGCCCGGCGCGATGCAGTTCACCGTGATCCCCCGGCTCGCCACCTCGTAGGCAAGGCTTTTCGACATCCCGACCATCCCGGCCTTCGAGGCCGCATAGTTGCCCTGCCCCGGGTTGCCGGTGGCTCCCACGATCGACGAGATGTTGACGATCCGCCCCCAGCGCGCCTTCATCATGCCGCGCAACACGCCCCGGCAAAGCCGCATGGTCGAGGTCAGGTTGACCTCGATCACCTGCGCCCATTCCTCGTCCGACATCCGCATGAAGAGGTTGTCGCGCGTGATGCCGGCGTTGTTGACCAGGATATCGACCGACCCCATCGCCGCGGCGGCATCCTTCGGCAGCGCCTCGACCGCCGAGGCATCGCCGAGGTTGCAGGGCAGGACATGCGCGCCATCGCCCAGCTCAGCCGCCAGCGCCTCCAGCGGGTCAACCCGCGTTCCGGACAAGCCCACGGTCGCGCCAGCGCCGTGCAATGCACGGGCGATATCGGCCCCGATCCCCCCAGACGCACCGGTCACCAGCGCCGCTTTTCCCGTCAGGTCGAACATCTCGCCTCTCCTTTTCCGTCTCGTGCCCCGGCGCTCAGCCGCCGGACACCAGGCCGAACCGCTCCAGCTCGGCCTCGCTCACCACATGTTGGTCGCGCGTCGCGCGCACCTCTTCGAGGAACCCCGCGAACGCGGCGTCGCCCAGCATTCGCTCGGCGTAGCGCACACGCTCGGCCACCGTCGCCGGGCGGCGGTCGACCGGGTGGCCCTGGCTGCGGGCGACGGCATCGGATTGCAGCACCAGCGCGCCTCCCGCCATCACACGCCGCTCGCCCGCGACGAACAACAGGATCGCGTCGTTGACCAGCGTGCCTTCGGCCACCGTCTCCAGCCCATAGGCCCGGATCAGCGACCCCATGCCCAGAAGCCACGTCAGATCATCGGTGCCCGGCATGTCGCCCAGCACCACGCGCTCCAGCCCCGGCGTCTGCTCCAGCAGCCGCTCCAGCCGCTCGGTGGCCGCGCCCGAGACAGGGCCCGCGATCACCAGCGTGTTGCCCTCCACGCGGAACTCGGTCGCGCCGCTTTCGGCCAACCGGATCAGCGCCGCGCCGCCAAGGCCCAGCGCCAGAACCACGCCGAGCAGGATCAGAAGCCGCCTACGCATCGCGAACCGACGCAGATGCGGCCTGAACCTCTGCGGGCGTGCCTACGGTGCGCGTCTCGACCGCCCGGTCGATCCGCTTGACCATGCCTGACAGCGCCTTGCCTGCGCCGATCTCCCACGTTTCGGTCACGCCATTGGCTGCCATGAAACCCACGCTTTCACGCCAGCGCACGCGGCCCGTGACCTGCTCGACCAGCCGCGCGCGGATCGCGTCGGGGTCGGTCGAGGCCTCGGCCGTCACGTTGCCGACAAGCGGCACCTTGGGCGCGTGGAATGCAACCTCGGACAGGGCGGCGGCCATCGCCTCGGCGGCGGGCTGCATGAGGCTGCAATGGAACGGAGCGGAGACGGGCAGCATCACGGCGCGTTTCGCGCCTTGCACCTTGGCGATCTCCACCGCGCGCTCGACCGCGGCGCGGTCGCCCGAGATGACCACCTGCGCGGGGTCGTTGTCATTGGCCGCGGCGCAAACACCGTCGCCCGCGGCTTCGGCCGCAATCGCCGTGACGGCCTCGAAATCGAGGCCCAGCAGGGCCGCCATCGCGCCTTCGCCGGCGGGCACCGCGGCCTGCATCGCCTCGCCCCGCAGCCGCAGAAGCCGCGCGGCGTCGCCAAGGCCGAGCGCGCCCGCCGCCGCCAGCGCCGAGTATTCGCCAAGCGAATGCCCCGCCACGTAAGCCGCCGCCGTCACCTCGACCCCTTCGGCCTTCAGTGCAGCCATGACCGCCATCGAGGTCGCCATCAGCGCAGGCTGTGCGTTGCGAGTCAGGGTCAGGTCGTCCTGCTCCCCTTCCCAGATCAGCGAAGACAGGCGCTCGCCCAGTGCATCATCGACCTCGTCGAAGACGGCGCGGGCGGCCGGGTAGGCCTCGGCCAGGTCGCGGCCCATGCCGATGGTCTGCGCCCCTTGGCCGGGAAAAAGAAAGGCAATGCTCATCGTGTCCTCCCCACGCGTCGTTCGGCGCATGGGCTATCCGATGAACGGGCGCTGCGCAACGTGGCGTTGCACAGCACCGGACAGGACGGGATCAGCGGACCGAGACGGCCACGTTGTCGAGCATCACATCGGTTCCCAGAGACGCGGAGGACCACGGGTTGCTGAATTGCAGGGTCACCTGCTCGGTCGGTGACGTGAACGGCACTTCAATGGGCAGGGCCTGCCCGTCGAGGACGGTGACCGTGACCTCGGACAGGGTCTGGCCCGTCGCGCTCAGCACTTTTACCTCGACCGTATGGCTGCCTGCACGCCACCCGTTTTCAAAAAGGTCAGCCGTCAGCACATATGACGCGCCGGGCGTGACGGTGACGGTCTGCGATGCCGTGCCGCCGAACGCACTATTCCGGGCGTTGAAGCCAAGTGCGCCGTTATAGGCCACGATTTCACCCGGCCCATTGTCCAGCGTCCAGCCGTCGAAGTTGCCCGAGTCGAAATCGCCGTTCACCACCTCGACCGGCGCGACCGTCGTCGTGACCGTTCCGCGGACATTGTCGACCAGCAGATCGCCGCCCGATCCCGCCGGATGCACGATCTCGAACGAGATCGGCCGTCCATTGAGCGAGGGGTCGTTCAACGTCGAGGTGACCGTGACCGTTTCAAGCGCGTCGATGTCACCCGTCGAGCCGCTCAGCGTGCCGATGATGGTCGAGCCGGCATAGATGTTGAGAATATAGGGTTGGTCGTCGCTGAAGCTGTAGCTGCCATCGCCGATATCGACCGAGAACTCATAGGTGCCTGAAGCCGAGTAGATTTCCGGGACGGTCTGCCACATGGAGGCGGAGTTCGAACCGCCGCCATGATAAAGAAAGGCCACGTTGTTGCCGGTCACGGTCGACTCGTCGATGGACCAGCGGGTCGGATTGAAGTCACCCACATCGGCAAAGCGGCCCGCATTCGCCGTCCATCCGGGAACACCCGAGGACCACTGCCCATCCCGGTGGAAGCGCGTCTCGAAACCAGGATTGAAGACCACGATGTCGGATTGCAAGGTTACAGGCGTGCTCACCGGCGTGGTGGTGCCGCCCGTGTTATCAGCATTTCCGTT
>CAZVQL010000011.1:9609-22927 GCA_964629305.1 uncultured Roseicyclus sp.
GTCGTCAGTATCGCCGCTGTCGTCGTCGGTGTCGCCGCTGTCATCGTCGGTGTCACCGCTGTCACCATCGCCGCTGCCATTACCGCCGCCGTTATCACCGTCACTGTCGCCGGTGGTGCCGTCGCCGTTGCCCGAACCATCGCTGACGGGCGTGATCGTATCCCCGGTATCCCACAGTTCCTCGGGCGGGATTTCGAGATCCTGGGTCCAGGAGGTCTGGAAATACGGCGCCTGCACTTCGTCGCGGACGTCCGAGCTGTATTGCCCAAGTCCGTCCTGCCCGAGGTTCAGCGCCATGATGCCGGCCGCCGTTGCGGCACTTGTGATGATCACCCAGTCCACCGTCGCGACGCCGAGTTCCTCGGCAACAAACCGACGCACGAAGAGCGACAATGAATCGTTACGGCACAGCATTCGCGTTTTCCCGGACAATGGCAGTAAAGGGACGGACCCCTTGTCGGGATGACTAAATTCGATTCATGTTGCAAATGGGGCGAAACTACGGAAGTGACGTGGAAAACAAGGCGTTAAAGCCGAGCCATTTCAATGCCGCAGCATCCGTTCGTGACGATTTCGCACGTACACGCCTCGCCCACACATGCATCCGAAACCCGAGAGCGTGAACCGTCGGTCAATCCATCTGGACAGGCAAATTCTGCGTCCAGTCAGTCTGGAACTCACTACCCTGGATTTCGGTCCGAACGTCCGTGCTGTAGCCGCCGAGGGTTTCCTGCCCCTCGAGCAACAAAAGCAGGCCGGCCCCGGTCGCACCGGCTGCCACGACAACCCACTCGACAGTAGACGATCCGGAGTCCGACCGCATGAACGACGAAATTGAACCAAGACGAGCGCTACCGCGCAGTCCGTTCAAGATGAGATGTCGTAGTGACATGAGGTATGATCTCAAAGCGGCCCCCACCGCCGAGCGTGGTGGCTACTCATCAATTGCGGCAAAAGTTTGGCAATCGGGCCGGCGTGACACTGAATTGCCCAATTCACGGCGCGTGGCCCGGCCCTTGCGCCCAAGGGGGCGTGGCGCTATACGCCGCGGGTCCCCGCCGTATGACACCTGATCGGCGTGCTCCCTCGTGGCCGGGGGGCGGGGATGGAACAGCCCGGCCTTTGAAAGACGCCCGTAACAGAACTGGAGCTTCCATGCCTCTCTACGAGCATGTGATGATCGCGCGTCAGGACCTGTCCAACGCGCAGGCCGAGGGCCTGATCGAGCACTTCGGCACCATCCTCAAGGACAATGGCGGCACCGTCGTCGACACCGAATATTGGGGTGTCAAGACGATGGCCTACAAGATCAACAAGAACCGCAAGGGCCACTACGCCTATATCCGCACCGACGCCCCTTCGGACGCCGTGCAGGAAATGGAGCGCCTGATGCGCCTTCATGACGACGTGATGCGCGTCCTGACCGTCAAGGTCGACGCCCACGAAGAAGGCCCGTCGGTCCAGATGCAGAAGCGTGACGACCGTGAAGGTCGCCGTGAGCGTCGCTGAGAGAGGATAGAATCATGGCAGCCAAACCGTTTTTCCGCCGTCGCAAGTCCGATCCGTTCGAGGGCGATAACGCCCCCAAGATCGACTACAAGGACACCCGCCTCCTGCAGCGCTACATCTCCGAGCGTGGCAAGATCGTGCCCTCCCGCATCACCGCGGTCGGCGCCAAGAACCAGCGCAAGCTCGCCCAGGCGATCAAGCGCGCGCGTTTCCTGGCCCTTCTGCCCTACTCCGTGAAGTAAGGAGACGACCGATGGAAGTGATCCTTCTGGAACGCGTGGCCAAGCTGGGCCAGATGGGCGAAGTGGTCTCCGTCAAGGATGGCTACGCCCGCAATTTCCTTCTGCCGCAGAAGAAGGCGCTGCGCGCCAACGAGGCCAACATGGCCGCCTTCGAAGCGCAGAAGGCCCAGCTCGAGGCGCGCAACCTCGAGACCAAGAAAGAGGCCGAAAGCCTCGCCGGCAAGCTCGACGGGCAGCAGTTCGTCGTGATCCGCTCCGCGTCGGACGCCGGCGCGCTCTACGGCTCCGTCACCACCCGTGACGCCGCCGATGCCGCCACCGAGGCCGGTGTCAGCGTCGACCGCAAGCAGGTGCAGCTGTCCAGCCCGATCAAGGAACTGGGCCTGCACAGCGTTCAGGTCGTGCTGCACCCCGAGGTCGAGGTCTCGATCGTGCTGAACGTCGCCCGCTCGCCCGAAGAGGCCGAGCTTCAGGCGTCGGGCAAGACGATCCAGGAACTGGCAGCCGAGGAAGAAGCCGCCGCCGAGTTCGAGATCGCCGAGCTCTTCGACGACATCGGCGCAGCACAGCTCGACGATATGGACGAGGCGCCCGCCGCCGAAGCTGCGTCCGAAGGCGACGCCGACGAGGACGCGCAGTCCTGATCCCGTCCCCTCACGGGGTCGTGAAAACCATAGGGCCGCATCCCGCCGGGGTGCGGCCTATTTCTTTTCGGAACGCCAAAGACCGGAGACCTGCCATGCGCCGCGCCCTTGCCCTTGTCTGCCTCGTCCCGTTGACCGCCCCTGCCCTGGCCGAGCCCTGGCCCGACGGCGCGCCCAATCGGCCGGGGATCGCGCCCGCCTTCGCCGAACAGACCGAGGCACCCGCGCAGATCACCGACCCCGCGCCGGTGCTGTCCGACGTGGCCGCGGGCCTCGATACGCCCTGGGGCCTGGCCGTGCTGCCGGGCGAGGACGGCTACCTCGTGACCGAGCGCGGCGGGACGCTGCGCCATGTCGCCCGTGACGGCACCGTCTCGGCCCCGATCGCGGGCGTGCCTGATGTGGTCGCGCTCAGGCAGGGCGGGCTGCTCGACATCGCGCTGGCGCCCGATTTCGAGGACACGCGCGCCCTCTACCTGACGATGGCCGCGCCCGCGGGGCTCGGGCGATCGGCCACCGTCGCCGTGCGCGCGGTGCTGTCGGAGGACCGGACCGCGCTGGACAACGTGACCGAGATCTTCCGGCAAGACCCTGCCGCGATGATCCCCGGCCATTTCGGCAGCCGGATCGTTCCCCTGCCCGATGGCACCATCGCGCTGACCACGGGCGACCGGATGCGCCACAGCGACCGCGCGCAGGACCCCGCGACTGGCTACGGCGCGGTCATCCGCGTGACGCCCGAAGGCGCGCCGCCCGCCGACAACCCCTTCCTCGACCAGCCCGACGCGCTGCCCACGCTCTTCAGCTACGGGCATCGCAACGTGCAGGGTGCCGCCGTCGACCCCGCGACCGGGCGGCTCTGGACGCTGGAACATGGGCCCGCGGGCGGGGACGAGCTGAACCTGATCGCGCCGGGCGCCAACTACGGCTGGCCCGTGGTCAGCTACGGCGTGAACTACAGCGGGTCCGAGGTCGGCGACGGCCGCGCCGTCCACGCGCCCGACTTCGAGCCGCCGCGCTACTACTGGGACCCGGTGATCGCGCCGGGCGGAATGATCTTCTACGAGGGCGCGATGTTCCCCGACTGGCAGGGCGATATCCTGGCCGCCGGGCTGGTGGCGCAGGCCGTGGTGCGGCTGGACATGTCGGACGACAGCGTGACCGGCGAAGAGCGGCTGGCCGAGGGCGTGGGCCGCGTGCGCGACGTGGCCGTGGACCATGACGGCGCGGTCCTGTTCATCACCGACGAGGGCGATGCCTCGCGCCTGATGCGGTTGGCGCGCTAAGGGGCGACCCTGACAAAGGAAAACCCCCGGACGGTCGGGCCGCCCGGGGGTCGTTCGCTTGCAACCGACGTGGGCGTCAGTTGTACCAGGTCTCCATCTCGATGGAGGCCGCGCAGGTGCCGCCGCCATAGACGCCCATCCAGACATCCACGCGCCCGTTCAACATCGCGGCATTGTTGAGGTTGATGAGCGGGTTGAGGTTGCCGTTGCCGTCATCGTCGAAATGCCACTGCCCGTCCGGCGTGCGGACCAGCATGACGGTGTCGCAGCTCGACTCGCCCTCGATCTCGAGGCGGCCATACTCCTGCATCCCCGAAAGGAAGAAGCTGTAGCTTGGCTGCGCCGAGAAATACCCCCAACCCGAGATGGGCAGGCCGCAGGTCGACAGGTCGGTCTGGCCGCCCGCGGTCAGCGGATAGTCCGTCGGGCTGTAGAGCGCCGAGCCCGTGGTGTTGACGACCGGGCCCTGCAGCGCGGGGTTCGGGCAGCCGGCGATGCCGCCGCCGGGCTGCGGCTGCGGGGCCGCGGTGGCGGCGGTGCGGAACACGATCGTGCCCTGGCAGGCCGATCCGCCGAACGAGCCGACCCAGATGTCCACGCGGCCGTTCAGGGCCGAGCCGTCGACCTGAAGCTGCGGCTGCAGCCCGTTCGGGCCGTCATCGTTGAAGTGCCACTGGCCGAAGGCGTCGCGGATGATCATCGTCGGATCGCAGTCCGACGTGGTCTCGGCGGTGAACTGGTAGCCGGTCATCTGCGACATGTAGAGCGTGAAGCTGGGCGCCTCGTTGGCGTAGCCCCAGCCGTCGATGCCGGGGCAGTTGGCGACCTCGTGCTGCCCGCCGACCTGCGCGACATAGGCCTGCGCCGAGATCAGCTGTGGCCCGGTGACGTTCAGCGAGGGGCCGACCATGTTGGGGTTCGGGCAGATCGCCGCCGGAACAGGCGCGGGCGCCGGAACGGGCACAGGCACAGGTGCAGGTGCTGGCACCGGAACCGGGACGGGCTGCGGCGTCTGGGTGGGCACCGGCGCGGGCTGCTGCGGCACGATGGGCTGCGGCGCCACCGGCTGCGGCACGGCGGTGTTGCCGTTCAGCGAGAAGGTGGGCGTATTGCCCTGGGGCGCGGGCGCCGGGGCGGGCTGCACGGGCAGCGGCGCGGGCGAGACGGCGGCCATGTCGCCGGTCGAGGGCGGCATCACCGGAAGGGCCATCCCCTCCTGCGCGATCGAGAGCGTGGCCGCGCATTCGCCGCCGGCGAAGGTGCCGATCCACACATCGACCTGCCCGTCGAGTGCCGCACCCGCCGGAATGTCGATGCGCGGGTCGAGGTTGCCGTTGCCGTCATCGTTGAAATGCCACTGGCCGTCGGCGGTGTTGACCAGCATGGCCGCATCGCAGCCGGAATTGACCGCAAGCGTCAGGCCCGCGGGCAAGGTGCCGGACACCACGAAGGAATGATCGGGCGCCGAACGAAACTGCCCGAAGCCGAGGTTCCCGAGACCGCATTGCTCGAGGCGGTTCTCGCCCCCCGCGGTCAGCGAGACGTTCTGTGCGCTGGCAAGCTGGCCGGCATCGTAGGTGACGGCGCCAGTGGACATGTTCAGCGCAGGGCACGCGACCGCTGCTGTGCTGCAGGCCAGCGCTCCGAATAGACTTAGTGCAAAAAGCCGCATTTGGTTTACCTTCCCCTCTCTTGGCTATCCGACCCGGCTCACGGAGACCGGAACGGTTGGGCGTCGGGCGAACCCTAGCCCGAAGTCGGACCAGCGCAGAACTGCGGAAACCCCGACCCCTTTTGGCACGGCAGATGCTACGCGCGACGGCGGCACAGGGCCAGAAAAACCCGTGCCGCGCCGCGGCGCAGGGTCATTCACCGACGAAAAAGGGCGGCCCGATCGGACCGCCCCTTGTCTGAAGGCCTTTGGCCGTTGGTCGCGTCACTCTTCCTCGAGGGCGTCGACGGCGGCTTTCAGCTCGTCCTTGGAGACCTCTTTCTCGGTCACGTCGGCCAGCTCGGTGATGAAGTCGATGACCTTGTCTTCGAAGAGCGGCGCGCGGATCTGTTGCTGTGCCTGCTGGTTCTGCTGGATGAACTCGAAGAAGGCGCGTTCCTGTCCCGGATACTGGCGGGCCTGCATCATGATCGCCTGGGTCATCTCGGCGTCCGAAACCTTGACCTCGTTCTTCTGGCCCAGCTCGGCCAGCAAAAGGCCCAGCTTCACGCGCCGCACGGCAAGCGACTTGTGCTCGTCGGTCGGCTCGATCTCGGGGTGGTCGTGGCCGTGCACGTCGGGGTTTTCCTCGTGCCACAGCTGGTGCGCGATCTGGCCGGCCTCGGCCTCGACCAGGCTGGGGGGCAGGTCGAAGGCGACCTGTGCGTCGAGCTGGTCGAGCAGCTTGCGCTTCAGCACCTGGCGCGCCGCGCCCGAGTATTCCGCGCCGATGCGCTCGGCGATCTGACCCTTCAGCGCCTCGAGATCCTCGGCCCCGTATTTCTTGGCGAGCTCGTCGTCGACTTCGGCCGGGACGGGCTTCTTCACCTCTTTCACGGTCACGTCGAAGACCGCGGCCTTACCGGCCAGGTGCTCTGCGCCGTATTCCTCGGGGAAGGAGACCTCGACGGCCTTTTCCTCGCCCTTCTTCACACCCACCAGCTGCTCCTCGAAGCCGGGGATGAAGCTGCCCGAGCCAAGCACCAGCGGATAATCCTCGGCCGAGCCGCCCTCGAAGGCTTCGCCGTCGACCTTGCCGACGAAATCGATCACGACCTGGTCGCCGTCGGCGGCCTTGCCCTTCTTGGTGTCGAAGTTCTGCGCGTTCTCGGCGAGGTTCTTGAGCGCCTCGTCGATCTCGTCATCCGACGGCTTGGCGACCAGCTTTTCGATCTTCAGCGCCTTGTAGTCGACCTCGGGGATCTCGGGCAGCTTCTCGTAGGACATGGAGACGACGACATCGTCGCCTTCTTTCCAGTCCTCGTTGACCATCTTGACCTCGGGCTGCATCGCCGGGCGGTCGCCGCTTTCGTCGAGGTGGCCCTGCATCGCGCCGTCGACGGCTTCCTGCATCGCCTCGCCCATCAGGCGGGGGCCGAACTGCTTGCGCAGCAGCGCCATCGGCACCTTGCCCTTGCGGAAGCCCTTCATCGCCACTTCGGGCTGCGCCTCGGCCAGCTTGTCGTTCACGCGGGCGTCCAGATCGGCCCCGGTGATGGTGATCTGGTATTCGCGCTTCAGGCCCTCGGCCAGGGTCTCGGTGATCTGCATCGCATCCTCACGAAAGTCGGGGCCGGTCCGAACAGAGGTCCTGTCCGGTCCGGCCCAATGCCACAACGAATTTCGAGGTCTTCTAGGGTTGGCGGGCGCGCGCTGCAAGTCGATTCCGGGCGCGTGCCCCCTGCCCTCGTCAGGCGGCGCGCTTCGGCCCTGCCGTGACGCTCAGCTGGCCCGGTCCCCACTTGCTCAGGTCGTTGTCGCGCACCGCGGCGCGCAGGCGGTCCATCCGGTGGCGGCGTTCGGGGCCGTCCATCTCGATCGCCTTGAGGATCGCATGGTCCATCGCCTTGTAAGAGAAGGGATTGGCGATGACCGCATCGCCCAGCTCGACCGCCGCGCCTGCGAATTCCGAGAGCACGAGAACGCCGTCCCCATCGACGCGGGCGGCGACGAATTCCTTGCACACAAGGTTCATCCCGTCGGCCAGCGGCGTGATCCAGGCGACATCGGCCGCGCGGTAATAGGCCACCAGCTCGTCAAAGGGGATCGCACGGCTGATCAGCGCCACGGGCTGCCATTCCAGCGTGCCGAAGCGGCCGTTGATGCGGCCCGCGATCTGCTCGATCTCGGTCTGGATATCCTCGTAGGAGGACATGTTGCGGTTGGCCGCGACCGAGACATGCATCAGGCGGACCTTGCCGCGCAGGTCCTTGCGGGTCTCGAGCAAGCGCTCGAAGCTTTCCAGCTGCTGGGCGCCGCCCTTGGTGTAGTCGGTGCGCCCGACCGACAGGATCAGCTTGGTCCGGCCAAGGTCGCGCCAGATCTCTTTCACGCGCGCCTCGGTCTCGGGCGTGCGCGCACGGCTTTCGATATACTCGACCGCAACGCCCAGCGGGCAGACGCTGACCGCCGTGTCATGGCCGTCATAGGTGATCTTCTGATGCACGTAGCGTTCCGTCAGGGCGGTGCCTTCGGTGAACCACTTCTCCGGCACGCGGACGCGGTCAGAGGCCTCCACGTCAAAGAGGCTGCGGACCACCGACACGAAATTCGCCGCGTAGCGCGGGATGTGGAAGCCGACATCGTCACACGCCAAAAGGCTTTCGACGATCTGCTTGCGCCAGGGCAGCACGTTGAACATGTCGGCGGCCGGGAACGGCGTGTGATGGGTGAAGGCGATGCGCAGATCCGGCCGGATCTGGCGCAGATAGCCGGGCACGAGCCACAGGTTGTAGTCGTGGATCCACACGAGCGCGCCCTTGGCTGCTTCCTCGGCGGCGGCCTCGGCGAAGAGGCGGTTCACCTCCTGGAAGTTCTCCCAGTCGACGGGGTCGTAATTGTAGCGTTCCTTGAAGGAATGCAGGATCGGCCAGAACGCCTCTTTCGAGGAGACGTGGTAGAACTCCTTCACCTGGCTGGCTGTCAGCGGCAGGCGCGAGACCGTGTAGCTGCCGTGATCGTCCTCGATCTCGACCTTCTGGTCGAAACCGGGGTTCTCGGGGTCTTCGGTCAGTTTCCACGCGATCCACGCGCCGTGGTTCACGCGGCCGAAGAACCCTTTGAGCGTCGGGACGATGCCGTTTGGGCTTTTGTTCTCGCGGAAGACGATCTTGCCGTTTTCCTCAACCTCTTCATAGGGTTGACGGTGGTAGACGATAACGAGATCGGATGCCATGTTCTCCTCCCGTTATGCGTAGAGCTTGTGATGCAGGATCGCCTCGGCGATGCCGCCGACACCCTCTTCGCGGGCGCGGTGGACGTGGTCGTGACCATCCAGCGCCTCGATCAGCGCGGGCTCGGAATTGCCGACGGCGACGGCGGGCAGGCCCATGGTCAGCATCGACAGGTCGTTCAGCGTGTCGCCCGCCACCAGCACCTTGCGGTTGTCGATGCCCAGATGGGTCAGAAGCCGCAGGAGCGAGGGGCCCTTGCTCACGTCCTTGGGCAGGACGTCGAAATAGCGATCCGCCGAGATCAGCGCGTCGAGGCCAAGGCCCGCCACGGTGTCGAGCGCCTGGGCGTCGAAACTGACGGGGTCCATGTCGTAGCTCACGCGGTAGCGGAAGCCCGTCGATTGCAGCTTCAGACCCGGCGCGCTGCGGAGCGCGGCCTGCACGCGGGTGCTGGCGTCGTTCCAGGCGGCGGCGATCTCGGCTTCCAGCTCGGGGATCGGGACGATGAAATGATCGTCATCGACCGCGGCGATGGTGGTGCCCACGTCCCCCACGACGAAATCGGGCTTCGGCACGCCCTGTTTGCGCGTCAGGTCACGAATATGGCCGGGGTCACGCCCCGTCACGAAGATAAGGCCAACGCGCGGGCGCTGGCTTTCGATCCAGGAATAGAACTTCTTCCGCGCCTCATCCGAGCCGCCGAGGAAGGTTCCGTCGAGGTCGGTGGCAAGCACGAATTCCGCGTTGGCGATCGGGCTGGTGTCGAAGGTTTCGTGACGGGTCATGAGATCCTTTCTGCAAGTGTTGCAATTGCTTGGTCGGTTGCGGGATGGGCGAAGGACAGGTCCATCGCCCGGGGTTCGGCCTCGATCGGCCGGGCCCAGAGAGCGGCGAAGGCGTCGCCGGGGGCGGCCCCTTCGTGAAGGATGGCGCGCACGGTTTCGCAGATCGGCATGCGCACGCCGAGGCGGCGGGCAAGATCGGTGACCGAGGTGGCGTTCACCTCGCCCTCGACCACGACGGGCTTGCCGTCGAAACAGTCAGCGCGCGCGATGCCCTGCCCCAGCTGCTGGCCCAGCGACATGTTGCGCGAGGTCGGGCTGGAACAGGTGAGCGTCAGGTCGCCGATGCCCGACAGGCCGGTGACCGTCTCGCGGCGCCCGCCGAGGGCCTCGGCCAGTTGCTTCATCTCGTCGAGGCCGCGGGTGATGAGGGCCGCGCGCGTGTTCTCGGCAAACCCCGCGCCGGTCATCACGCCGCAAGCGATGGCGATGACATTCTTCACCGCGCCGCCGATCTCGACGCCGACAAGGTCGTCGGAAACATAGGCACGGAAGCTTTCCGTCGAAAGCGACACCGCCAGCCGCACCGCGGGCGCCTCGGCCGGGGTCAGGCGGTCGGCATAGCTGAACGGGAAGGCAACCGTGGCCGCCGTCGGATGCCCCAGCGCCGTCTCGCGGGCAAAGGTCGGGCCCGAGACGCAGCCGACGGGGCGGCGGCCCAGTTCTTCCTCGGCGACCTGCGTCATGAGCAAGCCGGTCTCGGCCTCGATCCCCTTGGCGCAGACGGCGACGGGCATTCCCGATGCCGCGTATTCCGCAACCTGCCGCGCGACCGAGCGCACCGAGCGCGAGGGCACGACGATCAGCGCGATCTCCGCCCCTTCAAGCGCGGCCTCCATTCGGTGGACCGCATTCAGACCGTCGGGCATGGTCACACCGGGCAGAAATCGCTCGGTCGTACGCCTGGTGTTGATCTCGTCGATGACGGCGTGGTCACGCCCCCAAAGCCGCGTGGTGACACCACTGCGGGCGAGCGTCGCGGCCAGCGCCGTGCCCCAGGACCCCGCACCGATGACGGCCGCGCGGCGGTAGGGATGGGCATGCGACGGCAATGGGTCGCCGGAGAGCGGCTCTTGTTTCATGTCGTCCTCGGAGTTGTGGTCGCGATCACGGGCGGGGCGGATGCAGCTTGGCGCATCAGCAGGCGTTCATGTCGGTTACAGACCAGTCATGTCGTAAATAGTGCATCTTGGCGGCGGAAAATCAATGCCGCGGCTGCAAAAAGGCGCCGGAGAGCTGATCTGACGGTCGAAAAACCGCCCTTTCGTGCATCTAATGCCGCTTTTTTCGACATGACGCTCAGGAGATGTGCGCGAAAATTGACTAAAAGCGACCTTTCTGTGTCGCTTTTTGACATTTTCGCGCTGCGCTCTATTCTGCTGCAACGCAGCGCAACACAAAGAACCCCAACAGGAGGCCCTTCATGTCCACCCCCGTCCGCACCGCGATCTTTCCCGTTGCCGGCCTTGGCACGCGCTTTCTGCCAGCCACAAAGGCGACGCCGAAGGAACTGCTTCCGGTGATCGATACGCCCCTGATCCAGTACGCGATCGACGAGGCGCAGGCGGCGGGGATCGAGCGTATGGTCTTTGTCAGCCATCCCTCAAAAGCCGCGATCGAGCGGTATGTCATGGATGACGCCACACTGCGCGCCAGCCTGCGCGAGAAGGGCAAGGCGGATCTCGCCGATGCCCTGCGCGAGGCTGCGCTTTGCCCGCGCGCCGATGACGCCGTCTTCACCATGCAGGACGAGCCACTTGGCCTTGGCCACGCGGTGCTGTGCGCGCGCGATCACGTCCTGCCCGGACCGGTGGCCGTGATCCTGCCCGATGACCTGATCCTTGGCACGCAGTGCCTGCCCGAGATGGTCGCGGCCTACGGCGACACGGGCGCGGGCCACATGGTGGCGACGATGACCGTGCCAGGGGAGGAAGTGTCGAAATACGGCATCCTCGACGGGGCCCGGACCGAGGGGCGGATCACCCGCGCAAGCGGCATGGTGGAAAAGCCCGCGCCCGAACATGCACCCTCGCGCGAGGCGGTGGTCGGGCGCTACGTGCTCGACGCGTCGATCTTCGAGGCGCTGGCGACACAGGCCCCCGGCGCAGGCGGCGAGATCCAGCTCACCGATGCCATCGCGCGCGGCGCCGCCAGTAGCGGCCTGGCCGGGTTCCGCTTCTCGGGGATGCGCTTCGATTGCGGCTCGAAAGCGGGCATGTTGCGGGCAACGCTACACCTTGCGGCGGAAGATCCTGACTATGCCGAGGTGCTGGCGGAGCTTGCCACCGCCCCCCCGCGCGCGGCCTAGGCCCGCGTCTTTTTGGCGGCAGGTGCGCGACCGACGCTGTCGTAGACCTCGAAGCCCGCGCGCTTCGCGTCGCGGGGGCTGTAGACGTTCCTCAGGTCGGCCATCCGCGGGCTCGCCATCTTCTTGGCAAGCTTCGCCAGGTCCAGCGCCCGGAACTCGTTCCACTCGGTCAGCAGCACCACGAGGTCCGCGTTCTGCACCGCCTTGTAGGGGTCCTCGAGCCAGGACACCCCCGGCAGCAACGCCTCCCCCTCGCGCCGGCCCTGCGGGTCGACCACGCGCACCTTCGCACCGCCCCCCACAAGTGCGGGCACGATCGTCAGCGAGGGCGCGTCGCGCATGTCGTCCGTGTTCGGCTTGAACGTCACACCGAGGACCGCGACCGTCTTGCCGTTGAACGTCCCGTCGCACAGATCGCGCAGCTTCTCGATCATCCGGTGCTTCACCACGTCATTCACACGGATCACCGTCTCGACGATCGACTGCGGCACCGCGTGCTCCTGGCCGATCCGCGCAAGCGCGCTGGTGTCCTTGGGGAAGCACGAGCCGCCATAGCCCGGGCCCGCATGGAGGAACTTGTTGCCGATCCGGCCATCGAGACCGATCCCCTTAGAGACTTCCTTGACGTCCGCCCCTACCCGCTCGCAGAGCGCGGCGATCTCGTTGATGAAGGTGATCTTCGTCGCAAGGAACGCGTTCGCCGCGTACTTGATCATCTCGGCCGACTCGAGGTCCGTCGTCACGATCGGGAAATCGCGCAGGTAGAGCGGGCGGTAGATCTCCGCCATCACCTCGGCCGCGCGCTCGGTCTGAACGCCCACGACCACGCGGTCGGGCTTCATGAAATCGTCGATCGCAGCGCCTTCGCGCAGGAACTCGGGGTTCGAGGCCACGTCGAACTCGGCCGCGGGGTTGGCCCCGGCCACCGCCTGCTTCACCTTCCGGTTCGTGCCAACCGGCACGGTCGATTTCGTCACGATCACCGCGTAGCCCGTCAGGGCGCGGCCCACCTCCTCGGCGGCGGCCATCACGTAGGTCAGGTCCGCATGCCCGTCGCCCCGGCGCGTGGGCGTGCCCACCGCGATGAACACCGCATCCGCACCGGCCACGGCCGTGGCCAGGTCCGTCGTGAACGACAGCCGGCCCGCCTCGACGTTGCGCGCCATCAGCGCATCGAGACCCGGCTCGTAGATCGGGACCTGACCTGCGGTCAGCATCTCGATCTTGCGCGGATCCTTGTCCACGCAAACGACGTCATGTCCGAAATCCGAAAAACACACCCCGGAGACCAGGCCAACATACCCTGTTCCGATCATTGCAATCCGCATGGTTTCCGTCCTGCCAATCTTGTGCCCCGGTCGGAATCCTGTCGCCCGAAACCGCCGTAGTTTCAAGCTGTCATGGGTTCATGCCGGAGAAACGTGGCCCACATGCCGCGCTGCGTTTACATCTCTCTGTATATCACGGGCATTCGCCGACCGCTTGCGATGGCTTCCCGGGGCAACGGAGAAACGCCATGGCCCGCTGCGCTCAACCGACCCGGAGGCGGTCGGCGGACGGCATTGGTGCCCCCAGAGGGCGTCCAATTCCTATATCTTGATGC
>CAZVQL010000011.1:22937-27213 GCA_964629305.1 uncultured Roseicyclus sp.
TCGGCACGATGCAAGCGATGGGCGGGCTCAGCGTTGTCACGGGCATGATGGGCATAATGGGCCATGTGAAGCGCATCTTGCTGCGGGAAAAGCGCAAGGATGCGGAAGTCGTCTCGGGCATCTACGAAACGGCGGCATTTGCCGATCTTGATCACTGCGAGGATGCAGGGCTCCTTTTTCAGGATGGGCTCGCTCTCCATTCTACCTACGGGATTCACACCCGGACTTTGCAAAACACTGTACTGATAGAGCGCCCTGCTCGAGTGGCGAATGCAGTCGGTCCGAGGCCCCGGTCAATCTGTTTCGCAGGTCAGTCCAGTTTGTCCGTGCCGAGCATCTGACGGATCTCCCGGTGGACCATCTTTCGAAGATTGGGGGAGAAAAGCACTCCGTTGACGCCACGGAGCTGGGCGAGGACCACACCGGCGACTATCCTGCGCACGGCGTTCTCGTCGAGCCTGACACCGGCCCAAGCAGGCGCGGCGATTGCCTGGTCCGCTTCTCCGGCGTCGCCAGCGCTGCCGCGAATTTCCGCAGCCGGTCGCAGGTCGTAAACAGGCGATCCCGCGCGATCGGCGCAAGGCTCCGGCGGCTGCCCGACAGCTACCGTGTCATGGTCGGCCGCCTTGACGCTTCCTTTGGCCATTTCCACCGCGGATTGCGGCGCAAGACCACGTGCACTACGGACGAAGACCGGAAGCACATTCTCAGACGCATCGCCTGCCCCAAAACCGTTTCGCCGGTTGGATTGGAACGATGCGGTCCGCCCGGCCTCGGACTTCTGCTCGGGCGGGCAATCGGAATGGCACTTCGAATACTCATCCCGTCCTTGGTCCTCACTTCGCGTTTGCGGCCGGTCTCGGGGCGGCGCCCAAATCTCGACCGTGGCATCTCTTTTTTCCGCCGTCGCCCGCCCCCCCAGAGGCCGGGTCGGCAGGGCATTCTCTGCACCCTCCTGTCCGTTCGGTTCGGGTGCAGGGCCTGAGCTGCCGGAAGGAGCGCGCCGTGCGAGGACGGCGCCGATTGCCCCAGTCGGCTTCCGCGGCTGGCGGTCGGAATGCGCTGTCCGCGCCCTTGCTACCGGGCCAGTGGGGCCGAATTGGCGTGCGCCGGGCTCCACGGACCCTGAGGGCCGATTACCCTGGACTTCGGCATGCCCGCCGTCCAGATGGCCGTCTTCTTCGTCCGCGTGACATTCGGGATCATTCATAGCGTCATCGCTTTGTCGGATAATTCCTTGCGCCGCTCGAGCCGATCAATACCGGTTATTTAACAATCCTGGCATCTTCTTCCCAGCCGGAAGCCTCTAATGATGTGCCCCACGGACTCATGGAGATTAGTCGGAGGGGGCAAAAGACACAACGAAATGCTGCACCCGCGCTTTCATCCGCATCGAACGGGGCCAACGAACGATGAAATCGTCCCGCGCGGCCCGGTGACCATTTCAACTCCGTGCGGGCGGGCAACAGTCTTACGAAAGCTTTTCAAACTCGCAGGCGATACCCCTGACTTTTCGCGGACTCTCGTCCATAGTGAAAAAAATTAGTGGCGTCGATAGAGCGCCGCAAGAGGCAGGATTGGAGTAGGCACATGCACCCCAGAGGTCGCATTATAGCTGCTCTTTGGCGGGTAGTTCCGCCCGTGGCGCTTGCTGCGGGCTTGTCGGCCTGCGCGCCGCTCCCGGAACGGCAGCATCTCGGAATTCCGCTATCCGACACCTATTCGACGGGCCTCTCGGCATCGGCGGCGGAACCGGCCGCAATGTGGTGGTATCGGTACCACGATGCCTCACTCAATGCCGTCGTCGAAAGGGCGCTCGCGGAAAGCCCGGACATCCTCGAGGCAGGCGCGCGGCTTACGGCCGCCCAGCACAGTGCGCGGGCCGCCGGCCTGCGTCTCGATGGAAACGGCAACGTTTCGGCCGCGCGTAACTCCACCGGCGCGACGACACGTTCTCTCGTGTTTGCCCTCGACTTCCTGCCATTCGGACGGCGCGCGGCAGACGTGGCCGAGGCCGAGGCGCAGCTGAACGCGGAACGGCAGGCATTCCTTGACACCCAACGCGCCTTGGTCGGCGATATCGCGGTGAGTTACGTCGCATTGCGCTCGGCGCAGGCGCTCCTCGGCGTGCGAGAGGCAGAACTTGCCCTTGCGCGGCAATCGCTGGAAATCGCGCAGGAACAGGCCGAACTCGCTTCGGGGACAGAGGTCGAGATCCTCGAGGCGCGCGCCTTCGTCGCCGAGGTCCAGGCTGGCCTGCCCACGATCCGAACCGCCATCGTGTCGGCGGAACGCGATCTCGCAAGCCTCGTTGGGGTCGTGCCGCCGGACACGTTCGCCGAACTTGAGCGCTCCGGGCCACAGCCCATCCCCGTGGGCATCGACGAAATCGGCGTACCCTCCGATCTGCTACGCAACCGACCCGACGTGCGCGAGGCCGAGTTCGCCTATGAGGCCGCGCTTGCCGCCCTGGGCGGCGCCCGCGCCGACCGGTTCCCAAGCCTCTCGCTCAGCGGCCAGATCCGCGCCACTGCGCCCGGCAGCGACACCGTTCGTGGCTCGACGCTCGGCCTTTCTATCCCCGTCTTCTCCCAGCCTTCGCTCGCCGCCGAGGAGGATGCTGCTGCTGCGCGCGTCGAACAGGCCTTCCATGCGTGGCGGAGCACTGTGGTCACGGCATTGAACGAGGTCGAACTGGCGATATCGGGTATCGTTCATGCGTCCGAACGCCTTTCCGCCGCGCAGCGTGCGGAGCGATTGCAATCTGAGCGCGCATCGCTTCTGAGGTCGGCGCAGCGCGGTTCGGGTCTATTCACACTTCAAGATGTGATCGACGCCGACCGTTCATTGACTCGGGCCCGGGAACAGAGAGTACAGGCCGCGGCGCAACTTGCGCTACAGTACAGCCTGCTTTGGACCGCTCTTGGCTCAGCAAATTCTCCGCTGTCGACGGCTGACACTTCGTGCTGCGGTGCTGACACTTTCCTCAGGTGAACGGCGCGGCCCCCCTTTTGCTGGGTGGCGACTATGTCCGGCCAAACTTGTGGACCCGCGGTTTGCGGGCCTCGCGAACAATTGCGCGCAGTCGTAGAGCGATCGCGTTGGCGACAGGACGCAGAGGCTTCACCATCAATGGTGGCACGCGCTGTGTCAACGGATTGAAGCCCGCCTTGAACGCGCCGCGCCGCTTCGCGTCCTCCGGCGTGTCATATCGATCGTCGGGGTATCCGATCATGTCAAACTCGGTGCAGCCGAGGTCGCGCATCCCGCGCATCAGTTCCCACATGATGCCCTGGTTGCGTGGGATGTTGCTGCGCGCGGTGTGATCGCTCGCCATCATGTGGGGCCCCGCTCGGGCACCCTCCCTGTAGGCGAGTATGCCTCCGAGAGTCTGGCCTTCGTACTCGGACCGCAGCATGACCCCGGCCATTGGATGATCCTGAAGGAAGAGAAAATGGTTTACCAAGTCATACTGATTGTCGATGGTCATGCCCCGATGAGCGGCCATGCTCACCATGATTTCGGAAATCTCGCGGGCCTGTTCGATGGTCGTAACCGGCATGATTTTCACGCCAAGCTGCTCCGCTCTTCGCACCGCTTTTCGGGTTGAACGGTCAAACCCGGCAAAGATTTCCTCCTCGTCGCGCGACAGGTCAACAACTGCTGTAGTCGTCGGCATATTCTGTAATTCACGCGGCACGGGCCGATATCCAAGAGACGTAAGCAGAGCAACGCAGTCCTCCGCTGCGTCGCCGAACCAGTAGGGGTTCACGGTAAGGTTTATTGCCCCGTATCCGCGAACGGCATGCTCGAGTTGCGGCAGGACGTTGCGGTGCCGGTCCTCCACCCCGGCCTTCCTGTCGTAGTAGACACCCGCGAACGGGTTGTTCGCCGTGATGCCGATTTCTGCCGCCGCAAAGTTGAAGACAGACCGCACGGTGCCGAAGACACGGGTCATGCTGCTCCCTGCCAGTCCCTTCCCGATCAGAGCGTCTCGGAAGCTGTTCGCATCGGCTCTGGTGTACGCGGTGAGGTCCTTGTAACCACAGGCGTCGATCACGTATCCACAACTCCGCTCGGCAGCGCGACGGAACGTGACGGGACGATCCTTGCCTTTCAGACGGAGGTAGATCGACACGGCCTCACTCAGCGTCACAGAGGCAGCTGGCGCTTCGCTCTCAGGGACGTTCCGAGCAGGACGTGACTGCCCATTCATGCGGAGCAGATGCTTCCCCGGCAGGTCCACATCAAGGAGACGCAAGTGATACCAGTGTTC
>CAZVQL010000012.1:0-26539 GCA_964629305.1 uncultured Roseicyclus sp.
CATGACGGCAAGCTGACGCTTCTCGACCAGAACGAGATCATCACGCCGCACAAGTATTTCCGCCTGTTCGCCACCGCGAACACCGTGGGCCTGGGCGACACGACCGGCCTTTACCACGGCGTGCAGCAGATCAACCAGGCGCAGATGGACCGCTGGTCGCTTGTCGCCACGCTGAACTACCTGCGCCATGATGCGGAGGCCGCGATCGTGCTGGCCAAGAACCCGCATTACAACACCGAGAAGGGCCGCAAGACGGTGGGCCAGATGGTCACCGTCGCCGACCTGACGCGCACGGCCTTCATGAACGGCGAGCTGTCCACCGTCATGTCGCCCCGCACCGTCATCACCTGGGCGCAGAACGCCGAGATCTTCCGCGACGTGGGCTATGCATTCCGGTTGTCTTTCCTCAACAAGTGCGACGAGCTGGAGCGGCAGACCGTCGCCGAGTTCTACCAGCGCTGCTTCGACGAGGAATTGCCGGAAAGTGCCGCGAGCATGAGCATCGGCTGACGACGGCCTTTGGGGGAACCGGTCGGCCGGTCTCCCCTACACAAACCGTGAACAAATGGTTAACAAGCGGCCATGCGCCGCTTGCCCCTCCCCTCCCTCCTGACGCTTGTCGCCATCGGCGGATTGGTCGCCGTGGCCTGCGTCCCGTCCGTGCCTTCGGTCCCCGTGGCCTCGACAGCGCCTGCTTGTCGCGTCGTGAACGTCGTGGACGGTGACACGGTCGACATGACCTGCCCCGGCGAGGGCCGCTTTCGTGCGCGGCTGACCGGATACGACACGCCCGAATCCTTTGAACCACGTTGCGCCGCCGAGGCGCAGGTCGCCCGCGCGGCCACCACGCGGCTGCGTGGGCTGGTGCGTGAGGCGGGGTCCGTGGATGCGCAACTGGGCGGCCGGGATCGCTACGACCGCAGGCTCGTGCGCCTCAGCCTCGACGGCCGCGACGTGGGCGCGACGCTGATCGCCGAGGGGCTGGCCCTGCCCTACAATGGGGGGCCGCGGCCCGACTGGTGCGCGCGGCTGGGCTGACTAAAGGGCAAATGCCTGCTAGCTTGATTGCCATGGTGCGTTCGATTGCTCTTGCTGGTTCCTTGACCCTCGTGCTGTTCGGGGGGCAGGCGAGCGGTGGCAATGACACCCCAAACGAAACCCTGCGCTTCTTCAACGACTGCGCCGGGCGCGTGGCGGCACATATCAGCGTTCATACGTGGAACGACCGTGAGACGGTGACCGCCGCCCATCTGGCCAGCATGGAGGCCATCGTCGCCAGCTTTCCCGAGGCGGACCGCGGCGAAGACCTCGCCCGGCAACGCAGTGCCGCGCGGGCAGCGCAAGTCGCGCTGCTTCAACATGCCATGGCGTATGGCGATCTTGACGCGTTGAGGCGCGCGCGTGCGCACATCGACCAGTGCCGCGAGGCGGTTCTGACGCCCTGAAGCCGCCCGTTGACCTCCGCCCCGGCGAAGGACACTGTCGCCGCCATGACATACCCGACCCCCGCCGACATCGACGCCGCCGCCGCCCGCATCGCGGGTCGCGTGCGGCACACGCCCATCCTGGCCGTCGAGGGCGCGGCCCTTGGCCTGCCGCAGCCCGTCACGCTGAAGCTGGAACACACCCAGGTGACCGGCAGCTTCAAGGTGCGCGGCGCCTTCAACACCATGCTGTCGGCGGATGTGCCCGCGGCGGGCGTCGTCGCGGCCTCGGGCGGGAACCACGGCGCGGCGGTGGCCCATGCGGCGAGTGCGCTGGGGCATATCTCGAAAATCTTCGTGCCTAAGCTGATCGCAAAGGAAGAGAAACTCGCCCGGATGCGCGCCTTCGGGGCCGAGGTGATCCTGACCGAAGGCTCGGTCGCGGATTGCATGGCGGCCTATGCGGCCCACGCCGAGGAAACCGGCGCGCTCTCGGTCCATCCCTACGACACGTTCCCGACGCTCGCGGGCCAGGGGACCGTGGCGCGAGAGATCGAGGCGCAGATGGGCGGCCTCGACACGATCCTCGTCTCCACCGGCGGTGGTGGGCTGATCGGCGGCGTGGCGGCGTGGTTCCGCGACCGCGCCCGCGTCGTCTCGGTCGAGACGCATGACACCAACACGCTCGAGCGCAGCTTGCGCGAGGGCCCGGAGTTCAGCGCCAGCCCCTCCGGTATTGCGGCCAGTTCGCTGGGCGGGCCGCGGTTGGGCGTGATGTCCTGGGAGGTGATCCGCGAGTTCGTGGACGAGGCCGTTCTGGTCGATGACGCCGCCGTCTTCGACGCCGCGCGCAGGCTTTGGGACGGCACGCGGCTGGTGGGCGAACCGGGCGCGGCGGTGGCACTCGCCGCGCTCACCTCGGGGGCCTATGTGCCCGAACCGGGCGAGCGGGTCTGTGTGCTGCTATGCGGCGGAAACGCCGAGCCGGGCTGGTTCCTGGCGTGAGGCTGGTTGCGGCCATGCTGATCGCGCTGGCCGGCCCTGCCGCGGCGCAGCCCGCGGGCTTTGCCGATGCGATGGACGAGGTGCTTGCACCGGCCGGCGAGGCGGCGGTCCTTCTGCGCTGCGCGGGGCTCTTCCGGGCCTTCCGTCTGCTGGTGGGTGAGGACACCGAGGTGGGCGCCGCGGCGCTGGAGGGCGAAGTGGACCTTGCCGTCGCCGCGGGCCTTCTGCGCGAGACGGAAACCGGCGCAGAGGCGGCAACGGCGATGGAAGAGATCGCCCCGATGATCGCCGCCGCGGCCGAGCTATACCTCGACCGTATGGTCGCCAACGAGGCCGCGTCGGGCAGCGTGATGGACGACGGGCTGGACGAGACGCTTTCAGCCTGTTCGGAGTTGCGCAGCGCGCTTGGCGGCGGCTGACCTGCACGCATTCTGCAACGGTGTGTTTCCATCGTATGGACCGACGGGGCGGCTTTGCCGGAGGGTACGGGTTTGTTACTCTCGGCGCGGGGATCAACGGGAAGGACCACGCGATGCGCCTTGCGCCGATCTGCGCCGCGCTCTGGCTTTGGGCCGCCGCCCTGCCCGCCGCGGCGGCGGTGACGCCCCTCGACTGGCCGGAGGAGGCAGCGGGGCGGGATGCCATCGCTTTCCATTGCGCCGCGGTGATGACGGCCTTCGGGCTGGCCTACGTGCAGGCGAGCGAGATGACCGGCACGCCCGAGGGGCTGCCGCTTGGCACGCTGCCCGGCGCGCTGCTGACCGAGGCGGGGGGTGCCGCGCGGCTGGGCGAGATCCGGGCGCAGGCGGAAGCCTGGAACAGCCATTCCGAAAGCGTCGCCTCGACGCATTTCTTCCCGCGCCTCTCGGGCGAGGGCACGCCCTACCTCGCCGACGAGGGGCGCGTGCTGATGCTGGCCGTCCACGACTGCGCGGCGCGGTTCGGGCTTTAACGGTTCGCGTGCGGCACGCATCGCGCCCCCTTGCCCTCCCCCGGGGTTCGGGCCACATTCCGCCCCATGGCGAAGCACCCCACCGACAACCCGGCCGATCCCTTCAAGAAGGCACTGGCCGAGGCGACCCGCGTCCTGGCCGACGACCCGGACCTGGGCGTCACCTATTCCGTCGACCCGCCGGGCCTGTCGGGCGACAGCCTGCGCCTGCCGCAGGTGAGCCGCCGGATGACCCGCGAGGAGGTGCTGCTGGCGCGCGGCACGGCCGACGCGCTGGCGCTGCGCCACCGCTACCACGACCTGGGGACCGCCGCGCGCTACGCGCCGCCCGGCGCCATGGCGCGCGACCTGATGGAGGCGATGGAAACCGCCCGCTGCGAGGCGATCGGCGCGCGTGACATGCCGGGCACTGCCGGCAACATCGACGCCAAGATCGGCCACGAGGCGCGGCGCAAGGGCTATGGCGAGGTGCGCGAGCCCTCGGACGCGCCGCTGGCCACCGCCGCGGGCTACCTGATCCGGCACCTGGCGACGGGCCGCGAACTGCCGCCCGAGGCCGCGAACGTGATGGAGCTGTGGCGCGGGTTCATCGAGGATCGGTGCGGCGACACGCTCGACAACCTCGACGAGGTGCTGCGCGACCAGTCCGCCTTTGCCCGCTTCGCGCGGCAGATGATCAACGACCTCGGCTATGGCGACCAGCTGGGCGAAGACCCCGACGAGATGGACGACGAGGGCGAGGACGAGGCCAGCGAAGAGCAGGAAGAGCAGCCCGACTCGACCGGCGAGGACGACAGCCAGGAGGAGGAGGCCGAGGCCAACCCCGAGCGCAGCCAGGACGAGCAGCAGGACCAGTCCCAGGCCCAGGTCCAGATGGACGACCAGGGCGAGATGGAAGAGGCCGAAGAGCAGGAGATGCCCGAGGGCGAAGCCCCGCTGGAGCCGCCGCCGCCGGCACCTCATTCCGATGCGGACCCGGGCTATACCGTCTTCACCACCGAGCACGACGAGGAGGTCCCGGCCGAGGAGCTGGCCGAGGCGCAGGAGCTGGAGCGCCTGCGTGCCTATCTCGACCAGCAGTTGGAGCCCTTGAAGGGCGCGGTGAGCCGTCTGGCCAACAAGTTGCAGCGCCGTCTGCAGGCGCAGCAGAACCGCAGCTGGGAGTTCGACCGCGAGGAAGGCATCCTCGATGCCGGGCGGCTTGCGCGGGTCGTGGCCAACCCGACGACACCGCTGAGTTTCAAGGTAGAGAAGGACATGGAGTTCCGCGACACGGTGGTGACGCTGCTTCTGGACAATTCCGGCTCGATGCGGGGCCGGCCGATTTCCATCGCCGCGATCTGCGCCGACGTGCTGGCCCGCACGCTGGAGCGCTGCGGCGTGAAGGTCGAGATCCTGGGCTTCACGACGCGGGCCTGGAAAGGCGGCAAGGCGCGCGAGGAGTGGCTTGCGCAAGGCCGCCCGCAGCAGCCGGGGCGGCTGAACGATCTGCGCCACATCGTCTACAAGTCGGCCGATGCGCCTTGGCGGCGGGTGCGCGACAACCTTGGCCTGATGATGAAAGAGGGCCTGTTGAAGGAGAACATCGACGGCGAGGCGCTGGAATGGGCGCATCGGCGGATGGTGGGCCGGCCCGAGGCGCGCAAGATCCTGATGGTGATCTCGGACGGCGCGCCGGTGGACGACAGCACGCTGAGCGTGAACCCGGCGAATTACCTGGAGAAGCATCTGCGCGACGTGATCGCCATGGTCGAGAAGCGCCGCGCGGTCGAGTTGCTGGCGATCGGCATCGGCCATGACGTGACGCGCTACTACCAGCGCGCGGTGACGATCACCGATGCCGAGCAGCTGGCGGGCGCGATCACCGAGCAGCTTGCAGGCCTGTTCGACAGTGACCCGCGGGCGCGGGCGCGCGTCATGGGGATGAAGCGCGCGAGTTGACGGGCTGTTTCGCCGCTTGCGCGGCGACCCGGCGGAAAACGCGCGTTTTCCGTGGCATGTGGCCGATGTCGTGTTGCTGCTCCTGGCCGGTGGCCTGGTGACGGGCGGTGCATGTGCGTATTTTTGGAAAGATGAAGGAGGGGCCGGTGTTCCAGAACTTCGAGGTGAAGACACGGCCCCAGGACGGGCCCCCACGCCTGGCGGCCCTGCGCGCAGAGATGGCCAAGGCCGGGCTCGACGGATTTCTCGTGCCGCGTGCGGACCGGTTCCAGGGGGAATACGTGGCGCCCTCGGACGAGCGTCTGGCCTGGCTCACGGGCTTCACAGGCTCGGCGGGGTTCGCCGCGGTGCTGGGGGATGTGGCGGGCGTCTTCATCGACGGGCGCTACCGGGTGCAGGTAAAGGCGCAGACCGATCCGGCGGCCTTCACGCCGGTGCCCTGGCCCGAGACGAAGCTCGAGGATTGGCTGACCCGGCAGCTGCCGAAGGGCGGCGTGGTCGGCTATGACCCGTGGCTGCACACGGCGGCCGAGGTGGCGCGGCTGGAGGGGACGCTTGCCAAGCGGCAGATCGCGCTGAGGCCGGTCAGCAACCTTGTCGATGCGATCTGGGTCGACCGGCCCGAACCGCCGATGGCGCCCGCTACCGCCTGGCCTGACGCCTATGCCGGGCGGAGTGCTGCGGAGAAACTGGCGCTGGTCGCCGATGACCTGGCCCGTGCGGGTGAGGATGCGGCGCTGATCACGCAACCCGACAGCCTTTGCTGGCTGTTGAACCTGCGCGGCGGCGACGTGGCGCATACGCCCTTGATGCAGGCGATGGGGCTGATGCGGCGGGACGGGGCGCTGGATTTGTTCGTGGAACGCGAGAAGCTGGCGGGCGTGGCCCTGCCGGACGCGGTGACGGTGCAGGAGCCGGGTACGCTGGCCACCGTTCTGGCGGGCGAGCGGGGCCGTGTGCGGGTCGATGACAGCTCGGCGCCTGCGGCGGCGAAGGCGCTGCTGGTCGAGGCCGGGGCCGAGGTGGTCGAGGGGCGCGACCCCTGCCTGATGCCCAAGGCGCGCAAGCACCCCGCCGAGATCGCGGCGACCACCGAGGCGCATCTGCGCGACGGGGCGGTGATGGCGCGCTTCCTGCATTGGTTCGACGGCGAGGCGCCGAAGGGGGAGCTGACCGAGATCGACGCGGCCCGCGCGTTGGAGGGGTTCCGCCGCGACACGGGCGCGTTGAAGGAGATCAGCTTCGACACCATCGCGGGCGCCGGCGCGCATGCCGCCCTGCCCCATTACCGCGTGACCGAGGAGAGCAATGCCCCCATCCGGCCGGGCGAGGTCTTCCTGATCGACTCGGGCGGGCAATACGAGGACGGGACGACCGACATCACCCGCACGCTGGCGGTGGGCGAGATGGGCGACGACGTGAAGGGCGCCTTCACGCAAGTCCTGCAGGGCATGATCGCCATTCACCGCGCGCGGTTCCCCAAGGGGGTGGCAGGCGCGCATCTGGACGCGCTGGCGCGCGCACCGCTCTGGGCGGCGGGGCGGGATTTCGACCATGGAACGGGGCATGGCGTGGGCGTCTACCTGGGCGTGCACGAGGGGCCGCAGCGCATTTCCCGCGTCTCGACGCTGCCGCTGGAGCCCGGCATGATCCTGTCGAACGAGCCGGGGTATTACCGCGAGGGGGCCTTTGGCATCCGGATCGAGAACCTTGTCGTGGTGGCCAAGGCACCGCCCCTGCCCGACGGCGACGATCGCGACATGCTGCATTTCGAGAACCTGACCTGGGCGCCGATCGACCGGCGGCTGATCGCGCTCGCGATGCTGGCCCCTTGGGAGCGGGACTGGCTGAACGCCTATCACGCCGAGGTGCTGGAGAAGATCGGGCCGCTGGTGCCCGAGGACACGCGCGACTGGCTGGTGCAGGCCTGCGCGGCCATCTGACACCGAACCGACACATCCCCTTGGCATCCAAGGGGCCCGCCCCCTAAGAAGGGGCCGAACTGGAAGGAGGGACCATCCATGGCTGACCACATCAAGATCCGAAAGGCTCCGGGCAAATGGGTGGTGCGCGCCGGTGGCGCAGTGCTCGGCGAAAGCGGCAATGCGCTGGAACTGAGCGAGGGCGACAGCCGGCCGGTCATCTACTTCCCGCGCGAAGATATCGGCATGGCCTTCCTCGAGAAGACCGACAGCTCGACCAAGTGTCCCTACAAGGGGACGGCGACCTATTACACCGTGTCGAGTGCCGCCGGTGACATTCCCGACGCGGCCTGGTCCTACGAGGACCCGCTGGAGGGCGTGGCCGAGATCAAGGATCACATCGCCTTCTACACCGACCGGGTCACGGTCGAGCAGCTCTGAGGCGTCGCCTCAGCTGTGCTCTTCGGCAGCGGTGGCGGCGAGCGCGCGGTTGTAGGCCTTGAGCGCATCGACATGGAACAGCGCGCCCTCGAGTGCCGGGGGACCGTCGCCCGGAGCGAGCTGGACCACCGGAACATAGTCGAGGCCCGTGCGCTCGAAGATCGGCAGGGCGCGTTCCAGAGTGGCGTTTGTGTCGGTGTAGATGCCCTGTTCCACAAGGGTCAGCAGCCGATCTTGCGGGGCGGCGTTCTCGTGATCCATCGGGCGCATGACCTTGCCGACGCGGAACATGGCAAGCAGGTAGGCCTGTGGCCCGGCGGCCAGGTGGATGTTTCGCCGCTCCAGTTGGGTCAGGAAGAAGGAATGGTCGACCAGCCGCGAGGACAGCGCAGTCGACATCGACACGGCGACCATCACGGCAAGGCCGGTCTGCCAGTCGCCCGTCAGCTCGAACACGATCAGCGTGGTGGAGATCGGCGCGCCGAGAACGGCGGCCGCGACCGCGCCCATGCCGGCCAGCGCGTAGAGCGTGCCCTCGCCCGACTGGTCGGGGAAGATCGAGGTGGCGACGATGCCGAAGGCAAGACCGGTCAGCGCCCCGATCATCAACGACGGCGAGAAGACACCGCCCCCCATGCGCCCGCCGATGGTGATGGCGGCGGCGGCGACCTTGAGGATTGCGAAGACGATCGCCTCCCACAGGAGAAGCTCTCCGGTCAGCGCGGCCGAGGTCGTCTCGTAGCCGACACCGATGATATGCGGGAACCAGATCGCCATGGCCCCCAGCATCAGCCCGGCGACCGCCGGCCGCAGCCAGCGCGGCAGGCCGGTTGCGCGCTGCGCGGCATTGCCCAGGTCCTCGGCCCAGAAGGTCGCGCGCATGAAGGCAACGGCCACGAGCCCGCAGACGAGCCCCAAGATGAGGAAAGCGGGCAGTTCGACGTAGAATTGCAGCATGCCGTCGCCACCCAGGGTGAACTCCGTCACGCCGCCGAATTCCAGCCGGTTGATGACGGTGCCCGCCACGCTGGCGATCACGATGGGGGCGAAGGCATGGACGGCGAAATGGCGCAGCACGACCTCGAGCGCGAAGAGCGCGCCCGCGATGGGGGCGTTGAAGCTGGCCGAGACGGCGGCGGCGACGGCGCAGCCAAGCAGGTCGCGCCCCGTGATGCCGTCGGCCTTGATCCAGTCGGAAACTCGGCTGGAGATGACGGCGGCCAGGTGCACCACCGGCCCCTCGCGCCCTGAGGAGCCGCCCGAGCCCAGCGTGATCATCGACGCCAGCGCCGAGGCGAGACCCGCGCGCTGCTCGACCCGGCCATCGGCCAGCGCCGCCCCCTCGATCACGTCGGCGACCGAGCGGACGCGGCCGTCAGGTGTGAACCAGTGCAGGATAAGCCCGACCACGAGGCCGCCGGCGACCGGGATCAGCAGGATCAGGTACCAGGGCAGGCTTTCGGCGAAGCTGTGCATCAGGCGCACGTCCTCGACGCCGTAGAGCGTTTCCTGCAACCAGCTGATACCCTTGCGGAAAATGAGCGCGGCGAAGCCCGCGGCAATGCCGATCAGAAGCGCGATGAGCCAGAACTGGACCTGCGTCGGCCCTTTGCGGCGGAGCACCTCCCAACCGCCACGACACGCGGCGACGGCCCTGCCGACCTGCTCCTGCACGATGGCGCGCCCGGGTCCGGCCACGTCCTAACCTCCCACGTTCCGGTGCCCGCGCCTTGCTCGGGGGCAGGCACGCACCGGCTTGACCCGGTGTAAGGCACGGGCGCGGTTGAGGAAAGTGCGAAGGGTTCACGATACGCCCGAATTCCAGCCCAAGCTGAAAGGTTTGCGTGAAGCAACCCCGGGTTTCGGGGCCTTCGGCCCCGACCCGGCGGCGCGCCGCGTCGGGCCCCTGCGGGGCCACTCCTTGGCACGCTGGGTGCCGGTGGCACGGGGGGGTGCATCGAAGCGACAGATGCTGTGCCGTTGCAAAGGTGGGAGCCTCCGGCGGGAGTTGTTTTTTCCAAGATGAAGAGGCGGGCGATAACGCCTCGTTAACCTCAGGCGGAGAAGATGGACATGCGCCGATAGCTGGAGAGTGACTCGGCGTCCAAGGTGAAGCCCCGCTCCGGACACACCGGTCGCCAATCCGAGAGATCCGGGTGCGGGGTGGACCCCATTCCGCCGTCCCTGCTTCATCTTGGAAGATACAACTCCGGGGGAGTCGGCGCAGCCGACGGGGGCAGAGCCCCCATTTCGGAGCAACGCTCAGGTCCACCCATGACCGTCGAAAGACGCGCCACCGCACCGCGGAAGGCGGTGCCACCGCGGTCGTGACGCAGGCCGAAGGCCGAGGCACGCCGCAGGCGCCGGGTCCCGGCGACAGCCGGGAGCGTCAGCCGTCGAGAAGGGCGCGCGCCGCGGCACGGGCCGCGTCCGTGATCGTGTCGCCCGAGAGCATCCGCGCGACCTCGTCGATGCGGGCCTCGGCGTCGAGCGCGGCCACGCGGCTCAGCGTCATCTCGCCCTCGACATGCTTGGCCACGCGCCAGTGATGCGCCCCCAGCGCCGCGACCTGCGGCGAGTGCGTTACCACCAGCACCTGTCCACCCTCGGCCAGCGCCTTGAGCCTGCGGCCCACGGCATCCGCCGTCGCGCCGCCCACGCCGCGGTCGATCTCGTCGAAGATCATCGTGACACCGCTGTCGTCGCCCGTGAGACAGACCTTGAGCGCCAGCAGGAACCGCGACAGCTCCCCCCCCGAGGCGATGCGGTTGAGGGGGCCGGGCGGTGCGCCGGGGTTGGTGGCGACCGTGAAGGTGACGCTTTCGGTCCCTTCGGGGCCGGGCGTGCCCTCGGCGATCACGGTGGTGAAGACCGCGCGCTCCATCTTGAGGGGGGCAAGCTCGGAGGCCATCGCAGCGTCGAGGCGTCGGGCGGCCTCAACCCGTGCAGCCCCGAGGCGCGCCGAGGCGTCGGCATAGGCACGATCGGCGGCCATCGCTGCCGCCGAAAGCCCGGCGATCTCGCCCGCCCCACCGTCCAATGCAGCAAGCTTCGTGCGTAGGTCCTCGGCCAGCCCCGCCAGCTCGTCGGGCGCTACGCCGTGTTTCCGGGCCAGCGCGCGGAGCGCGAAGAGGCGCTCTTCCGTCTCTTCCAGTTCGGCGGGGTTGAACGCCAACGCCTCGGCGAAGCGTTCCACGCCCGCTTGCGCCTCGTTCAATTCCACCGCGGCGCGCTCCAGCGCCGCAAGTGCCCCGTCGAGGGCCCCTTCGGCCTTGTCAGACACCCCCTCGAGCCAGCGGCGCGCGTCGCCCATCGCGCCCTCGGCCCCCTCGAGCCCCAAGGCGGCAGCGGCGCGGGCGACGTCGCCGCGCATCCGTTCGGCGGCCTGCATCAGGCGGCGGCGCGCGTCGAGGGTTTCCTCCTCGCCCGGCTGCGGGTCGAGCGTGTCGAGCTCGGCCACCGAGTGGCGCAGGTACTCCTCCTCGGCGCGCATCTCGGCCAGGCGCGCCTCGGCGGCCCCGAGCGTCTTCTGCGCGGCACGGCGCGCGGACCATGCGGCGCGCGTCTCGGCCAGTAGCGTGTCATGGCCGCCGAAAGCGTCCAGCATCGCACGGTGCTGGCGCGGATCGAGCAGGCCGCGGTCGTCCTGTTGGCCGTGCAACTCGACCAGCGTGTCCGATAGCGCGCGCAACACCTCTCCGCTGGCGCGGCGGTCGTTGACCCAGGCGGTCTTGCGTCCCTCGGGTGTGTTCACGCGGCGCAGGATCAGCTCGTCGCCCGCGGGCAGCCCCGCCTCTTCCAGCACGGCGCGGGCCGGGTGGCCGGGGGCGAGCGCGAATTCGGCCACCACCTCGCCCTGCTCGGCGCCGGTGCGGACCAGGTCGGCGCGGCCGCGCCAGCCAAGGACGAAGCCGAGACTGTCGAGCAGGATCGACTTGCCCGCCCCGGTCTCGCCGGTCAGCACGTTGAGGCCCGGCTGGAAGGCAAGCTCCAGCCGGTCGATGATCAGCATGTCCCGGATGTCTAGGTGACGCAGCATCGTGCGTGGTGTCCCCTAGCGCCCACGCCCCGTCAAGGGCAGGCGGACGATCAGAGCCACTCTCCGCGCACGGTCTGTTGCCAGACGTCGCGGAGCCACCCCTCGCCCTGTGCTTCTGGGGTCAGCTCCTGTCCGGTGAGCTGACGGAACGCATCGTCATAGAAAGGCGAGCCCTGGAAGTTGTAGCCAAGGATCGCGCCCGCTGTCTGCGCTTCGTCGGTCAGCCCAAGGGCGAGATACGCCTCGACCAGGCGCATCAGCGCCTCGGGGGTGTGGGTCGTGGTCTGGAACTGTTCGACCACCACGCGGAAGCGGTTGATAGCGGCGGTGTAATGCTGACGGCGCAGGTAATAGCGGCCGATCTCCATCTCCTTGCCGGCGAGATGGTCGAAGGCGAGATCGAAGCGCAGGATCGCGTCCTGTGTGTATTCGCTGTCGGGATACCGCTCGATCACGAGGCGCAGGGCCTGCAAGGCCTGGAAAGTGATGCCCTGGTCGCGGCCGACCTGGTCGATTTGGTCATAATAGCTGAGCGCGAGAAGGTATTGCGCGTAGGCGGCGTCTTCCTCGCCCGGGTAGAAATCGAGGTAGCGCTGCGCCGCGATGCGGGCGTTCTCGTAATCCTCATCGGCGTGGTATGAGAAGGCGGCCATGATCAGCGCGCGGCTGGCCCATTCCGAATAGGGATGCAGGCGTTCAACCTCGATGAAGAGGGCCGCGGCATCGTCGGGATCGCCGCGCTCAAGCTGCGCCTCGGCTTGCTGGAAGATCGTTGCGGCATCCTGTTCTTCGAGCGGAACCTGTGCGTTACGGCTGGCGAAAAAGCCGTTGCCGCCCCCGCCGCCGAACAGGCCACCACCGCCGCCGCAGGCAGAAAGCGCCATGACCAGGCAGAGGCCCGTGCCAAGGCCCAGTTTCCGGATCCTGCCGTCCGCGTTCCGCTGCATGCTCGAAAACCCTGTTCTTCCCCTTGGTCCGGCGGCCGGGCCACCGGGCATATCCGAGGTCCTAGCACATTCTTTCTGAGGGCAAAACGCCTGAAATGCCATGACCCACGGAGAGTGGCGGCGCGTCGTGCTCAAGCCACATGCAACAGGTCGGCACCGGTCACGCCCATTCCGGGCAGACGGGCGGCCTGTTCGGGCGTGCATTCCACGAAGCGCCATGCGCCCGCAGTGGAATACAGCACGCGCAGCAGCTGGTTGGTCAGCATATGGCCGGCGCGGACACCGGTGTAGCGACCCAGAACAGGGGCGCCTGCGAGTGCTAGATCGCCAAGCGCGTCAAGCATCTTGTGACGCACGGCTTCATCGTCATGGCGCAGGCCGCCAGGGCTGAGCACGGTATCGCCATCGACCACGACGGCGTTTTCGTAAGTGCCGCCAAGGGCGAGACCCGCGGCGTGCATCGCGTCCACGTCGGCCTTGCGGCAGAATGTGCGGCTGTCGCACAGCTCGCGCACGAACCGGCCGTTCGCAAGGTTCGCCACCCGGCGCTGACGACCGATCGCTGCATCGGCGAAGTCGATGTCGAACTCCATGATCAGACCCTCGGCGGGCGCCAGGGTGGCGCGCGCCTGTCCCTCGGTCACCGTGACGGTCTTCAGGATTTCGATCGCATGGATCGGCGCGCTCTGGCGTTGGATGCCGGCGGCCAGAAACGCCCGGACGAAAGGTGCGGCGGATCCATCGAGAATGGGAATTTCGGGGCCATCGACCTCGACCAGGGCATTGTGAATGCCGCAGCCTGCAAGCGCGGCCATCAGGTGCTCGACGGTCGAGACCTCGCTGCCGTCTTCCCCGACAAGCTTGGTGCACAGGCGGCTCATCGGCACGGCGTCGTAACGAGCCGGAATAAGCGGAGCGTCGGGGCGATCGGTACGGGCGAACCAGAGGCCCATGTTCGCCGCCTGCGGCCGGACGATCATACGGACAAGCCGACCGGTGTGGAGACCCACGCCGGAAAACTGCACCGCTTGTCTGAGTGTGGCCTGCATGACTGGCTCCGACGATCCGCTCTGTTGCCCGCGCCGGTTCAACATCCGGCGACGTTTCGCGCTGCATAGCTTTGGACAAGCAGCGCTGAATGTGGGCATACAGAGGCCCCTCGCAAGCCACAATTCAACCTTTATGACTCCTTGCAACAAAGCCATGACACATCGGCAGACTCTTGCCGATCACTGGGTGACAACACATTAAGTGCATGAATTTAAATGAAAAAGGGCTGGCGCCAAGCCAGCCCTTCATGCCGCTTTGTGAAGCGTTCAATTTGCCTGGCGCCGCAGGAAGGCAGGGATTTCGATGCGCTCCTGCTCGGGGTCGACAACGCCGTCATCGACAGCGGCCGGCGGCACCGCCGCGGGGCGCGGCGCGGCCTGTGCCGACATCGTCGGCTGACGACGCTCGGGCTGTGGCTGGGCCTCTTCGGCGTGCCCGGTCATACGGTTGATCAGGGAATTGATCCCGAAGCGCGACTTGTGCTGCGCCTCACCCTGGTGGGGTTCCTGCACAGGAGCGGTGGAACGCGGCACGTCCTTCTGGATCGCGGCACGCAGGCGCGCGAGGGCCTCGGGGGTCGGTTTGCCCGCCGGGGTCGGCTTGGGCGCGACATAGGCGGTTTCCGCAGGCTGCTCATCCGCAGGCTCTTCTGCGTAGGCGCGCGGATCGAACCGTGCGGCCTCGGCTGCGCGCGGAGCGGGGCGATAAGCCGGAGCCGGCACATCGTCCTCGTCCTGCAGATCATCCTCGTGGCCTGCGTCAAAGCTCGCGAAGAGCGACGGCTCGGGCTGCGGGTCGGACAGCATCATCGGCTCTGCCTCACCCTCGGGCTCGGGCTGCGGCTCGGGCTCGTAGGTTTGCGCCGGCTCGGCGGCGGCGCGCGGTGCGGGCGTGGCCGAAACATAGCTGCGCAGCGGCGGCTCTTCCAAGCGTGCCTCGGACACGTCGATGCCGGTGGCGACGACGCTGACGCGCATCTTGCCTTCCATACCGGTGTCGAGGGTGGAGCCGACGATGATGTTCGCCTCAGGGTCCACTTCCTCGCGGATGCGGTTGGCCGCTTCGTCCAGCTCGAACAGCGTCAGGTCGTAGCCGCCCGTCACGTTGATCAGGACACCGCGCGCGCCCTTCAGGCTGATCTCGTCAAGCAGCGGGTTGGCGATGGCCTTCTCGGCGGCCTGCAGGGCACGGCTATCACCCTCGGCCTCACCGGTGCCCATCATGGCCTTGCCCATCTCGTTCATCACCGCGCGGACGTCGGCGAAGTCGAGGTTGATGAGGCCCGGCCGCACCATCAGGTCGGTCACGCCCTTCACGCCCTGGTACAGCACGTCGTCGGCCAACGAGAACGCCTCGGTAAAGGTCGTCTTCTCGTTGGCGAGGCGGAACAGGTTCTGGTTCGGAATGATTATGAGGGTGTCTACAACCCTTTGCAGCTGCTCGATGCCTTCATCGGCCTGGCGCATCCGCTTCACGCCCTCGAACTGGAAGGGCTTGGTCACGACACCGACGGTCAGCACGCCCAGCTCGCGCGCTGCCTGCGCGATGATCGGGGCGGCGCCGGTACCGGTACCGCCGCCCATGCCGGCGGTGATGAAACACATGTGCGCGCCGGCAAGGTGATCGACGATCTCCTCGATCGACTCCTCGGCGGCCGAGGCACCCACGGCGGGGCGGGCCCCTGCACCCAGACCTTCGGTCACGCGTGCGCCCATCTGGATCTTGGCATGCGCGCGCGACTGCGCCAGCGCCTGCGCGTCGGTATTGGCGACCACGAACTCGCACCCGTCGAGGTTCTGGTCGATCATGTTGTTGACCGCGTTGCCCCCGGCCCCGCCGACGCCAAAGACGGTGATCCGCGGCTTGAGGTCCGGCTGGCTGTCCGCCGGCATCATCAGGTTGAGTGTCATGGGTCTGTCCGCCTGTTATTCGATCTTTACGGTGATCGGCGCCGATCTTGTCGTCGGATGCCGCCTCTGCCTCTGATTACAGTCCAGACTACAGCGTTCCACAGCCTCCGTCACGCGGAAATTCAGGGAAATCCGCGAAATATGGGGCGGAAATCCGCCGATTCAGCCGGGTTTAGCGGTTCGACACCAGATCAGGGGGTCACCAGTTGTCGCGGAACCATTTGACGGCCCGCTTCAGGCTGCGCGCAGGCAGCCGGTCCGCTGGTGTCTCGAAGTCCCACCATTCGTCCTGCGGATAGGCCGCGAAGAGCGCAAGGCCCACCCCCGCCGAAAAGGCCGGCCCGCAGGTCGATTGCGGCAGGCCCTGCACGCGGAGCGGCCGCCCCAGCCGCACCTGGTTGCCGAGGATACGGCTCGCCAGCCCGTCAAGGCCGGGGATCTGGCTTGCACCGCCGGTCAGCACGATGCGCTGGCTCGGCAGATGCTCGAAGCCCGCCGCGTCGAGACGCGCGCGGACTTCTTCGAGGATTTCCTCGACGCGGGGGCGCATGACGCCGATCAGCTCGGCCCGGGTGACGGTGCGGCGGTCGTGGTGCCAGTCGCCCGTCTCGCTCTCCAGCTCGATGATCTCGCGGTCGTCCATGCCGGTGGCGATGACGCCGCCGAAGCGGCACTTGATCCGTTCGGCGTGGCTTGCCGGGATCTGAAGGCCCTGGCTGATGTCGCCGGTCACGTGGTCGCCGCCCATGCGCACGGTATCGGCGAAGATCATGTGTTTCTTGATGAAGATCGACAGGCTCGTGGTGCCGCCGCCCATGTCGATGCAGGCCGCCCCCAGTTCCTGCTCGTCCTCGACCAGGCTCGAGACGCCGGCGACGTAAGGCGCGCTGGCAAGCCCCGCAAGCTCAAGGTCGCAGCGTTTCACGCAATGAAGCAGCGCCTCGATCGCGTGCGCCTCGATCGTCAGCAGGTGCATGTCGACGGACAGGCGGTTGCCGACATGGCCGCGCGGATCGGTCAGGCCGGTGCGATGATCGAGCGAGAAGTTGACGGGCTGGGCATGCAGCACCTCGCGCCCCTGCCCTAGGTCGGGCACGTCGCAGACGGCCATCACGCTGGCCACGTCATGGTCGGTGACGGTGCCCGAGGTCAGCGAGACCTCGCCGTCGAGGCCGTAGCTGCGCGGGCGCGCGCCGGCCAGAGCGACGATGACATGATCGACGCGGACCTGCGCCATCTTCTGCGCGGCCTGCACGGCGGTGCGGATCGCGCGCTCGGTTTCCTGACAGCTGTCGATCTCGCCGAAGCGCACCCCGCGCGAGCGCGTGGTGGCGGCCCCGATGATCCGGAAATTCGCCTGGCCCGCCATTGCACCGATGCCTTCCGCGGGGGCGGCGGCATCGGTCTGGTCGAACTTCAGCACAAGGCACGACAGCTTGTGCGTGCCGATGTCGAGCACGGCGATCACGCCGCGCTTCAACGCTTCCTGCCGTTTGGCCCGCATGGCGCGTTGCGACTGGTACAACAGGTTCATCCGTTCTGCTCTCCGGTTTCGCCCCCCAGCTCCAGCACACGGAGGCGCCGCAGCTCCTCCAGGGCTTCGGGGGTCAGTTGCACGGTCAATCGGTCGGGGTTGCGCAGGTCGAGCCGCAGCACGTCGCGCCCCAGGATGTCGGTCGCATCATCGAGCGCGAGCGCCCGGTCGAGCGCCTGAACGGCGCCGCGTTCTGGCAACTGGATGCGCCGTTCGTCGGCCAGCACCACGTCCCAGCGCCGCTCGCCAACACGCACGAGGCCACGCAGGCGTTCGCCCAGCGGCGCCGCGGCGGCGTGTAGCGCCAAGGCCTCCTCGACCACGCGGTCGGCCCCCTCGCCGCCCACCAGGGGCAGCGGTTCGGTCAGCGGGCGGTCGCCCAGCGCGGCGACGAAATGGCCGTCGGCGTCGATCAGCACCGCGCCTTCGCGGGTCTGCCAGATCAGCGCGGGCACGCGTTCGTCCACCTGCACCGCAAGGTAGCCGCCACCGCGAATGCGCAGGTCGGCCGACGCGACGGCGGGCAAGGCCTCGATCCGCTGGCGCAGCTCTTCAAGATCGAGATCGAACGAAGAGATGGGCAGGTCCAGCGCCAGCGCGCCGCGGATCTCTTCGGTCACGCTGGGGCCGGCGCCGTCGATGCCGAGGACGTTGACGCGGAACTCGGGGCGGCCCTCGATCTCGCGGCGCACCTCTTGCAGGTTCTCGACGATGGCGGTGCGGTGCCCCTCGTCCGCGATGTAGAAGCCGACGAGGAAAACCACCGCGAAACTGGGCAGGCCCACGCGCAGCACCTTGCGGAAGAGCGGCGTCAGCCACAGCCGCTGCACCCGGTAGGACCAGATCGAGGGCGCGGGATCGCGCCGGGTTTCGGCCATCGGGGCGGCGGCCTCCGGCGGGGCGGCGGCGGGGCTGCGACGCGCGGTCAGCGGCGGGGTGTCGCGGCGGGCGATCAGCGGTCGCATGAGGCATCCTCCACCAGCCAGCGGCAAAGCGCGCCGAAGGTGATCCCCTTCTGCTGTGCCTGCTCGGGTGTCAGTGAGGTGGGCGTCATGCCCGGCTGGGTGTTCGTCTCGAGCAGGATCAGGCCATCCATCCCCTTCTCTTCGTCCCAGCGGAAATCCGTGCGGCTGACGCCCCGGCAGCCCAGCACCCGGTGCGCGGTCGTGGCCATGGCCATGCAGGCGTCGAAGATCTCGGCCGGGATCTCGGCGGGCACCACGTGGCGCGAGCCGCCGGGCTTGTACTTGGCGTCGTAGTCGTACCAACCGTCGGTGACGATGTCGGTGACGGTCAGCGCGCCGGGGTCGTCCGGGCCGTCGCCCATCACGGAACAAGTCAGCTCGCGACCCTTCACGAAGGCCTCGACCATCACAGTTTCGGGCATGTCATCCGACAGCTGCGGCGGGGCGTTCGCCCCCTTCTCCACCAGGTAGACGCCGACCGACGAGCCCTCGTTGTTGGGTTTCACCACGTAGGGCGGCGCGATGACGTGACGGGCCATCACCTCGGCCTTGCAGGCAATCACGCTTTCGGCGATCGGCAGGGCATGGGCGCGGTAGACTTCCTTGGTGCGGGTCTTGTCCATCGCCAGCGCCGAGGCCAGTACGCCGGAATGGGTGTAGGGGAGGCGCAGCCACTCGAGCAGGCCCTGAACGCAACCATCCTCGCCCCAGCGGCCATGCAGCGCGTTGAAACAAACGTCGGGCTTGAGATCGGCCAGCACCGCGGGCAGGTCGGGGCCGCAATCGACCTCGACCACCTCGTAGCCTTCATCCCTCAGCGCCTGCGCGCATCCACGGCCCGTTGAAAGCGACACTTCCCGTTCCGAGGAAGGACCGCCCATGAGAACCGCAACGAGGGGGGTTTTACCGCTCGAACCCGCCACCTGTGCCTCTATCCTCCGCCGGGTTCTGATGACCGGTCGGATGCTTTGCGGGGCTTTGCCCCTTGTTATGTGCCCCTGCTCAGGGCTTGGTCGTGGGCGCCGGTCGCCCGACGCGCATGATTTCCCATTGTAGCTCTATTCCCTGCGTCTCGAAAACCCTTTTTCGGACCTCCTCGCCCAGACCCTCGAGATCGGCGGCACTGGCGCCACCTGTGTTGATCATGAAATTCGAGTGCATCTCGGACATCTGCGCGCCGCCGCGGGTCGCGCCGCGCATGCCCGCGGTGTCGATCACCTTCCACGCCTTCAGGTCGTGCGTGTCATCCGCGCGCCCCGTGGACGAGAAGCCGGCGGGGTTGCGGAAGGTGCTGCCTGCGCTGCGCTCCTTCGTGGGTTGGCTCGCGTCGCGCTTGGCCAGTTGGTCCGCCATCTTGGCCACAAGCGCCGCGGGATCGGCCGGCTCGGCGCGGAAGGTCACTTCGGTCACGATGCTGTCGGGCGGCAGGTCGGTCTGGCGATAGGCAAAGGCGATCTCCGCGGCCTCGCGCGTCTCGGCGCTGCCGTCGCGGTGGATCAGCCGAACCGCGGTGGCGTGATCGGCGACATATGACCCATAACAGCCCGCGTTCATGCGCAAGGCCCCGCCGATGGAGCCGGGGATGGTGCGCAGAAAGGTCAGGTCGCGCCCCGCCTCGGCGGCCTTTTTCGCGACATGGGCATCGAGCGCAGCCGCGCCCGCGATGACATGATCGCCCTCGACCCGGATCGCGTTGAAGCCGCGCCCGAGGCGGATGACGACGCCGGGCAGCCCGCCGTCGCGCACGATCAGGTTCGAGCCGACGCCCATCGGAAAGACCGGGACGGACGGGGCCAGCGCGACGAGAAAGGCGCGCAGGTCATCCTCGTCGGCGGGTTGGTAGAGCCAGTCGGCAGGGCCGCCCACGCGCAGCCAGGTCAGCTCGGCCAACGAGCGATCGGGCGTCAGGCGACCGCGCAGCTCGGGCGCGCCCTTGGGGAAAAGCTCGGTCGTGTCAGGGTTCATGCTCATCGCGGATGCGATACCGGGCCGGGCTGGCTGCGGCAAGTGTGGGCGTCACTCGCCCGGATGCTCGGCATCGCGCGGGGCAAGCAGGCCGGCCAGCCGCTGCCCTGCCCGCAGGATCGGCCAGCGCAGGACCGAGGCACCGGCAGCCAGCCCGATCAGGCCCCAGACCGGGCCCATGGTGAAGGTCAGGAACCCCAGCAGCGGGATGCCGGTGGCGATCAGCGCCCAGGCCGCGGGCCAGTGGTAACGCGAGGGCGCCATGCCCGCGGCGCAGGCCGCGACGATCCAAAGGCAGGCAAGGGTGAAGGCGAGCGGCATCAGGCGGCTCCTTTCCCGAAACGGCGGGTGACGTGGCGGGCGATGGACCAGAGCGGACGGCGGAACATCGAGGCAAGCCCCACAGCGATCACGGTGACCCAGATCCAGCCGACCTGATGCCCGACGAACCACAGAAGCGGCGGAACCATGACCAGCATCGGGATGCCCACGATGAATTGCCATCGCATCGGCAGCATGGCGACACAGGAGGCCGCGATGATCCACAGACTTGCGAGTGTCAGCGATAGCGGCATGCCCTGTCTCCTTTCGTCTTGCGCCCCTCAACCCGAGGCGGCGCGCTTCTCCAGGTCCTTCAGCCGTGCGGGCAACCCATGTGCCCAGGCCGAGATCGTGCCGGCGCCGAGGCAGACCACCATGTCGCCCGGCCGCGCCTGCTCGCGCACGAGGCTGTAGCGGTGCGGCTGGTGGACAGCGATGACCCGCCTGTCCCCGTCCGAGCCGATGGCCTGCCGCGCGGCGCGCAGGACGGCGGCGATCTCGACCGGGTGGTGGCCGTAGTCGTCGATGACGGTGATGCCGCCCACTTCGCCCACCTTGGTGAAGCGGCGGTTCACGCCCTTGAAGCCCGCGAGCGCGTCGCGAATTTCCGCGCCCTTCATCCCGAGATGGCGGGCGACGGCCACGGCGGCCAGCGCGTTCGAGACGTTGTGGTCGCCGGGCATCGGCAGGGTGCAGCCCTCGATCACCTGCCCCTCGGCCTGGAGCGCGATATCGAACTGTGCGACGCCGCCCTTGTAGGTCAGGTTGATCGCCCGCACATCGGCCTGCGCGTTGAAGCCGAAGGTCACGACGCGGCGGTCGGTGATACGGCCCACCAGCGCCTGCACCTCGGGATGGTCGGTGCAGCAGACGGCGATGCCGTAGAAGGGGATGTTCGAGACGAAATCGAGAAACCCTTTCCGCAGGTTCTCGATCGTGCCCCAATGCTCCATGTGCTCGGGGTCGATGTTGGTGACGATGGCAATCGTGGCGGGAAGGCGGTTGAAGGTGCCGTCGCTCTCGTCGGCCTCGACCACCATCCAGTCGCCCTGCCCCACCCGCGCGTTCGAGCCATAGGCGTGGATGATGCCGCCGTTGATCACGGTCGGGTCCACCCCGCCCGCGTCCAGCAACGTGGCGACCAGCGTGGTCGTCGTGGTCTTGCCGTGCGTGCCCGCCACCGCGATGTTCGAGCGCAGGCGCATGAGTTCCGCCAGCATCTCGGCCCGGCGGACCACCGGCAGACCTTTCAGGCGGGCGGCGTCCAGTTCGGGGTTGCCCGGCTTGATCGCAGAGGAAATCACCACGACCTCGGCAGTCTCGAGGTTCTCGGCCGTCTGCCCGATGAAGACCCGCGCGCCAAGGCCTTCAAGCCGCTCGGTGATCTTCGACGCCTTCAGGTCGCTGCCCTGCACCTGGTAGCCGTGGTTCAGAAGCACCTCGGCGATGCCCGACATGCCGATCCCCCCGATGCCCACGAAATGGATCGGACCGAGTTGCGTCGGCAGTTTGGTGACGGCGGCGTTCATGCGGCTCCTTTCCTCGCCAGGTCCTCGACCAGGGCGGCCAGCCTGTCGGCGGCGTCGGGGACACCGGCGGACAGGGCGGCCTGCGCCATGGCGTCGGCAGAGGCGGGTTCTGTCAGAATGGTCTCGATCGCCCGGGCCAGCGACTCGGGGCTGAGGTGCTTCTCGGTGATCATCACCGCGGCGTCCAGATCGACCAGCCCGGAGGCATTGGCCGCCTGGTGGTTCGCGGTCGCAGCGGCATAGGGAATGAGGATCGAGGGGCGCCCGATCACGCTGATATCCGCGACCGACGACGCGCCCGCGCGGCTGATGACCAGCTGCGCCTCGGACAGGCGGCGGGGCATGTCGCGGAAGAAGGGCTCGACCTCGGCGCGGACGCCGATGCGCTGGTAGGCCTCGGTCACGCGGTCATGGTCTTCGGGGCGCGCCTGTTGCGCGATGCGCAGATGCCCACGCAGACCCTCGGGCAGGAGGGCGACCGCCTTGGGGACCGTATCGGCCAGGATGCGCGCGCCCTGGCTTCCACCGAAGACAAGCAGGCTCATGGGCCAGTCGCCGGGCGGCATGTAGGGGGCCGCGGCCCGCTCCAGCACGGCGCCGCGGACGGGGTTGCCGGTATGCACACCGTCCACGCCTTCGGGCAGGACGGTCGGCCATGTCCCGCAGGCCACCACGTCGACGCGGCGCGCGAAAAGCCGGTTCACCCGGCCCAGAACGCCGTTCTGTTCGTGCAGCATTACCGGCGTCCGCGTGAGCCAGGCCGCCGACATCGCCGGGATTGTAGGGTAGCCGCCGAAGCCCACGACCACGTCCGGCTTCTCGCGCCACATCTTGAGCGTCGCGCCAAGGATGCCCGCGAGGATGCGGAACGGCACGGCCAGTTTCGCCAGCACGCCACCCCGCGCAAAGGTGGCCGAGGCGACCTGTCGGACGTCGACCGCGTGGCTGAAGCCGTCGGTATACTGCGCCCCGCGCGCATCGGTCGACAGCGTCACCCGCCAGCCCCGGCGCAACATCACCTCGGAGAGCGCCTGCGCGGGGAACATGTGCCCCCCGGTGCCTCCGGCCGCGATGATGAGATGAGGGTGCGCGGGGGTCATGGGTCTACCGGTGCCGCGAGAGAAGGATATCGCCGATCTCGCCCTGCGGACGCGACCGGGTGAAGGCCAGGATCATGCCAACCGCGATCCCCGTCGCGATCAGGGACGAGCCGCCGTAGCTGACGAAAGGCAGCGTCATACCCTTGGCCGGCAGAAGCCGCACGGCCACGCCGAGGTTGATGAAGGCCTGAAGTGCCAGCAGGCTGACAAGCCCCGTGCCCGCCAGCCGGATGAACGGATCGCGCTCCCGGATCAGCCGGAAGAAGCCGCGCAGCGTGATCGTGGCAAAAAGCGCGATGATCAGGACGACCAGGACAACCCCGTATTCCTCGGCCGCCACCGCGATGATGAAATCGGTATGGGCATCGGGCAGGGTCCAGCGCACCGTCCCTTCGCCCAGCCCCGCGCCGAAGAGGCCGCCGTTGCGGATCGCGTCGGTCGCGTAGCCGATCTGGGTGTTGGGGTCGATCTCGTTCGACAGGAACCCGTCGATCCGCCGCGCCACATGCTCGGAGTTGGCATAAGCGAACATGCCGCCCATCGCCACGAGGCCCATGACCGCGAAGAGGATCAGCATGGGCGCGCCGGCCACGAAATAGATCACCGACCAGGCGAAGACGATCAGCGCCGCCTGCCCGAAATCGGGCTGCATCACCAGGAAACCGACGATCGTCATCATCACGACCAGTGACACGGTCTTGCCCGGTGGGCCGCCGATCTCCTGGCTGGCAGCGATCATCCAGGCGGTGAAGACGACGAACATGGGCTTGAGGAATTCCGACGGCTGGACCGAGGCGAAGCCGAGCGAATACCACCGCGTCGCCCCCTGCCCGAAATCCGTGCCGAAGACCGGCAAAAGCGCCAGCGCACCCATCGCACAGAAAAAGCCGATCACGCCCAGGCGGCGGATCGTGACCGGGCCGATCATCGACACGAGGATCATCACGCTCAGCGCCATGCCGCCAAAAGCCGCCTGGCGGATCACGTAGTGGAACGGGTCATGCCCGTTGCGTTCGGCCAAGGGGGGTGACGCGGCGAATCCCAGCAGGATGCCGATGGCAAACAGCGTCAGCACGCAGAAGATCGTGACCCGGTCCACCGTCCGCCACCAACGTGGAAGAACGGCCTCGCCCGATTGCACGATCACCGTGCCATGCGCGATTTCCGTCATGGGGTCTGCCCGCCCGTTTCTTGTCGTTGCCTCAAATCCGCCCGTTTGCCGGGTCTGGGACCAAGACTAACGCGAAACGCGCTCAGGGGCCAGCCTTTGCTTGACCGTGGCGAGAATGCCTCAGCCGGGGGGCTGCCAAAGCTCCACCTTGCGGCCGTCAGGGTCCATGATCCAGCCGAAGGCGCCATAGGGATGCTCTTCGCGCGGCTGCACCTCCTCCACCCCTTCCGCCTTGGCGCGCGCAAGGATGGCGTCCAGATCGTCCACGATCAGGTTCAGCATGAAGGGCGCATCCGAGGGCGCGAAGTAAGCGGCATCGGGAAAGGGCGCAAAGACCGTGCGCGCGCCCATCGGAAAGGCCGCCGCGCTTTCCCCGTGCAGAAAGGCAAGGCCGCCGCCCTCGTCGGGTTCCATCCCCAGCACGCGCGCATACCACGCCTTGGTCGCCGCGCTGTCGGCGCAGGCGAAGAACACGCCGCCCAAGCCAAGAACCTTGGCCATGATCGCCTCCGTTCGATCGAAGGCCATGAGCATAGCACGATTTCAGTCCGAAAGCTTGGCCACCTGCTCCATGAAATCCCGCCCGCGATGCTCGAAACTGTCGTACTGGTCGAAACTCGCCGCGGCAGGGGCGAGCAGCACGGTTTCCCCCGGCTCCGCCTCGGCAGCCGCGCGGGCCACGGCGGTGGCCATGTCGCCGCAGACCTCGTGGGGCACTTCTCCAGTCCGCCGCAGATCCAGCGGATGCGCTTGAAGGCGCCCAGCGCCTTGACCGCCGCATCCACGTTGGTCGCTTTCGAGTCGTTGACGAAAGAGACGCCATTGATCTCGGCCACCCGCTGCGAGCGGTGCGGCAGGCCTTCGAAGGAATGGAATGCCGCCTCGATCTCCTTCGGGGCAAGGCCCAGTGCCCGGCAAGCGCCATAGGCGCAGGCCGCGTTCTGATGGTTGTGCGACCCCGGCAGCCCCGGCACGCCCCGCAGGTCGATCGAGGCGACCTGCCGCGCTTTCCGCATCTCCGACAGCCAGCCCTTTCGCGCGACCAGGTCCCAGCCCGGGCCCGCAAGCTTCTGCGAAGACACCCGGATCACGGCCATGTCCCCCGGCCCCTCGGCCAGCCGATTGGCAAGGTAGCGCCCCTCGTCCTCGTCCACGCCGATCACGGCCCGGTCCGGCCCACCCATTGTGAAGAGCCGCGCCTTGGCGGCGAAATAGCCGCCCATCCCGCCATGCCGGTCGAGGTGATCGGGCGAAAGGTTGGTGAAGACCGCCACATCCGGCGTGAGCGCACGCGCAAGGTCGATCTGGTAGGAAGAAAGCTCCAGCACCACGACACCCCCCTCCTCGGGTGGGTCGATGTCGAGCACACCCCGCCCGATGTTGCCGGCCAGTTGCACGGGCTTGCCCGCGACCGTCAGGATATGGGCGATCAGCGCCGAGGTGGTGGATTTCCCGTTCGAGCCGGTGACCGCCACGACCTTGGGCGGCTCCTCCATCTCGTCCCAGCCCTGCAGGCCCAGCGAGCGGAAGAAGAGGCCGACGTCATTGTCGACCGGCACCCCCGCCGCCCAGGCCGCGGCAATGGCGCGGTGCGGCGCGGGGTAGAGATGTGGGATGCCGGGCGACACGACCAGCGCCGCCACCCCCTCGAAGGCACCCGGCGCGGCCGGATCCCAGATCGTGAACCCCTCTGCCTCGGCCGCCTCGCGCCCGCCCGCGCCATCGTCCCAGCAGAGCGCCTCGGCGCCCCCTGCCTTCAGCGCGCGCGCGGTGGCCAGCCCTGATCGGCCCAGCCCCAACACGCCCACGCGATGCCCGTCGAACCCCTGTACCGGTATCATCCCAGACCGCCCGCCTCGCCTTCATCTTTCCCAAAATACGCCCGCCGGAGGCGTCCCGCCAGTGGCCACCCGCCCGACCACCGGGCCATCGCAAGACCGGCCCCACCGGGCCCCGCGCCGCGCGCGCGGCGCGCCGGAGCGTCGCGACACTTGGGCGCGCCTTCGGCACGACGCAGTCGTCGCAATCCCTACCAGCGCACCGACAGCCCGTCGCGAAAGAAGCGCCCCGTCGGGCCATCATCGGGCAGGTCGGCCAGCCAGATCGGGGTCGCAGCCCCCTCCTCGGGCGAGCGCGTCGCGCCTTCGCCTCCCATCCGCGTCCGGACCCAGCCCGGGTCCGCGGCGTTGATCTTGACCCCCTCGGGCAGGTCACGCACCAGCGCCTTGGTCAACGCGTTCAGCGCGGCCTTGGCCACGCCGTAGGCACCAGGGCCTTCCAGCCCCTCGCCGAAACTGCCCCAGCCCGATGACACGTTGACGAT
>CAZVQL010000013.1:0-26160 GCA_964629305.1 uncultured Roseicyclus sp.
GTACGCACGGTGGTGTGGGAGGAGGAGAGCCGAGAGGCCCCCTCCTACCCGATCCGGATCGCAAGGGCGAGCATCCGCAACACCACCTAGCCGGGTTCCGGGGCATCCTGCAGGCGGACGCCTATGCGGGGTTCCGAAAACTGTACGAGGCCCACGACGGTGCCGCTCCGCGCGTGCGCGAGGCTGCCTGTTGGGCCCACCTGCGGCGCGACTTCCACGACGTCTGGAAAGCCACGGCCTCCCCCATCGCGCGGGAGGCGCTCGAACAGATCGGCGCACTCTATGACATCGAGCGCCGCATCACCGGCCTGCCGCCGGAGCAACGCCTTGCCGTCCGCCAGGTCGAGAGCCGCCCCAGGGTCGAGACCTTCCATGCCTGGTGCGAGACCCAGGTGAAGCGCGTCCCCGGCAAGAGCGACCTGGCCAAGGCCATGCGCTACGGGCTCGGGCGCTGGCCCGCCTTTACCCTGTTCCTGGGCAACGGCGAGGTGGCCATCGACAACAATCCGGCCGAGCGGGCCATCAAACCCGTTGTCCTGGGCCGCAAGAATTTTCTCTTCGCCGGCTCCGACAGCGGCGGCGAGGTCCTGGCCGACGCCATGACCCTCATCGAGACGGCAAAGATGAGCGGCCTGAACCCCGAGGCCTACCTCACCGACGTCCTGGCCCGGATCAACGATCACAAGATCAACCGCCTGGACGAACTGCTGCCCTGGACCTGGCGCACAACCGAAGATCGCCACACCGCCGCCGCCTAATCTTCAAGCCCCTATCCCGGCGGCCCAGACCGGCCGCTTACGAAAAAAAGACCGCGCATGCTGCCGAGCAGGACCGGGCCGACGTAGCCGCCGAGCGCCAAGCTTGGTTTGACGCCCAACCGGATCTCGACCCTGAGCGGTTGGTGTTCATCGACGAGACGGGAACGTCGACGAAGATGGCCCGGATGTTCGGCCGCGCGCCAAAGGGTGAGCGCTGCCGTGCCCCGGTGCCCCACGGCCATTGGAAAACGACGACGTTTGTCGGCGCGCTGCGGCTGTCGGGCGTCACCGCCCCCATGACCCTCGGCGCCGCCATGACCGGTGCCGCGTTCCTGGCCTATGTCGAACAGGTCCTGGTGCCCACGTTGCGCCCCGGTGACATCGTGGTGATGGACAACCTGCCGGCCCACAAACCGGCCGCCATCCGCAAGGCCATTGAGCGCGCTGGAGCGGAACTCCGGTTCCTGCCACCCTACAGCCCCGACTTCAACCCGATCGAACTGGCGTTCTCCAAGATCAAGGCTCTTCTGAAGAAGGCCGCCGCCCGGACCGTCACCGACCTCTGGGACGCCATCCGCGACGCCATTGACGCGGTCACGATCCAAGACTGTCGCAGCTTCTTCGCCGCCACCGGCTATGAACCAGATTGATCGGAAAACGCTCTATTACGCACGATCCTGACTGTTCAGCGATGCCGGCATCAAGGCCATGCACACCAGGGAGATCGAGCGGAGGATGCACCAGCTGGCTGCGTTTCGCGCCGAAATCCTGGAACCAAAACCCGACCCGGATGGCGCCGTCGGGCGAGGTTGACCAAATCGTCAGACCCCATAAAACGCCCGGTACCAGTCCACGAACAGCCTCACACCTTCGGCAATGTCGGTGCTTGGCGCATACCCGGTATCGCGGGCGAGCGCACTCGTATCCGCGAACGTGGCCTGCACATCCCCGGGCTGCATCGGCCTCTGAACAATCCGGGCCTCCCGCCCCAGGCACGCCTCCAGGGTCCGAACGTAAGCCATCAACGGAACCGCATCGCCCCGTCCGATGTTGTAGATCCGAAACGGCGCAATGCCGCTCGCACCGGGATCCGGATGCACCCCGTCGGCCCGCCATGCGGGGTCCGGCTCCGGCACCCGGTCGAGCACTCGGACCACCCCCTCCACGATATCGTCGACATAGGTGAAGTCCCGCTGCATCTCGCCCTGGTTGAACACCTCGATCGGTTCCCCGGCGAGAATGGCGCGGGTGAATTTGAAGAGGGCCATGTCGGGCCGCCCCCATGGCCCGTAGACCGTGAAGAACCGCAATCCCGTGCAGGGCAGGGCGAACAGATGCGCATAGGAGTGCGCGATCACCTCGTTGGCCCGCTTGGAAGCGGCATACAGGCTCATAGGGTGGCCGGTGCCCTGGTTCTCGGAGAACGGCTTCGTCGTGTTCGCGCCGTAGACCGAGCTGGTCGAGGCATACACCAGATGCTCAACCTTGTGAGCGCGGCACGCCTCAAGCACCGCGACAAAGCCCACCAGATTGGCGTGAACGTAGGCCCCAGGGTTCTCCACCGAATAGCGCACCCCGGCCTGGGCTGCCAGGTTGATGGCCCGCGCCGGCCGGTGGCGGTCGAAGACCGCCGCCAGGGCCTGATGATCGGCGATGTCGATGCGGGCCTCGACAAACCGATCCCCGTGACGACGCAACCGGTCCAGGCGCGCCTCCTTCAGGCGGACGTCGTAGTAGGGATCGACCACGTCCACCCCGACCACCATGTCGCCTCGCGCGATCAGACGTTCGGCCGTGTGGTAGCCGATAAACCCGGCGGTGCCGGTGACCAGAACGATCATGCGGGAGGCTCCCTTGGGACATGAAGGGCAGGGCAGGGTGCCTTATATCGCCCCGGCGACCACGGGCCAAGGCAGCGTCCGTTCCGTCACGGCAGCGATTTCGACCAGTGGCGTCAGACAAACCGGATGGAGGTTTCCGAACCATTCAAATATCAAAAAATTATCATATCGCTGCTGACCTTGCCCCGAAAAAGTGGACACCGGGCTGTCCGGCGCGCAGCTCGGCTTGCTCAGGTGTGATGTCGTCGATTGCCGAGTGGAGGCACCGGCGATTACAGTAGCTTTCGATTTAAGCGGGCGGGTCTCGAGATGAATCATCTTGGGCTGTGCCATGACCTCCGTTGACCGGTTCGGTTTTCAGGGTGCCGAAGATGCTTTCCATGGGCATGTTATCCCAAAAGAGGGGCGCGGCGTCACCCCTGGCCCTCCGACCCGTCGGCATCAATTCCGAAGCATTGAGGGCTGGACGCCCAGTTCAGCCGCGATCCGTCCCCCAAAAAAGCCTGCTCGGGGGCCGGCCGCTGCTCTCCAACAGCACCACCGATTCCTGCTTGAACTCGTCGGCGAAGGACCGCCGTGTGTTGCACGGCATCGTCCACCTCTCCGCTCCCGAGGGAGCTTAACGGAGGTCTCCACCGTTATTTGGAGCAGGGTCAGTCCGCCCTTGTCAGGCTGGCAACGTGTGTTGCCTCCGTCGCTGTGAGTTCCCGCCCGGCTGCAGCCCGGTAAAGCGCTCGGTATGCGTCGGTAGCATGTTCCCAGGAGAAATCGGCGCAACGCACGCGTCCATGCGCTGCGAGCTTAGCGCGCGCGGCCTCATTCTCCCAGAGGCCAGCTATTGTACATGCCATGGCCCGAACGTCGAGTGGATCGAAATAGGCGGCTGCGTCGGCAGCGACCTCTGGTATGCATGAAGCTTTTGAAGCCGCTATGGGCAGTCCATATTGCATCGCTTCTAGCAGCGGCAGTCCTAATCCTTCGAAACGCGATGGAAAAACCATCAGCCGTGCCTGAACATAGAGAGCCACAAGCGTTTCCTCATCCACGGATCCGACGAAACGCGCTTGCTCGCGCAAACCGTGCCTGTCCAGGGCCTCCTCCAAAATGGCGTCCCGCGCTGGGTACCGACGCCCCGACATGACGAGTGGCACGGTTACGCCAAGCGAATCACGCATGACGGCGAGCGCTTCCAGGAGACGTTCATGATTCTTGTGTGGATAGGTGATAGCAGGGAAAAAAGCGAAAGCCTCTGGCACACCGATACGCTTTAAAAGTCGCGCGCGCTCTGCTTCGGGCGCGGGAGCGCGTTTGAGGCTGGTGTCACGGTAGACGACGGCGATTCGGTTCGTTTGGATTCCGAAGGTTGATGCCACGTCCTTCCTTGTGGCCTCAGTTGCGGTAACGACGAAATGTGCCCGACGGCATGCGCGACCATAATGCGCGGTTCGCCAAACACGTTCCTCCGGAGTGAACAACTCCGGCAAGTGGATATGCTGAAGATCCCATGGTTCGTAGATCGTGGGCAAGGCCGTATCGAAAGCCAGTTGGTAGGGAAAGTGGACGACCTCGGCTCCTATCCTCCGAAGGGGCCAGCTAACGGTGGATGATTGAAGTCGAGCCCGGAAACGACGTAAACCAGTCTCCAACCGCCCCAAGAGACCTTCCGTTTCGTTCTCAGCCCTAAACCAGCGCAACGAATGCTGCCAGAGCCGGACGTCGACTCCCTTCGGAGCCTCTTCACGCCAGATATTTTCAATGACTTTCGGAACAAGCAAAGACAGTTTCACATCGTTAGACTTGGCCATCTCGCGCGTTAGGGCAACCAGATGGGTCTGTACTCCACCACTCTCCCGAGGATTGAGTGCCGCTTGAACGGCGACTGAAACTCTGTCCTCGTTCATCGTTGGCGCCTGCTGTGCATACTTGCGAAAGCCATCTCGGCGTGGCCGTCGGCGTCCTGGAAATCACTCACAAGGCGTCGAGGAGAGCCCGAAAGATAACCCCAGCGCTCAGAATACGCGATCTGGTCGGTGCGCAATGTCTCATTGTTTTCCAACCTAGTCTTTTCCGTATCGTCAAGATAGTGCTCAACCACGGCGTTCGGCGCGTCGATAATCTCGAAGCCAGCCTCCCAGATGCGAATGCTCAGATCCCCGTCGGCCTTGTAGAACTGAAACCCAACATCGTCCGCATAATCAACCGCCTCAAGCGCCTCCTTTGAAAACAGGCCGTGGTTGACCATCAGCCGTGCCCCCAACGTCTGTTGAACGTAGTATTGCTCTTCGGCTGGCCAGTTCCGGAAGTAGAACGCGACGCCGCCCACGCGTTTACCGCAGCGTGCTGCAGCCTCCGCCGTGTCGATTCCGGCCGCCAAGCATCCGGGAAGCAGGAAGCAATCATCGCTGATCATGCAAATGTAGCGCCCGCGGGCCGCACGGAACGCAAGATTCATAAAGTAACCCCACGACCGCCGTGGCAGCGGTTGTCCCCCTGCCTCGCCACGATTGTGCTGGACAATGGTGATCAGATCCTTCTGAGCGAGCAACCATTCGAGCGAACCGTCGGTTGAACCACCGTCAACAACGATGATCTCACCGACAAGTCCTTCACGCTGGGCCCTCACGCTATTGATCGCGTGTTGAAGGAGACCGTCACGATTGTAAGTGCCGAGCACGACCGAGACTGCCTCGGACGGCGTACGTTCACTTTTTTCAAGCAGAGGAGTTGGTCGGCGGCGCGCCGGAACTACAGTCGAGCTTGCGCTTCGGCTGAGCGCAACACCAGCCAAGCCGCGCCGTACACGAGCGCCGAGCCACCTAAAAACACTTAGAAGTCTCACCTCTCGCTCCGCTCAAGATCCAGGCAGGCGACCGCGCGCGCCGCCGCCAACCCATCCTGCTCAAACCGACCGGCCTCGTGGAAATTGAAGTAGGAGAGGCCCGCGCACTCTTGCCGGGTCGCCCGGCGCCATGCTCCATCAGCGTAGCGGAAGTAGTTTTCACTGAGTACGCGTCCGCCGAACGTCTCCTTGACCGCATCAATCATGGAACCGTCGAACTGTTGTAGCCAGCCATGATTCTCATAGGTCCCAAACGGAACCGTGAGGAGCAGATGTCCACCCGGATGCAACACTCGTCTAAACTCCATGATCGCGCGAAGATAACTCTCCGGCTCCTGGTGAGGCCATGGGTTCAATCGCGAGTAGGTTTTGTAATCATAGGTGAAGCCAACATGCTCAAGGGTCGAGATACAGACTAGCGTATCTGCGATTGCGTCCTTGAGCACCATATCCCGCAGGTCACCAAATACGTAGGATAGGGTCGGATTGTAAATTATCCAGTCTGTCTCCAAGGTGTATACGATTATTCTCAGGTCTCGCAGTTGAGGCATCGCCAAAAGGGCGGCTTTGTTGAAGGTTGATCCGGCGTCGACAATCAGGCCCGTATCAGGCAGACGCGACAGTACCCAGGGATACTCGACGATGCGTTCGTCGAGCCTCGTCCCGAAGTCTGCAGGAAGGGGCTCATCGGTGCGGAAAATACGCATTGCAACCGGGTCGGAGCATAGCTCCCGGAGCAAGCCCTCCTTGTACTCAGTGTAGCCAGACGAGAACGGAATGCGGCCCCCTGCTAAATAACGGCTAACGGCCTTATTAGTCGAGGACGGTTCGTTCGAGAGACTTTGTTTAAATAGATTCTCCGCCTCTGGAGTCGGGCCTGTGTCGCCTTTCGCATCGCGGGCTATGAGCGCAAGCGCTTTGCCGAGGATCCGTTTGGAAAAACTTGTCATGCTGAGATCTTTCGACAATTTCTACGTCCGTGCCCTAGCGGGATGACTGGATGCCGGCTCCGAAGTGGATTCCAGCAATACTGTGCGGCAAACAGAGGCGGCGGCCTCCTCCCACATGCGCTCGCCGCGCTCTACGGCAACCAAGGCACAATGACGCGCTAGCGCTGGATCATCCAGCAGGCGGGCCACCGCATCGTGAACAGAAGCGGCATCGACCCCCGCCGCCACGACGCCCGTTTCGCCGTCTATCACCTGCTCTGTCAGGCCGCCAACAGGGGTCACGACCACAGGCAGGCCACGGGCATGCGCCACCGCCACCACGCCCGACTGCGAGGCTTCGCGGTAGGGCAGCACCAGGACATCGGACGAGTCCATCAGGGTCTCGATCTCCACCTCGTCGAGGTAGCGGTTCTCGATCCGTACTCCCGGCATGTCCCGCAACCGCCCGCCATTGGCCTTGTCGAGGTCGCCGCCTCCGGCAACGACAAGGGTCGTTCCCGGATGACTCAGACGCAATTCCGCGAACGCATCCGCCAGAAGATCAAGGCCCTTATAGGGCAGAAGACGCCCAAAATGGAGAAGTGCGCGGCTGCGGGCGTCAGTCTTGCACCCTAGGGCCTCCCGTGTTCTCGGCGGCAGTATGGGGCCGTGGGGAACAATGGCCATCGGAGATAAACCCGTTCCGAACCGCTGGCGCAGGAGGTCGGCCACATGGTTGGTCAACGTGAACACGTAATCCGCTTTCGCGACCTCGCGATCCCACCACCAAGCCAGAATCGCGTTCTGCTCTCCGGGGTGCATCTGGCCATCGTGGACCACAACGGCGTAACTGGCGCCACACCCATGCACAACGCCTGGAAACAGTGGGCTCCAAGGGTGGGGCATAGCGTTGATCACGACCCGTATATCATGGCGTCGCACGAAAGTCCTCAGGCGGTGCAGGTGGGCAGGCAGCAGCGTCGATCGGGCCATAAAGGACGTTAGATCAGTGTAGGTCCTCACCGGCAGGCTTGGCAGTTTCAGCGACCGAAACTGGCCCGCTAGTTCACCCTGCCGTGAATAGCTGACGAACAATTCGATATCGGATCGCGCCGCTAATGACCGTGCCAAGTGATAGGCATAGTGAGCACCGCCGCCTCGTCGACCCCAGTACAGTAGAAGTATTCTGGACATTGCCTCTCGCCATGTCTAACGGGCATTCAGCAGTTCTCATCTTGGCCGGATTGGCTTGGACACAGGGCTCGGGTGCGAGTCACACTCCGGGTGAGGTGGCTTGAAGAGCCTATCGCGGCGCTGCGGGAGTGGTGTGCGGCCCTGCCGGATCGGCGGACGGGGCGAAACGGACGCCATGCGACGCACGACATCGGCATGTCGGCATGGCCGCGTTTTCTGTTTTCTTCATGCAGAGCCCGCCCTTTCTGAGAGCTGGTGACGGGCATTAGTTCCTGATCTGTCCGGCCGCCCAGGTCGGTTATCATAGTCCGTTTCGGTCCACAACTAGGGCAATATTCTTCGTCTCCGAATAGACGTCCAGCGCCTCAGTGCCCGGCTCACGGGTGCCGTTTCCGCTATCACCGAAGCCCCCGAACGGCATGTGTGGCTCGCTGCCGTAGGTGCCGATGTTGACGTTCGCCACGCCCACCCTGGCCTTCATGGCGAAGTGGACGGCGCGGTTGACATCGCGGGTATGGATCGACGCGGTCAGGCCATAGGACGTGGCATTCGCGAGATCCAGCGCCTCGGCGAAGTCGGCTACGCGGAACAGCACGGTGAGCGGCCCAAAGACCTCCTTTACGGCCAGGTCATCCGACGGCTTGACCGATTCCAGGATCGTCGGCGCCATGTAATAGCCGCCCGCGTGCTCAGGACCGGTGAGGCGCTCGCCGCCGCACAGGACCGCGGCCCCCGCCTCGCGGGCCGCGCGGATCGAAGCGAGGATGCCGTCAAGGGCGCGCTGATTGATGACTGGCCCAAGGTCGTCCGTGTTCCCGTCCCCCACCTTCAGCTTCGCGGTGGCCTCCAGCAGCATCGCCTTGAAGCGGTCGTAGACGGCATCGAAGATGATGATGCGGCTTCCCGACGCACACCGCTGCCCCGCGTTGGAGAACGCGGACAGCAGCACCCACTTCACGGCATTGTCCAGGTCGGCGTCGTCGGCGACCACCAGTGCGTTCTTGCCGCCCAGTTCCAGCGAGCAGCGGGCCATGCGGCGACCGCACTCCTCGGCGATCCAGCGCCCGACGGCGGTCGAGCCGGTGAACGAGACGACCGCGACGTCCGGGTGCTCGACGAGCGGCGACCCGGCCTGTTGACCCAGGCCCTGCACGACGTTCAACAGACCGTCGGGCAAGCCGGCTTCCTTGGCGATCTGAGCGAACAGCAGCGCCGTGTAGGGGGTGTCCTCGGCCGCCTTCATGACGGCTGCGTTGCCGCACAGCAGCGCTGGGAAGGCTTTCCAGGCAACGTTGGCGATGGGCGTATTCGCCGGCACGATCAATCCGGCAATGCCGCGCGGCTGCCGAACCGTGAAGCAGTGCTTGTCGGGGGTGCCGCTCGTCAGTGATCGCCCGTACAGGCGCATGCCCTCTCCAGCCCAAAATTCCCCCTGTGCGATGGCACCGCCGGTTTCACCCTTGGCGTCGTTGAAGGACTTGCCGGTCTCTGCTGCCACGACGGCGGCCATCTCGTCGGCGCGCGCCCGCAACCGCAACACCACGTCCATCAGCACCTTGCCACGGGCGACCGGCGTCATGTCGGCCCAGGCGGGCTGCGCGGCCCTGGCGACGGCCACGGCCGCGTTCACATCCTCGACCCGGGAGCTGGCGATGCGGCACATCTCGGCCCCGGTCGCCGGGCTGTATTTGGGGATCGTCTCACCGGAGCGCGCGAGCACAGTGGCGCCCTCGATCCAGTTCTCGACGATGGTGGGAATGTTCGCGACAATGGTCATTTCAGTTCGCTCCTCCCTCACCAAGCGGTCCAGCCGCCGTCAACCGTGACGGTCGAGCCAGTCATGTAGGCGGAGGCTGACGAGGCCAGGAACAGGACTGGCCCGACGTAGTCCTCCGGGTCGGCCATACGGCCGAGGGGCATTTTCTCCAGGTACGCCTTCATAAAGCCGGCATCCTGGTGGTTGAACACCCCGGCCAGCACCAGGACGTTCACCCGCACGCCCTTGCCGGCCCAGTAGGTGGCCAGGTAACGGGTCAGATTGAACAGCGCTGATTTTGACGCCGCATAGGCGACGGGTTTGTAAAAGGTCTCCCCGCGCTGGCGGCGATACTCATAGACGCCTTGGTTGGGCGAAACGGCACCGTAGATGGACGAAACGTTTATGATGGAACCGCCGTCAGCCTCCGCCATGGCACCGCCGAACACTTGGCAGCACAGAAAGACGCCCTTGACGTTGACGTCCATCACCTTGTCCCAGCTTTCCTCCGGATAGGTCTCGAACGGGCCAGTCTCTTCCAGAGGCGCGTTGGGTGGGCTGTCCAGAGCAGCGTTGTTGACGAGCACGGTCGGCTCGCCCCATACGCCCCGGATGCGCTCCAGCGCGGCCTGGAGGTCGGCCCGGCGCGTGACGTCGCAACACACATAGATCAGGCGGGCCTCATCGGCGCGCGCCGCAAACACATGGGCGAGCGAGACCGTGTCGGCATCGCGGCAGTCGATCACGCAGACACGTGCACCGGCGTCCAGAAAGGCTTCCACGTAGGCGCGGCCGAGCTGACCGAGACCGCCGGTGACGACGACGACGGCACCCTCGACGGAAAACAGGGCAGAGGTCATGCAGTCGCCTTTCCGCGGTCTAGGGCGGGTTTTTCGGCATGCGCTGCCACGATCAGGTCGCACAGTTCCCGCACGGCGCCGTGCCCACCGGACCGGCGGGTCCGCAACCTCGCCATGTGAAAGACGTCCTCGTGCGCATCGGCCACCACGATAGGCAGGCCCACCACGGACAGGGCCGGAATATCGTTGATATCGTTGCCCACGAACGCGGTGGCGGCCAGATCGACGTCGAGTTCGCGCGCCAGTTCCTTAATGGCGGTCCGCTTGTCCTCGCACGCATTGATGCAGCGCAGCTTGAGTTTCCGCGCGCGCGCCTGCACCGCAGGGTTCACCTCCGTCGAGATGATGGCGAGTTCAATCCCGAGCCCGCGCAACGCAGACAAGCCGATGCCGTCCAGCCGGGAGCAGCGCACCGCCTCGCGCCCGTCCTCGAAAACCCAGACGGCGTTGTCGGTGAACACGCCGTCGAAGTCGAACACTACGAGGGACAAGGCCCGCAGCTGGTCGGCGAGGTCGGGAGGGAGCATAGCGTCGAACCGCTGTTGCGGGACAGGAAAACGGCCCGGCCGGGCCGACCAGTATGCTTCTAGAGCAGGGATCGCACCATTTCAATGTCGCGGTGAGTGTGCTGGATCCGGCCAGGGTCGCGCGGATCGTCCAGGCCGTCCGCCAGGCGAGCGGCCAGCCCGGTGCGTCGTTCGATCTTGCGCAGAACCAGAAGGCCACCGTCCGAGGAGATGGTGCCGCCGTCAAACCGGGCAACGATGTCGTTGTTCAGCACCGATGACAGACCGATCAGCGGCAGGGTAGATTCGTCCATGGCGGATGACGTGGTCCGGGAATTCGTGTTTTTGGCTTCGACACCCAGGAAATACGCGATTTCAGGATCTTATGCTACACCCGCCAACCCCGGTGGATTTTCCGGGTTAGCTCACGCGCTCCCGATCCGCATTACAAAAGAGATCCGTCGCCATGTCGAATAATGATCGCTTCGAAATCCCGCTGACGGAAGCCACCACGGTCATACGGCCGCACGACGGTAATCTGATGAAGGATCTGCGGGAACTGGTTCGCCATCAGGCTATCTTTTTCAACCTGTTGCGCCGCGACTGGCAGCGCCAGTATGTCGAACTGAAGCTCGGTTGGCTGTGGGTGTTCGCCCGCCCGCTTCTGATGACGATGATCTTTTTCCTGTTAAAACGCGGTTCCAATGCCAACGTGGCCATCGACATCCCCTATCCTGTGTTCCTTTATGTCGGGCTTGTAGTCTGGTTTACATGGGTGGAAACGGTGGGCTCCGTTGCGTCGTCCGGCCGGATTAACGCGGCCTTGATGAGTAAGGTTTATTTTCCAAGACTTTACAGTCCGATGTCCCAAGCCGCCGGCACTGCCCTGCGCACGCTTATTGGGTTGGTGCCCATGGTCATTCTAATGGCATGGTTCGGCGTTCTTCCGGGTTGGGAAATCGCTTATGTCCCGGCGCTTCTGCTCCATTCGGCGGTACTGGCGTTCGCGGTCGGCACAATCTTCGGTATCCTGGCCATTGACAGCAGCGACTGGAACAGCTTTCGGGGGCTCGTGCTGTATGTTGGCTTGTTTCTCACGCCCGTCATCTACCCGATTGACATGGTGCCCGAGGGGTATCGCTTAGTCTTCATGCTCAATCCTGCGGTGGGCGTAGTAGACGGTTTCCGTGGTGCGATGGTCGACGCCCATCCCTTCCATTACCAAGCATGGCTGATCTCCACGGCGGTTACTGGGCTCTTGACTATTATCGCCGTGGTGCTCTTCAAACGCACGGAAGCGCACATGCTGGACGAGCTTTGAATTAACCCCGCTTGTACTGCCCCGGTTTTCTGGACACACGGTGGCATTAGGCGGCCTGCTCGCCTTGGGCGCCGAGCCATTCGACACGCTTGTCATGAGGGTTGAGGTATCCGTTGTTCTCGATGAACCACACCGCGTTGTATCGCTCGGCGAAGAGGCGGACGGCCTCGCGGACCTTTCGAAGATGCGTCCGTGGACGACCTGCTCCTTGAGCGTCCTGAACAGGCGTTCGATGACGCCGTTGGTCTGGGGCTCGCCGACGAAGGTGTAACTGGGCGACAGGCCCCAGAAGCGGATCTGTTTCTGGAAGTGGTCGGCCATGAAGGTGCTGCCATGGTCGTGGCGGACGGCGACGCAGCGCGCTGCGTCCTTGGACAGGTGGCCGAACTGGGCCCGGACAGCCATGCCCAAGGCGTGGACGGGCTTCGCCCGCCCTCACTGACCACAGGCCCATCAACATCATCAGAAATATCCGTGTTTTTCATGTGAAGCTGTCATCGCTGGTCGTCTCCATCGGACAAGTGGGTGTCCACGGAAACCGGGGCCAGATCAATGGCTGCAAGGGCCACTTTCGCCTTGAAAGCCTGAGCGCGTGTTCGGGCCGGGCGTCTCACCATAAGATGTTTTCCTGTCGCAGCATCGTCGCCGTTTTCAGGCAGGATATCCACTTATCGCCCTGTCCAAATTCCCCAGCTCGCTCCTCCCACGCTCCAAGCCGAAAGTCCAGACATCAGGTTGCGCAATCCAGCCTGTCAGGCCATTCATGTCACCCGGCTCGGTATGCCGCCTTCCAGTCGAGTTGAGCCGTTACGGAGTCCGTCTGATGATCATTCTTTGGGGCATGAGTCTCGCGCTACTCGGGAGCGCCGCGTTCCTCGTCATCCAAACGCGACCGCTCTCGCGCGCGATCCTGGGAATGGTCGTCGCGTGGATCGCGGCACTCGTTCTAGGACTTCAGCTTCTGTCATTGCTATGTATGATGAATCGCGACTTCGTGCCCGCCGTGATGCTTCTCAGCGCGGTCGTTGCGGTTGCGGTTTCTGCTTCGCTGAGGCGCCAGCGTGAGACGCCGATAGCGGGCGATAAGAGGTGCTGGCATTCGGTCGGTGAGCGGCGCGTGACATTCGCAGTGCTGACGGCATACGTGTTCATCATGTGCGCATCCGGCATACTGGGACACGTGGCACCCACTTTCAACTTCGATGCTTACGCTTACCACCTTCCCCGAGCCTATTTCTGGCTGCATGCGGGGAGTATGGCGCCGCTGCCCACGCTAGATTGGCGGATCAACGAGTTTCCGCAGGTCTCGTCGCTTCTTCAAGCAACGCTAATTGCAGCGCTCGGTCCCGGCGTTGAGGCCTCCCATCTGCCGCAGCTTCTCGGTTGTGTTCTTCTCAGTGCCTCGGCTGCGCTCGTTGTCAGGACGATGAGGGGCGATCAAGGTATCGCCATCGTTGCCGCAGTCACCGTCGGGACGTTTCCGGTCATCGCCGTGCAATTGCAGACGGCGCAGAACGATGTGCTCCTAGCCGGCCTCGCCATGAGCGCGCTCGCACTCGCGGTTCGATGGCTTTGGATTGGTGACCGCGGCGACCTCGCATTGGCTAGCGCGGCAGCCGGCCTGAGCGCGGGAACGAAGTTCACTGCCGTTTATCTTGCGCCGGGCGCCGTCTTGTTCGTGCTGTGCGCGGTGCTCGCAGCTCCAAGGGATATTCCTGTCTTCAGGCGGTTTCTGATGCTCGGCGTCGGTGTGCTCATAGGCTTCGCGCTGCTCGGTGCCTATGCCTATGTGCAGAACCTCTCGGTATTCGGGCATCCTTTCACATCTGAGATTGCGCGTGCGGACTTGGCCCGCACTTTTCAGCGTCTGCCTCCAGATCTCGTCGACGGCTTTTTGCGGTACACCGTTGAGATGGCGCAGTGGTGGGGCAATGCCCCCGGCGGGTATCATACTTACTTTGGCTTGATCGGCGGCGTTGCGTTCTGGATGACACCGGTGGCTGCAGGCCTGGGCATATGGGCGTGGCGCAGAGGTGATCGCGCGCTCCTGCTGCTGTTTGGGGCGGCGCTGCTGGCCTGGGTGATGATTGCGCTCGTCGCCGGGACGCGCCCAATGACTGGAAGCAAGTCTCGCTACTTCATGCCGGTTATCGCGATGGTGGTTGCAGTAGGCTTCGGAGCCTTCTCGCGCATCCACGTACCGGCCCTTCGGATGAGCTTCATCGCAATCGTCGCCGGAATCGCCCTACTGCATGGTATGTTTGCGACGTTTGCTGGCGCGGAACGTCGCAATATGGTTGCATTCGACTGGTCGCGTGTGGGATCCGGCACGAGAAGCGCAGATCTGTTCTGGGGGGGATTCCAGATGCGCCAGCTTGCTGCAATCGCCGCCGCGAGCAAGAACAATCGAACGGTCTGGGTGGCGACCCCATTAGGCGTACCCATTTACGTGCCGATATCTGGCTTGCCACAGCGAACGTTCGTCCCAGCTTCGCCTGAAAGCGTTGCGACCGCGTTGCGCGAGGGAGAGGACATCGCCGCCCTCGCGGCGTGCGACAGTGGGCTCGACGAGATAGAGCGCCATGCCTTGGGCATTCCGGGTCAGCGCGATGCGATTCTCGTGACGTCTAGGGCACGAGAGCTGCTTCTGACCGTTCCAGACGCATTCGGACTGACGCTGATTTCCCGCAAGGGGGCTCGGGGAGAGCCGTATGCGGTCGCCGCCGACGTGTGGGGCGCTTTCGGAGTGACGCAAAGCGTTTTTGGGCGCTGGATGACGACTAATGAATGCCGACCGCGCAATCAACCCGACCTTGCTGGGCAGATACCGATAGCACTAAGGTTGCCGACGGCGATGCTGAGCTGGGAACAGCCCTCCTTGGCGGTTATGATCCGCTTCGCCGAGCCGGTGCCGGACGATGCCACGTTCCGCGTGCTTTGCGGACGAAGCGATGGCACGAGTGTTCGCCGTCTCGAGGCCGAGACATCCGGGGCCAGCCTATATTTCATCATACCGGAGTCTTGCCTGGACCTGGAGAGCGCAAGCCAGTATCTGGTTCTCGGCGCTGATCCGCACCAAGCTGCCAAACTTCAGATAACCGGCGTGCGTTATGTCGAGATCAAGGAGTCGACTGTGGCCTCTACAAGCGCGGCGCGTCGCTACGTCCTTTCTGTCTTCTCCGAATCCTCTGATGAATAGAGCACGAGCGAGCGAGTTGAAATGATGCGGGATCAAGAACCGGCGAGTCGGGCACGAAAAGCTCGCTTCGTCATCGTTGGCCCCACTGTCGCGGGCAACATGGGCGGAACTGCGATGATCGTGACTGCCGTCCAGCAGGTCGCGCGGCGATCCCCGACAGCGGAGGTCACGCTGCTCTCGTACACGCCCGCTGTCGACCGCAAGGCCGATCGGCCCCCGGGGCTGAAGATCGTGTCGGCAGACTATCGGCTCCTCGTGCTCCTCTTCCTCCCCTTGTCGATTATGGCCTGGCCGCTGCGGGGGCTGGCGCCGGTTCGCCGGCTTCTCATGACGATTCCTTATTTTCGCGCTATCAGTGAAGCCGACGCCGTCATCGACCTGTGTGGCATTTCATTCTCCGACGGCCGCGGTCTTCCGCTCTTGGTTTATAATGTCGCATGTTGCCTTCCTGCGCTTGCGATGGGAACACCGGTCATGAAGTTGTCCCAGGCTTTCGGTCCCTTCGAGGAGGTAATCAACCGGAAGCTCGCGACTTTCGTGCTTTCACGCTGTAGCCGTGTCGTCGCACGCGGTGAGGTATCCCGGGCGCACCTGCGTCAGATCGGCTTCCCTGAGGCCGAATGCCTGCCGGATACCAGCTTTACGCTCGAGGTCGGTGATGACGACCGCGAGCGGGCACGCGCGCTCCTTCAAGAGCGTGGCGTAGGAGCCGGCCGGCTGACGATTGTTTCTCCGAGCGAGGTCGTGCGACGGCTGAGCGCCGCTTCGAGCTGCGATTTCGAGAGCGAGATGGAGAGGCTTCTGCGGGGGCTCGACGAACGCGGCGACGCAATCGTTCTTCTGCCGCACAGCGTTGCGCGCGACAACACGAAGAACAACGACATAGACCTTTGCCGGCGGTTGAAGCGGCGCTACGGTGGTCGAGCCGCCCTGATTGATGACCTTGAGAACCCGGTTCTCCTAAGGGCAATCTTGGGCGAGGCACACATCCATATCGGATGCCGGTTCCACAGCGTCGTCGGGGCCCTCGCCATGGGCGTCCCCACGATGATCATCGGATGGAGCCACAAATACAAGGAAATGGCTGCCCCGCTCCAGGGAGAGCGCTGGGCTCTCTCGTGGGAAGCTTTCGAGGCACAAAGCGCGTTACGCGTTTTCGACGAGTTGAGCGCCGTACGCGAGGAGGTACACGCGCAAATCTTGTCAGCTCTACCGTTTGTCCGGGAGCGCGCGGCCAATAACTACGAATGGCTGGATTCGTTTCTCCCTCTGTGCCAAAGGTCGTGAGAGAGTTCGGCTCCATCACGCTTTCACGCAGAACCGGGCGAGTAATTGCTCAACGAGGAAACGCTATCACAGCGTTCCAGCGCTTCCCACTGAACCATGGTATCGCCGTCGCCGGTCAGGTGCGGTGCTCGGCCCAGCTTTCGATGGCCAAACTGCGGTTGAAGGACGTTGTGAAGAGAGGTAGCGTTTCACCCATGGCGTGGCGCGGTCCATGGCTGTTAGTCCAAGCTTTAGTAACCTGAATCTACAAGTTTTTCCGCATCACACCGGCCTTCTCTCAGCCCCGACCGTGAATAAGGGGCTTATGTTTTCGGGTGTTTGTTGAACATGAAGCACACAGACAGCAACGACTTCCCCGTCAGAAACAAAAAACTGGCGATCAAAGTCTTTTTGTTTCTATTGACCCTAGGCTCAGCATGGTTCTTTATTGAGGGTGACCAGTCCCTTACGGACGTAGCTGTATTGCTCGTCCTAGTTGGCCTGTTTATGGCGTCCGTAAGCAGATGGGTTCGCACAAAACTCACCAACGGTATCATTTATGCATTGCGCAGTGCTGAAATTGCCGGCAGCAAGGACACTGAAGGCGGCTCTCAAGATTGCATGGCCAGGACAACAATGTTCTCTATTCAATCACCACAACATAAGACCAGAAGCCGACATAGTAGAGTTCAGTACATTATATCATTGATGGAGCAGATTCGAAGCGAATCTTTTCGAATCGGCGAACTTCAATTGCTCTCAAGCTTGGCTGAAAACGACGGCCAACCGATTGGAGAGGAAAATTTGTCTGATTACGCACGGCTTCGGCTGACAACAATGAAGTGGAATGTGGACTTTGCACGTGAGTATAACCAGTCTATTATAAGGACCTTGTTTGCCGAAGAAATTTTTCCAGATATTGACCAAGTTTGCCTGCCACTTGCGGCCATGAACCCATTCACGGGTCATCCAAACAAGGCAGAAATGCTGTACGTCGTGGCGATTGCAAAAATTCGAGATGCTAAAAATATATTTGAGTTTGGCACCTACATGGGCCGTACAACATACCATCTGGCCAGTATTTCTGACGATGTCCGAGTCACGACCCTGAACCTACCGCCTGATAGATCTGGGAAGTACGCGCCGTTCATTGGTAGGTTTTTCCAGGGAACCGAGCGAGAGATGCAAATTACGCAATTGTTCGAAGATGCGTATAACTTCGATCCAAAGCCGCTGGCAAAGAAATTTGACTTTATTTTTATTGATGGTGACCATAGCTATGAAGGAGTCGAAAATGATACCCTTAAAGCATTTAAACTCCTGAAGCCAGGCGGAGTCATAATGTGGCATGATTACGCACCAAAAAGCCCAGGACTCGCCGTGTTCATCCGGCAATTTACCCAGAACGTTAGACCCCTATTCCGGATTAAAAACACAAGTCTTCTGCTGTCGATCGATGGTATGGATCCGATGAGCTTCGAAGCTCACCCACTTATTGAGAATATTGAGGTCGAAGCGGAAAATAGGAAAGAGCACAAGTTGTCGTTATCAACTATTTTTCCTGTATAGGCTTTGCGTCTGGAGAGGCTGATTGGAAAAGAGTTGAGTGGTTTCAGTCGATTGTGATTCGATTGAGGGGTGTCTAGACATCGTCATTGCCCGGAGGGTTGGTCAGGCGGGGGTGAGGGCTTGACCGTCGATCATCCTTGAGATGGCCTGATGGGCCGGAATGTCGTTGAGCCGGCTGGAGCCGATGACGGATCGGGTTCTGGCGTGGGAAGCACTGGCCGGAGAACTTTGAGCGGGGCGGTAAGTGAATATCCTGCCTGATAACGGCGACGATGCTGTGACAGGGGGACTTCTTATGGCGACGCGACCGCGCCGGACACGCGCTCCGGCTTTCAAGGCAAAAGTGGCCTTTGCGGCCATCAGGGGCGAGAAGGCGGTGGCCGAGCCTGTCGAGCGCAAAATGCCTCATACACCGTCCCCCGGACCATCTCGCCCGGATGATCGCGGATCCATCCCTCGTCAATCTGGATGTAAGCCTCTGGTGAGGATCGCGGGTTAGGCCGCTTGATTTTAGGCGCGGGCTGCTTTCCAGGTCCAGGGCAGGAGCTCATGGGGGCGAGACGAGGCGCAGGTCGATCCTGTGCACTGTGGCTATCCGTAGGGATAGAGACAGTGGACAAGGCGATGCGGTTGGAGATCGTGGAGACGGGCCGGCGGCGTCGGTTCAGCGATGCGGAGAAGGTCCGCATCGTGGAAGAGAGCTTCGTCGGCTCCCGTCAGGCCTCGGCGACGGCGCGGCGGTACGGCATCTGTACGTCGTTGCTGTACCGATGGCGGGCCCTGTGGCGGGAGGGCCGGCTTGGCACTGCGCCGTCGCCTGGGGACGCTCCGCCGACGTTTGTGCCAGCGCTCATCGTAGCCGACGGCCTGGAGACAGACAGCGGGGCAGAACCGCAGGCTGACCCGGAGACGGCCGCCGGTTCGGCGGGTTCGCCGGTACCGCAGGACCGCATCGAGATCATCGCCCCTGGTGGGTATCGCATTCTCGTCGGTGGAGATGTCGACGGCGACGCTCTGCGTCGGGTCCTGGCCGTAGTGGAGGACCGATGATCCCGGTGCCGATGGACGCGAAGGTCTGGCTGGCCGGTGGCGTGACGGACATGCGCCGGGGCATGAACGGCCTGGCGCTGCAGGTCCAGGAAGGGCTCGGGCGCGACCCTCATGTCGGCGATCTGTACATCTTCCGAGGGCGCAGTGGCTCACTCATAAAGATCCTCTGGCATGACGGCGTCGGCATGTCCCTGTACGCCAAGCGGCTGGAGCGCGGACGCTTCATCTGGCCGTCTCCGGCGGACGGCGCGGTGGCGATCTCGGCGGCGCAGCTGGGCTACCTGCTGGACGGGATCGACTGGCGCAACCCGCGCCACACGTGGCGCCCGAAGCGGGCCGGGTGATGTCCAAAAACTCCTGGAATCACTCAGAAAACGGAGGAATCGGGGATCTATCCGGGGTAGACCCCGGGCATGGAAGACGCCGCCGACATCGCCGATCTTCGGGCTCGCCTGAGCGCCGCCGAGGCCCGTGCCGAGACCGCCGAGGCAGACCTCGCGCAGGCAAAGGCGGAGGCCGCCGGCACCGAGGCGATGATCGCCCATCTGAAGCTGCAGATCGAGAAGATGCGCCGCGCCCTGTACGGCCAGAAGTCGGAGCGCAAGGAACGCCTGCTCGAGCAGATGGAGCTGGACCTGGAGGACCTCCAGGCCACGGCCACTGAGGACGATCTGGCCGCCGAACAGGCAGCGCCGACCACCACGGTCCAGTCGTTCACGCGCCGCACGCCGTCGCGCAAGCCGTTCCCGGAGCACCTGCCGCGCGAGCGGGTCGTCATCCCGGCGCCCGAGACCTGCGAGTGCTGCGGCTCCGACAGGCTGGCCAAGCTGGGCGAGAGCGTCACCGAGACCCTGGAGGTGATCCCACGCCAGTGGAAGGTGGTCCAGACGGTGCGCGAGAAGGTCACCTGCCGGTGCTGTTCGCACATCACCCAGCCGCCGGCGCCGTTCCACGCGGTGCCGCGCGCCTGGGCCGGCCCCAGCCTGCTGGCCATGGTTCTGTCCGAGAAGTACGGCCAGCACCAGCCCCTGAACCGGCAGAGCGAGCGCTATGCCCGCGAAGGCGTGGAGCTCAGCCTGTCCACGCTGGCCGATCAGGTCGGCGCCTGCACCCATGCGCTGAAGCCGCTGCACGACCTGATCGCCGCCCACGTGATGGCCGGTGAGCGTCTGCACGGCGACGATACCGTGGTGCCGGTGTTGGCCAAGGGCAAGACGGCCAAGGGTCGGGCCTAGGTGTACGTCCGCGACGACGCGCCGTTCGGCGGACCCGACGCGCCGGCGGCGCTGTTCCAGTACTCGCGCGATCGCGGCCAGGAACACCCCGTGGCCCACCTGGAGGGATGGACCGGCCGCCTGCAGGCCGACGCCTATGCCGGCTACAACCGGCTGTATGATCCCGGTCGCGCACCGGGTCCCGTTCTCTCCGCGCTCTGTTGGGCCCACAGCCGCAGGAAGTTCTTCGAACTGGCCGACATCGAGGCCACCCGACGCCGGGGCGGCCGGGCGCCGCCCATCTCGCCCCTGGCCCTGGAGGCAGTGCGGCGCATCGACGCCCTGTTCGACATCGAGCGCGAGATCAAGGGCCAGAGCGCGGCGCGGCGGCTGGAGGTCCGCCAGGCGCGGTCCCGTCCGCTGGTCGAGGACCTGGAAACCTGGATGCGCGAGCAGCGGGCCGGCCTGTCCGGCCGATCCGACCTGGGCAAGGCGATGGACTACATGCTGACCCGCTGGGAGGCCTTCACCCGCTTCCTGGACGACGGCCGCATCTGCCTGACGAACAACGCGGCCGAGCGGGCGCTGAGGGGCTTGGCCCTGGGAAGACGGTCGTGGTTGTTCGCCGGCTCCGACCGCGGGGCCGCGCGGGCGGCGGTCATGTACACGCTGATCGTCACCGCCAAGCTCAACGACATCGACCCGCAGGCCTGGCTGGCCGACGTGCTCGCCCGCATCGCCGACATGCCCCAGTCCCGGCTCCATGAGCTCCTGCCCTGGACCTGGAAGGCGGCCCGCGCCGAAAATCAAGCCGCCTGATCCGCGGTCCTCACCGGAGGGGTACGATCAACAGAGAGGGCCTTGGACATGAAGGCTGGCCTCCTTCACCAGCTCTCATCTTGAATCACAGAACACCCGCCCTGGGAATCCCCCGATTCACGTGCCACTCAAACCGCTCTAGAAGCCAAGAATCGGCTACAGCAACACCAAACGCCCCTGCTGAAGAGGATGATGACGCGGCGCCTGAAAGCGATTTCGAGCGACATCGCCAGAATAGAACAGGAAATTAAGGCTCGCATTTTACAGGTCCCAGGACTGGCCCGGCGCCGGGATCTCCTCATGTCCATCCCCGGAATCGCGGCGACAACAGCTCAGACTTTGCTTATCGATATGCCCGAGCTCGGCTCGCTCGACGCCAAACAAACCGCCAGCCTCGTCGGACTGGCACCCTTCACCAGACAATCCGGAACCTGGAAAGGCACAGCCGTGATTCGGGGAGGGCGGGCGCAGGTGCGCCACGCCCTGTTCATGCCCGCCCTCGTGGCCTGCCGGTTCAATCCTGACCTCAAGGCAAAATACCAAGCCCTCAGGGACGCCGGAAAGCCACCCAAAGTCGCTCTCGTCGCCGTTATGAGAAAGCTCGTCATCCTCGCCAACGCCTTGCTCAAGGCCGATCATCCCTGGACACTGAAACCCTCTTGCACATAACGGCCGACGCGCCAACCCCCTGAGCAATTACCTAGAACTGAACAGACCCGCCAACGCAGTTGGGGCTGTCGAGTAAAAAAATAGACTATCTATTCATCAGAAGTTTTCCAATTCTCTTCAATATCAGGCGTGGGGCAAATGTAAGAAATATATATTCGAATATTTGCCATGGTAAGTACATAAATACTATTATTCTATTCTTTGGGAGCTTAATTTTTATTAAATCCACAAACGCAAAGATCTTGTTCTGGATGTTCACGCTATTGTCTAGACCTGCATATGTAACAATATCAGGGTACTTCATTCCAAGCGCTTCTCCCATCACTTTGTACGCATAGACATGGCGTCTATTGTCGAGAGTATAACCTTGCGAGTCCACCACTTCTTCACGCGAGATCGATTCTTCAACAAGCTTGTTCTGCGTTAACGCGCGATTTAGAAGCTGCTCACCACGTTCTGTTCTTCCCAGCACAACAGAGAAGCCCTCTCCTCCTCGAGCTCTCAGCCGCGCAAGGTGAGGATCTCCGACCGCAATGTCCGCGAAGTCATTTATTTGGTCGGGGCACATGCGGCACCGCTGCAGCATCCAGTAGCCTTGAAATGCGATCACATAGCGCAAGATTTTCATGCGCGTATTACCACGAATTCTGGGGATTTCTCGGATAGCTCCGCTCTTCGTCACAAGCCTGATCACACCTGGCCAGCCACCATGGCGATACTCGATCGCTTCTACATCCTGCCAATCTACAGAGAACCCCTTCAGGTAGTGAGCAATTCCCTTGAAGGTATTGATCCCACCGCAGAAAAGCCCGATCGACATGGCGTGGTGCTCGGCAATTTCCGACCGAACCCGCTTCAGCTGCTCGAGAGCAGCGACTTGGCACGGTAGCCCGACGAAAGCGAATCTCTTCCGACTTTCAAGCAGCAAACCTAAACTCTCTGCAAAATTCGTAGGATGATAAATAGAACCTTGTGTCTTTCTAAGCGGTTCGCCTCGACGAAAGACCTTTCCATGAGAATCGTAGGGACCCGCCCCAGCGGTCGTACAATAAACGGCGTCTATATCGCCATCCTCGAACAGCATGGACACGAGTGTTGGTACGACACCACCGCTGGCTGCGTTCGATCTCACGGTTTCGTCCCTCGAATAGGCGACACGCATGCTACGGGTGATTCCCAGGATTGTGTCCTCCGGTTCTCGACCGTGAACGGAGAGACTGAGTGCCGGCATGTCCATCTCTCTCCCAGGACAGACGAACGCGGCTCCGGTTTTGGAGGTGACAGGGACAAAGTGATCACGATCTAAATCGAACACCATTTTCGAGGCAGCAGATCGACCATTTTTTATCGCGATGGTGCAGAATGCACAGCCTATGCAATGGCCGCTGGCGACGACGTCAGCTGGTGTTTGCACGTGCGTGTCTGGATTCATAGTTGTGCTTCGTTGTGCTTCGAGCATGAGAGCCTGATCGGAAAAGAGTTGAGCGATCCCTTGGTTTGGCGCCGAAACAACCAATAGGGGCGCCATGCGGACTGGAATCACTGATCCTCAGTATGAGCGGACGGGCCGGCGCTACGCAACAACTGACGCGACCGATGCGCAGTGAGCGTTGATCGCGCCGCTTCTGCCAGCGCCGAAGCGAGTGGGGGCGACCGAACGCTCCGCCAGCCCGACGGCGGCCGAGATCGGCAGCCAGAGTGTGATAACGACGGAAAGCGGCGGGTGTACTAGACCCACTGCTCCAGGGTCTCGTACGCCGGGATCAAGTATACGCCGGTGGACTCCATGGGCACCGTGGTCAACCCGCAGTGGGCGAACCAGTTGGCAAGGCGGCGGAGATCGCCGGTGAACGTGCCGAACGCACGAACCGGGTCGGTATCGCGCTCCGGGACGACTGCGGCCATGTGCATGTTGGCGCCGATATCGATTGCCGCGGCATGGGAATTCACGGCGGGGATCCCGCGGAGCTTGTGGGAACGGGTCGTTTGAGCCATTGGAAGGCTCCTTTTGGTTGCACAAGGAGGGTGCGACCGTGCAAAGATAACAATTCCTAATCGGGATCGTGCGAGGCGTCACCACTCTCGAGTCTACAGCAGCCCAGGAACCGCGTTTTTTATGGGGCATCTGCCACCAAAGAGGGCATGACCTCTCTCCTCCGCGTCCACTGTATCTCCGCTCTTTTCTCTGCCCTCAGGCACACCGTCGGTACGCGATTGCTTTTTGCGCAACATGCCAGAGTCAATACGGCACCATTGTGCTATCGTAATAACGTCATTTTGCGATATCAACTATCCTCACCCTTTTGCAGATCCGCGATCGTTTTCAGGCCGCGGTCGATAAAAACACGGTCCAGCCCCTCGAGGATGTAGCTGTTGTAGCTGCGCTCGGTATCGCCGCTTTCCTCAAACCGCAGGGCACGAAGCTGTCGGAAGGCGACGAGCGGCAGGTATGCCGGAATCTGCTTGATGTTCGGGTTCGGCTTGCGGCGTCGCGTCGGCCCGTTCTCCTCGGCAAGGTCATTCGCTCGGCCGCTCCCGGGGTCCCCGGCCGGAGTCTCGGTAGCCTTGGGGCTGGCCAGGGCGTCAAGTCCTACCCTTTTCTTCCTGGTGCTCATGCCACTTTCTCCACCTTACCGTCGATCCACTTCCACAACTTGCGCATCTCGAACGCTGCCTTGCCGTTCGGGTCATACTCACCAACGCCAAGGCCCAGGCCGTAGGCGTCCTGGTAATCTGCCCGACTGACGATCGGAGTCGGGCAAACCAAGCCCATGATTTCCAGGCCGCGCCGCGCCTCGTGAATACGACCGCCGCGCGGTGGGGTTTGCGACAGGATGAACGCGGCCGTTTTGTTCAAACGTTGAATGGTGCTGACCGTCGGGGGTTGGGCCTTCATGTCGGCAACAGTCGGGCGGCACGGAATCACGCAAAGATGGGCCGCTCGGATCGCGGCGGCGCCACCTGGGTGATCGCGGCCGGCGGTATCCAGGATGGCCAAGTCGAACCCGGCGGCCTCGGCGGTCGACAGAGCCTTCGGCAAATCGGCGGCCTCGACGACAACCAGGCGGGGATCCTCGGCGTCTCGAGACTGGTACCAAGCCTCCGCCGAACGCTGTGGATCAAGATCAATGATCACGGCTCGCCGACCGGCGGTCTGGGCCGAGACGGCACAATTCGTGGCCAGGGTCGTCTTTCCCGAGCCGCCCTTCTGGGTGACAAACGCGATGGTCCGCATCCCAACCCCCATGTCAGATAATTTTATGCAATGATAATAGCGTCCGCGCGCACAATTGCAATCGCGTCATTCTACCATTGTGTTCGACCTTGATATTGCCATATCGCGCTTCTATGAAAGCGCGATATGGCGCACCGGCGCGTTTGCAAAATGATAATATTGCAATAGTTCAATGTCCACATTCTTCTGTATGGCACTATGACGACGCCGTGATATTGTAAATGCACGTTTTTGCAGTTCTACGATTGCCGCTGCCGCGCGGCGGCCGGCTGTCGTAAGGGCACCAAGAGGCCCTGAGCATGATGCCGTTTTTTGGCATGGTCCCGCGAAGACGATACCGGTTGACGCCTGTTGCGCAACATGGACACCTCCGGAAACCTCGGGCTGGTGCGGGCGTGGATGGTGTGATTCCATGCTCGTGTTGGCGGGGGAAGGGAGGCGGTTATGGCGGTACGCCAAGCTGGTTTCTGGGATGTGGAGGATCGCCTTCCCGAGCTTTCGGAGCAGGGCGATCCGCCGGAGACGCTCTCGGCGACGTTGGATTTCGAGATGTTCCGGCCCGATCCCGAGGCGGCGTTCGGGCCTCGGGAGCCGATCAAGGGTGATCGCCCACCGTTCGATGCGGTCCTGAAGTTCCGGATGCTGGTGCTCCAGGCGATGCATGGGCTGGCGCTGGAGCAGACCGAAGGCCTGCTGCGGGATCGGCTGAGCTAGACGCCCTGTTTGAGCGGCTGGATCGCGCGATCGCCGAGGCCGGCTATCTGCCAATGTCGGGCCAGATCGTGGACGCCACTCTGGTGTCTGCGCCCCGGCAACGGAACACCGAGGATGAGAAGGCCGCCCTCAAGGCGGGCCGATCGGCGCGGGAGATTTGGCCGGACAAGCCGGCCAAGGCGGCCCAGAAGGACGTCGATGCCCGCTGGAAGGTGAAGTTCGCCAAGGCCAGCGCGTGGGAATCCGCCGTCCGGGCCCATGTGGAGCACCCATTTGCCTATCAGAAGGGCGCCCAATAGGCTTGGTCATCCGCACCATCGGGTTGGTCCGCGCCGCAGCCACCGTCACCCTGGCCAACATGGCCTAATACCGGCCGACGCCTGATCTGACTCAAAGGGGGATTCCCAAGTCGCCCTGGATG
>CAZVQL010000014.1:0-25712 GCA_964629305.1 uncultured Roseicyclus sp.
GGCCCGAGATCGACCCGTCCGCTGGGTCCTTCGGTTACGGCTATGCGGCCGCCAAAACGTGACCGCGCCTCGAAAAGCTCGAATGACAGTCGCGCCTTGTGCAGCCGGGTTGCAAGCGCCAGCCCAGCAAGGCCACCGCCTACGATGGCGACATCGGTCGTCATGTCCCCTGTCTCGCTCACTCGCGCTTCCCACCACTTGTGAAGATGCCGGCGGATGGCACGCGCTGCGTCGGACCGCAAGGGCGAGCGGCTATAGAGGGCAGTGCCCGACGCTCACTGTCGACAGCGCAGCGTTCTTTCTCTCCAGCGGGCCGATCGAGGCGCCCGGGTCGATCGACCAGCCCGAATACAAGAACGGACGTCCTTATCGTGGTTGCAGCAGACAAGCCGCTTCAGGTGGCAGAGCTAGAGCTGCGAGACGACGGCGAGGATGACGACAGCGAGCATGGCAGCCGCCATGCTAAAGTTGATAATGGAGTGTGCCCTGTCAGATATCTCAAGGCGGTGAATCATGATGCCGGTCCAGAGCCATCCGAAATGGATCGGTAGCCAAATCGCATTCATGATCAGGAATTTCAACGCGACTTCCAAGGTATAGTTGTCGGGCATGAAGCCAAAGCCCGTGAAGAAGGCCGTGTTGACGGCATAGGCCTTCGGATTGACGACCTGGAGCAGAATACCGCCGCCAACCCCTGGTGGGCGCGCCTTTTCGATAAAGGCGATGCGAGACCCTGCCAAGGCAATGCGCAGGGCGAGATAGGTGAGATAACCAAAAGACAACACGAAAAGAAGCAAGCGTATGCGTGGGTCCGCGAGCACCAGAGCCGCAAGCCCACTGACCACGGCGAAAGCCACGAGGTTCGTTCCTAGAAACAGGCCGGCGACATACTTCGTGCCCGCAGTTGCACCGAAGCTTGCACCGACACCTGCGGTCGAGAGCACACCCGGCCCGGGCGTGATGATCAGCAGGAAGACGGCGGCCGCAAAAGTCCACATCATGCTAGGCTATAGGCTCGCCACTGGTGCCGCAATTCGCTGGAACTCGTGACTTCCATGTCCGCTCACGACGCACTGCATGTGTCTGGCGGGCTGTCTGACCCTCGGGAAGCAGAGGCTCAGGTCAATCATGTGGTTCCGCCAAGCATCCCCTCGACGAGCTTCTGAACGCGCAGGGCCTCGTTCGGCGTGGCAAGCCTGTTGGGTCTGCCCTCGATGCACAGAAGCAGATCGTCCAGCTGCGCCCTCAGGCTCACGGCACGAGGGTCGGAGGGGCGCTCCACGATCTCTTCGAACGGTCCGCCATCGGAGCGCGCATCGACGTAGAAGTCGGTGATCCGCCGACTGGTCAAGGTGCCCTTCACGGTCAACTCCTGCCGATCTGGTTGCGCCCCGCCGACGCTTGCGAAGATCATGACCGGCAGGCCGTCAGCATTCTCCAGTCGGGCCAGCATATGCGTCTCGCAGAGCCTCGGATCGGCCGGGTAAGAGGGTTTTGCCCAGACCACGGAAAGTGGGCCCAAGATACGCTCTGAGAAGAACAGGAAGTGCGAGATCACTTCGCGGGTCATGCCGCCTTCGTCGCGAAAGCGCAGCCAGTCCGCCGCCTTCTGCCAGCTCCTCGGCCAGTCGGCGTAGGTCACGACGATGTCCACACCCTGTATCTCGCCGAGCGCACCCGAGCGGGCTGCGTCCGAGACGCCGGTCAAAGCCGTGCCGGCAGCCTGCGTGAAATTCACCGCAACCGGAAGATCGCTCGCCGTGCAAGCTGCCACGAGCGCCTCGCTTTCCGCCACATCCACGCCGAGCGGCTTTTCAAGGAACACAGCCTTGCCCGCCTCGAGTGCCTCGAGTGCATAGGTTTTCCGCGGGATCGGAGGGCACGCGAGATAGACCAGGTCGGCTGCGGCCATGGCTTGATCCGCAGATGTCGCCACAGGCACGTCCGGCGCCAGTGACTGAGCCTCCCGACAGGATTGAGGGTTTGGGTCCCACATCGCGACCACCTCGTATCCGGGATGCCGAAGCATGTGGTCCAACATGCGGCGACCCATGATGCCGAGTCCGATGATGGCAGTTCTCATGGTCATGGCGCGTGCTCCGTCCTGCTACCGTGGCCGACACCGCCACCCGCCCTCGGGAATAGGAACAGCGCCTTTCCAAGGCAACACCTGCGGTGCCCCCCCGGAGGGGAGGGTTGGGGCCGGGTCCTGACGCAGTCGTTGCCTGGTGCGACGCGACCGGAGCGCCCCCGGCTCGACATCTGTCGGATCGAACGATAGCCGGGGCGTCACGCGCTTTTCGGGTTTTCTCCCGGTGGCGCGACAGTCAGCCCTTGCACCGCGTGCCTCGCGATCAGTTCGGCGATGAACCCCGATGCCTTCAACTCCTCGACCACATCGGCAAGCCATTTCGCCGCCCGCGTGTTGCCCCGCGGCGTGCCCACCGACTGCTGCACTGCACTGAATTGCCCGTCGAGGATACGCGCACCGGGCAGGCGCTCCACGTCCTTCAGAAGCCGCGGTCTGAGCCCCGCCAACGCATCAAGCTTCCGCTCGACAAACACATCGAAGGAGTCATCAATGCTCTCGGTCCTTACCAACTCGGCGTGTCTCAGGTTGTTCTCCAGCCATAGGCCGTAAGCCGCCCGCCCCTTGGTCGCGACACGATGGCCAGGTTGGTCAACATCCTCGATCGAGGTGATCCGCGAACCCGCAGGCACCAGGTAGGTCGCCTCGATCTGACAATAGGCCGAGGTGAAGGCGATGGTGCGTGCCCGCTGCGGCTCGGCCCCGATGTTTCCGATGTCCCACTCTCCGCGTTCGGCGGCATCGGCGAGAAGCCCCGGATCGGGGTAGCAAATCAGGTCCAGCGGCACGCCGAGCCTGCGGGCGATCTCTGTCGCGACGTCGGGCGACACGCCGACAGGGCGACCGTCGGCCGTCTGTCCGCTCACGAGGAGGAAGTTGCTCATGTTTATGCCAGCGCGCAGTCGGCCGGTTGGGGCGAGTTCCGCGAGAAGGGCGGGATCGAGATCACTTGGGGTCAATATCGTTGTCCGTTATCCGTTCGATCGACGCTACGACCTGGAACAGTCCTTCTCAAGCGACACTTCGACCAAGACAATTGCCATGATGTGCGAGTGGTGGATGTCGAGGCGTCTAGGACGCGCCAAGCGTGGATAGCACCCATGCCGAAAAGTCCCCCGCGACTGCGGCCATCGCGCGGTCGAAGGCTCCGACGATGGCATCGTCGTCGAGGGACAGGGCGGTTTCGGTGGCGGTGAAGGTGCGTGTCGACACGACACTCACCCCGCTTTCGCGCACGATGCGCGAGATTAGACGGATCTCGACCCGTGCCTCGTCCCTGTCCGGCAGCGCCTCGGCCTCGAAGCTCAAGAGCTCGGTGACGATTGCAAAGTCTCCGCTCGCGCCCAGAGGGCGACGACCGACATACTGGAAGGCGCCCGTGGCATCGAGCGTGCGCACGAGAACCGTTTGCACCATCACTGGAGCGGGTTCGGCCCACCGGGCATCGGGAAGGTATGCCGCGGCAAGCCGCGTGGGTCGGATCATGATGCGGTCAGTTTCCAACGCACCGCTTGTCGTGGGTAACTCGACGATCACGTCGCGGGCCAGGCTGCGGCGGGCGGGTTCGATTCCGGCGGGCGGTTGCACCTCGTAGACATCGAGCGGCTCCGTGGCGTCGCTCAGGGCCGAAAGGGCCCCGCAGCCCGACAGGAGCGAAAGGGCGAGCGCGACCAAGATGGCGCGGAAGGGCGGGGTCTGGGGCACGCGGATCACCTCCTGAATTCGGGAACGTCACTGTTGAGAAGGAACTGCGTCGGGTTGCGGGAAATCGTCTGGGTCAGACGGTCGAGGTTCCCGATCAGCGTCCGTGTCTCGGTCGCAAGGCGTGTGTAGAGCGGCAGCGCCGTTGTGGTGAAGGCCTGAATCCCCGGCGCGGACCCCTCGACCAGGCCCTGCAGCCCCGAGAAGGTCTCGGCGGCGGCCTGGCTTGCGGCACGCACATCCGCCGAGATCAGCGGAAGGTCGTCCGACACCGTGCCCACCGCGGCCGTGAGCGCGGTCACGGTCTCGCGCAGGTCATCGACCAGTCCCTGCATCTCTTCGTTGATGAGCGTGTCCGCGCCGCTGAAGGCGCTTTCGGCGGCCACGAGGGTGCGCTGCCCTGTCTCGAGCGCCGCGTTGATGGCAGTCAGCGTTTCGTTCGCGTTGGCGAAGGTGTCGTTGACCTGCGTGAGCGTCGTGCCGGCGTTTGTCATCAGCTCCGGCAGTCCGGCGGTCGCCGTCGTCAGATCGGTTCCGACCGAGGTGATCACGGTGCGCGCGGTTTCCGCCGCGGTCCTGACATCGGCCATCACCGCCGGCAGGTCTGTTTCGGCGGCGGTTCCTATCGCGGCGATCGCGTCGGTGGCCGCCGCGACCGCGGCCCGTGTCTCGGTCAGCAGGGGCTCGCCCTGTTCCACGACAAGGCCGTCGATGCGCGTCGCCGCAGCACCTACAGCCGCCGATGTCGTGTCTAGAGATGCCAGCAGCGTGTCGACCCGGGCCAAGGTCGCCTCGGCCTCCTGCAGGCGCAGGGTGGCCGTTTCCCCGGTGGTGCCGAGGGTCGCCATCAACGCGCTGGCGTCACTGCGCATCGTGGCCAGCTCGGTGCGCAGCGTCGCGAGCGTCTCCTGGATCCCGTTCGTCGCCGCCGTCAGGTCCTCGGCGATGTAGCGTTGCCCTTCGGCGATTGCGCCCTGGGCCAGCACCAGCGTGTCGGTGCCGCTGGCCACCACGGCCGTAGCCTGATCGGCCAGAAGGTCGATGGATTGCAGCGTCTCGTTGGCAGAGGCCAGCACGACGGAGAGGTCGCGGGTCAGCGCATCGAGGGTCGTGTTGAAGCGATTGATCTGTTCGGTGAACTGGTTGACGGTCGTCGTGATCCCGGAAATGCCCTCGAGCGCGACCACGAAGTCGTCCGACGCAGTCTCGACATTGGCGACGATCCGCTCCAGCCGGCCTTCGTTCTCGCCACCGAAAAGATCACCGATCTCGCGCACGACGCGCAGCGTTTCGCTGACCAACTCTGGCGCATCCTCGGTCAGGGACTGGAGCGTCGAGCGGCCGGCCTCGATCTCGGGCACCTCGCCGTCCTCGGGCGAGAGGAGGGCGCTTTCCGCCGTGCCCGGCCCGATGGAGACGAAGGACACGCCGGTCACACCCTGCGACTCGATGGTGGCGATGCTGTCCGTCCGGACCGGCGTTTCGGCATCGACCTCGAGCCGGACGAGGATCGTGCCATCGCGATCCGGCGCAAGCCGGACATCGACGACCTGGCCCACGGGAAGCCCGCTGAACCGGACGTCCGAGGCCGCGCTGAGGCCCGCCACGGAGGTGAAGCGCACATCGTAGTAGGAAAACTGCCGATCCAGTTCGACCTGGGCGAGCCACAGGAAAAAGCCCAGGATGCCCAGCATCCCGGCCAGCGAGAACAGGCCGATCAGAAGGAAATTGCCCTTGGTTTCCACCTATTCGCCGCCTTCTTCTCGTGTGGTGATCGCCGTGTCGCGCGCCGCTCTTGCCCGTGGACCGTGGAAATAGTCCCGCACCCACGGGTGATCCACGGACAACATGTCCTCCATCGTTCCGGTCACAAGGACCTTTCGTTCCGCAAGCACGGCGATGCGGTCGCAAACGGCGTGCAGCGTGTCGAGGTCATGGGTCACGAGAAAGACGGTTAGGCCAAGCGACCGGCTGAGTCCACGGATCAGCGTGTCGAATTCCGCCGCACCGATCGGGTCGAGACCGGCCGTCGGCTCGTCGAGGAACACGATCTCGGGGTCGAGCGCGAGCGCACGGGCAAGGCCTGCGCGTTTGCGCATCCCGCCCGACAGCTCCGACGGGAACTTGTCGCCCGCGAGATACGGCAGCCCCACCATCGAGATCTTCAGATCCGCAAGCGCGCGGCCCACGGACGGCTCGAGCGACGGGATGCCCTTCATCGGCACCTCGACGTTCTCGCGCACCGTCAACGATGAGAAGAGCGCCCCGTCCTGGAACATCACGCCCCAGCGGGACTGCAGCGCCGCGCGCGCTTCGAAATCGGTCGTGCGCACATCGGTTCCCAGCACGCGGATCGACCCGGCCGCGGGCTCCTGCAACCCGGCGATGGTGCGCAGCAAGACCGATTTCCCGGTCCCCGATCCACCGACGACGCCCAGCACCTCGCCGCGATAGACGTCCAGGTCGAGCCCTTCGTGCACCACCTGGCTGCCGAACTGGTTGCGCAACCCGCGCACCTCGATCACCTTTTCTCCGCGCGTGCCCTGCATCGTCAAAGCCCGATCTCGGCGAAGAAGATCGAGAACAGCGCATCGGCGACGATCACCGCGAAGATCGCGGCCACGACGGCTTTCGAGGTCTGTTGCCCGAGCGACTCGGCGTTGCTGCCCACCTGCATGCCAGCATGGCAGCCGACCACGCCGATGATGAGGGCGAAGACCGGCGCCTTCACCATGCCGACGGTCAGGTGGCTGATATCGGTGCCCTCGATGAAGCGGGTTCGGAACATCTCGGGCGAGATGCCAAGCTCCATCCAGGACATCAATGCCCCGCCCATCAGACCCGACAGGTTCGCGATCAGCCCCAGGATCGGCAGCATGATCAGAAGCGCCAGGATACGGGGCACGAACAGCACCGTCGCGGGGTCCAGGCCGAGGGTCCGCATGGCGTCGATCTCTTCGCGCATCTTCATCGACCCGATGGCCGCGGTAAAGGCCGAGGCGGTGCGACCTGCCACGATGATGGCCGTCAGAAGGATGCCCAGCTCACGCAGGATCGATACCGCGATCAGGTCGACGACGAAGACCTCGGCGCCGAACTGGCGCAACTGGGATGCCCCCTGAAAGGCCAGAACGATGCCGATCAGGAAGGCCATGAGCGCGACGATCGGAACCGCCTTGACGCCCACTTCCTCGCAGTGATGGACCAGCGCGGTCAGGCGGAAGCTGCCGGGGTGACGGAGGCTGCGGGCAAGGCGGGCGATGAAGAGCCCAAGGTAGGCGGTCAGCCCGCGCGCCGTGCCGGTCGTTTCGGCGACCGCGCGGCCAAGGTCGGCAATCGCGCCGAGGATCGTCCGGTCCGGTGGCGGCGCACGCTCGGTCTCGGGCATGGCGCGGGCCACGCTGGTGAGGGTCGCGTCCATCTGCTCGGTCGTGCCGACGACATCGAAAGGCGCCCGGCGGTCGGCCATCTTCGTCCGCAGGGTCGCCACGAGCCATGCGCCCGCCGTGTCGAGCCGGGTCACCCCCGACAGATCGAGCCGCAGCGCGGCGCCATCCGTAACCTCTGGCATGCGGTCCACGATGCCGCAGACCGTGCGGATCGTCATCGGCCCGGTGACGCTGACCCGCGTACCGTCCTCCTCCGTCTCGATCCGGACATCCACCGAGGGAGCCGTTTCCATAAAGCCGCCTCCGTCGCGGGGTTTGAGATGCTTTCGCATATCCAGTCCGCTTGGTTGGCGAACCGAAACAGGCCAGGATGCGTGGCGCGAGCTTCGCACCATTTAGAGGAAACCGGCCCCGATCGTCCATGGCTTCGGGAGAGTGTTGATGGAGACCACGGGCTCGGCCTGTGACGTAGTGGCGAGCATTTGCTGACCTCGAGCCATTGCAGCCTCGGTTTGCGGCAAGCGGCGGAAATCAAGCCCAAGGCTGCAGCTTCAGGTCCCAGCGGTCATTCTGCTGCAAGGAGCTTTCGCAACGCAGCAATCCGTCGGAATGTCGGACCGGGATCAGTTCCATTCGACATGAGCCGGACGTACTCCACCGAGGCCCGCTCATTCTCGATGCGGTAGACCGAGCCCGTGTTCGCGCGCCCAGAGTGGCGCGGCCTTTGGGCTGCACACGGGACTGGTCTGCTGCCGTCGTGACAAGCCGTTCGAATTGGTCTGCCAGACGCCCGCGATCGATCACCTAGAACCCTTGTGCGGCGCCGTCCTTTCTGGGGTCCGACCCTGCAGCGTAACCGCCGCCGTCCAGCCGCTCGATCAACTGGGCACCGCCAAAGCCAAAGGCGCTGTCGGGCGCCTCGACCGTGATGGAGTGGCCCAGGGCCGCGAGGGCGTCGCGGGTAGCCTTTGGCATCGCCTCTTCGCAGGCGACCTCGCGTCCCTTGACGAAGCGCCAGCGCGGGGCGTCGACGGCGGTTTGCACGTCCTGATCCCAAAGCTGGGTGCGCAGGACCATCTGGACATGCCCCTGCGCCTGCATCGGGCCGCCCATCACGCCGAAGCTCATCTTGGGGGCGCCGTTCTGCATCAGGAACCCCGGAATGATCGTGTGGAACGGACGCTTGCCCGGCGCGACCTCGTTCGGATGGCCGGGGACGAGGGAGAAACCGGCGCCGCGGTTCTGAAGGCTGATGCCGGTGCCCGGCACGACGACGCCCGAGCCAAAACCGGAGTAGTTGGACTGGATGAACGACACCATCATGCCCGACGCGTCCGCCGTCGTCAGGTAGACCGTGCCGCCGTGTTTTGGCGCGCCCGGTCCGTAGTCCTGCGCACGGTCGATGTCGATCAGCCGCGCGCGTTCGGCGAGGTAGCCGGGGTCGATGAGGTCCTGCGGGGTGACAGCGGTCATGAAGCGGCTGTCGGCGACGTAGGCATAGAGATCGGCGAAGGCGAGCTTGATCGCCTCGATCTGCAGGTGCAGCGCGCGCGGGTCGTCGGCGTCGAGGTCGCGCACGCTCGTGTGCCGCAGCAGACCCAGCGCCATGAGCGCCGCGATCCCTTGCCCGTTGGGCGGGATTTCGTGCAGCGCGTTCTCGTCAAACTCGGTCGAGATCGTGCCGCACCATTCGGGCTTGTAGGCGGCCAGATCGGCCTCGGACAAGGCGGCGCCGTGGGCCCGCGCGAAAGCGGCGGTCTTTTCGGCAAGCGGTCCTTCGTAGAAGGCGCGGCCGTTGGTCTCGGCGATCATCCTCAGGCTTTCGGCCTGGCCCGGGTGGCGGAAGCGTTCACCGGCGCGCGGGGCGCGACCGCCCGGCATGAAGGCCTCGGCATAGCCCGGCTGCTCCGCAAGGATTTCGGCCCCGCGCGCCCAGAGGGCGCCGATCACGGGCGACACGATGAAGCCGTCCTCGGCGTAGCCGATGGCGGGCGCCAGAACGGTGGCGAGGTCCAGCTTGCCGAAGCGGTCGCTCAGTTCCGCCCAGGCGGCGATGGCGCCGGGGACGGTCACGCTTTCCCAGCCGCGGAAGGGCATGGCGTCGTGCCCCTTGAAGCGGTCGGGCGTCCAGCCCGCGGGCGCGGGGCCCGAGGCGTTCAGCCCGTGCAACTCCTTGCCGTCCCACAGGATACAGAAGGCATCCGAGCCCAGCCCGTTGCCAGTCGGCTCGACCACGGTGAGGGTCGCGGCGGCGGCCAGGGCCGCATCGACCGCGTTGCCGCCGCGCGCCAGCATCGACAGGCCCGCCTGCACGGCCAACGGCTGCGACGTGGAGACGAGATTGTCGGCGAGGACAGGAGAGCGCCGGGACGCGTAGAGCGCATCGTGACGGAATGGCATCAGATGGGATCCTTCCCGGTTCTGGCTTCGTTTCTGGATTTCAGGATGCCCCTGATGGCCCACGCCACCGAGAGCACTGCCGCGACAAGGAAGATCAGGCTGACGGGGCGCGTCAGGAACAGCGACCAGTCAGGCTCGGTCATGAGGGCGCGGCGCAGGTTGGTCTCGGCGATGGGGCCTAGGATCACGCCCAGCACCAGCGGCGCCAGCGGATAGTCCATCGCCTTGAGCGCGTAGCCCAGAAGCCCCACGGCCGCGAGCAGGTAGAGGTCCGTCACACGGTTGTTGAGCGCGAAGGAGCCCACGACGCAGCAAACAAGGACCACGGGCACGACGACCCATTTGGGCACCTCGGCCACCCGCAGGAAGGCGCGCATCGACAGGACGCAGACCACCAGCATCATCAGGCTCGAGACCGCCATCGCAAGGAACATGCCGTAAACGAGATCGGCGTTGTCCATGATCAGGCGAGGGCCGACCGAGATGCCATGCACCATGAGCGAGGCCATCAGGATCGCGTCCACCGCCGAGCCGGGAATGCCCAGCGAAATCAGCGGGATCAGACCACCGCCCGCCGTGGCGGAGTTGCCCGCCTCGGAGGCGACGACGCCGTCGGGTGTGCCCTTGCCGAATTCCTCGGGCGTCTTCGAGGCGCGCTTGGCCTGGTCGTAGGCGACAAGGTTGGCGATAGAGCCGCCCGCACCCGGCAGGGCACCGATGGCGACGCCGACCATGGAAGAGCGGATCAGGTTGACCGGGCGGCTCAGCACCTCGCGCATGACGGCCCATGTCTTGAACTCGATCTCGCCGTCGACCAGCTTTTCGCCGCGCTTGATGGCGTCGGCGTCCTCGACCTCGGAGGCCAGCTGGGAGATGGCGAAGATGCCGATCAGCACCACGAGAAAGGGCAGACCGGCGGCCAGCAGCTCCCACCCCATGTCGAAGCGGGGGCGGCCCATGATGGGGTCGGCGCCGACGGTGGAAATCGCAAGGCCGATCAACGCTGCGATCAGGCCGCGTTGCAGGGAATTGCCGACAAGGCTCGCCACGATGGTCAGGGCGAAAACGATCAGCGAGAAATACTCCCACGGGCCGAGGCGCACGGCGAAGATGGCGAGTGGCGGGGCCGCGATGATCAGGACGATGGTCGAGATGATTGTGCCGAAGAACGAGGCCCAGACCCCAAGCGACAGGGCGCGGCCCGGCTCGCCCTTGCGGGCCATCGGGAAGGCGTCGAAGGTCGTGGCGACCGACGATGGCGTGCCCGGAATGCCCAGCAGGGCCGCGGATATCAGGCCGCCAGTGTAGCCGCCGACATAGACCGAGAGCATCACCGAGATGCCTTGCAACGGGTCCATGGTGAAGGTCAGCGGCAGGGTCAGGACGATCGCCATCGTCACGGTGAAGCCGGGGATCGCGGCGGCGATGATCCCCGCGATCGCGCCGGCCAGCATCATCGCCAGCGTCGTGAGCGACAGCACCTCGGAAGCCCCCAGCAGAAACGCGTCCATGCCCTAGCGCCCTCTTGGAAGGAATACGTTGAAGACCTCGGCGAAGAGCCAGTTGAGGCCGAAGGAAAAGACCAGCGACAACACGATCGCGGTGGCGATGGCGCCCCGTGTCTTGGGCGCGAGCGTGATCTGGAGGATCAGAAGAAAGACCAGCGTGGCAACGGGGTAGCCGATGACCGGCATCGACATGACGTAGATGGCAAGGCAAGCGAAGAGGATCAGGACCAATCGCTTTTCGCGAACCCACTCCGCCACGGCCGCGCCAAAGGCCGCGTAGGCGCCGACCGGGATCTTGCGCAGCGATCCGACGATGGACGCGATCAGCAGAAGGCTGAGACAGCCGTGGACCAGCATCGGAAACGCGCCGGCCCCCAGCACCTCGAAACGCGAGGTCGGCATCGCGCGTGCCTCGAGGAACAGGCCCACCGACACCGCAAGAAGTGCGATGTAGGACAGGAGCCGGGCGATCTCGCCCGACCCCTGCTGTGTCGACCTGGGGTCGATCTGGCTCAAGGCGCGATCACCTCTGCAAGGCGATCAACCGTCGCCGCGAGGTTGGCGAGGTAAGCCGAGTAGGCTTCGCGGCCACGGAAGGCGACATCGGCACCGGCGTTGTTGATCTGCTCGATGTAGGCCTCGTCCTGCGACAGCTCCATCAGCGCCGTTTCCATCGCGGCCTGCGCCTCTTCGGGCGAGCCTGCGGGCATCACGATGCCGCGGGTGATCGACAGGTCGAGGTCCGCACCAAGCTCCATGAAGGTCGGCACGTCGGGCGTCTGCGACATCCGCTCGGTCGACCCGGTGGCGAGGAAGACGAGGTCGCCGTTCTCGGCGAATTGCAGCGACGAGGCGACGTCACCGATGGCCAGGTCGAGGTTGCCGCCGACAAGCGCGCGGATGCGCTCACCCGTGCCTTCGTAGCCGACATAGCGCCATTCGATGTCGAAGGCCTCGGCGATCATGGCGGCGTGCAGGTGCGGAACGCCACCCAGCGTCACGCCGATGGTCAGCTCACCGGGGTTTGCCTGGGCGTACTCCACAAGGCCTTCCATGGTGTCGAAGGGCTGATCGGCGGCGGCGACCAGATACTGCGGCGACGCCGTCAGGAGGGCGATATGTTCGAAATCGTCCCAGGACAGCTCGGTAATGCCTGTGGCGGTAGCCGCCAGAAGCCCCTCGTGCACCTGGCTGATCGTGTAGCCGTCAGCGGCGCGGCGCGACGCCTCGGTCAGGCCGACGGTTCCGCCGACACCGGGCATGTTGATCACCGGCATCTCGACGCCGAGATAGGGGGTCACGTTGTTGGCGACGATGCGCATCAGCGTGTCGCTGCCGCCACCGGGCGACCAGGGCACGATGAATTCGACGGGCTGGCTTGGATAGTCCTGTGCCATGGCGGGTGCCGTCAGACTTGCAACGGCAAGACCTGCGGCTGCGGCAACGCGCGTAACAACAGTCATGGTGCTCTCCTTTAGGTGGGCATCGTTTTCTGGGCAGGTGCCCAAGACTCAGGCGATGCATTTCGCTAACTGCACAAGCACGGCTTTAGAAAACGATTTCTTTTTGCATTTTACTGAAGCGAGTCTTCATATGAGGTCATGGACATTCGCCAACTGCAAACCCTCGTAGCCGTCGCGGACACCGGAAGCTTCTCGGCCGCGGCCGGCGTGGTGAACTTGACGCCCTCGGCTGTGGGCCAGCAAATTCAAGCACTTGAGGGGGAGCTGGGCGTTACGCTCTTCGACCGGAGGAAGCGGCCGAGAAAGCTGAATGCCAAGGGTGAAGAGTTGCTGCGCGCAGCCCGCCAGGTGGTGCAGACGATGACCGAGGCGCGCATGGCGATTTCCGGGGGCCGAACGGCGGGGATGCTCAATTTCGGGGCGATCCGCACGGTTTCCATGCATCTCGTGCCCCGTGCCTTTGCCGAGATGCGGGATGCCTACCCAAATCTCTCGTTCGACCTGACGGTCGGCATGTCCGAACGGCTGATGTCGGACGTGGCGGCCGGACGGCTTGATGCCGCGCTGGTTGCCGAGAACGTGGGTGTTCCCGCCAGCCTGTCCTGGAGCCCTGTCCTGACTGAGCCGCTCGTGTTGATCGCACCGCCGTCCGAGGCATGGCGGAGCGACCTTTCGCTGCTGACCGACATGCCGTTCGTGCGCTACGTGACCGAAGTGCCGCTGTCGCGCCAGATCGAGACGGAACTGGCCGCCCTGTCCGTGTCGCCGAAGGAGATCGTGGCCACCAACACGATGCCCTCGGTCATCGGTTTGGTCCAGGCGGGGTTGGGCGTGGCGATCGTGCCGAAGATCGCCCTGCTGACGGCGGCCCCGGGCACGCTGCACTCCCGCCCTTTCTGCGAGGGGGCCATCACCCGCCGCGTGGGCCTTGTGCAACGGCAGGTGTCGTCCCGCTCCGAGGTTCTGGCGCGTCTGCGACAGGCCCTGAGCAACGTGGCCCAGTCGACCGGTTTGGGGATCGAGTAGGTGCCTCGGGTCGAGGCCGTCCGTATGGCGAGGGCGAGGCGACGCAATTTCTTGATTGCTTCACAGCCATGCGCAACCATCTTTTCAGTCGCCCGTTTCTGTCAGGGACGGCTGTACAAGGGGGTGCTGTTGCGTGGGCCTTCGGCGGCGTTTTGCAGTCGGCATTCAAAGCGGAATCGGGAGTTTCCATGTCTGCGATCGATTGTGCCGAAGCGGCGCTGGAGCGTATTCTACGAGATGAAGACAGGTTGCAGGCCTACGCCTGGCTTGATCGAGACACGGTGATTGCCGAGGCGCGTCTGCTTGACGGCGAGGGCGTTACAGGTCCCCTGAGCGGGCACACCGTGGCCATCAAGGATATTTTCGACACGGCTGACATGCCGACAGCCTGTGGTTCCCCGATCTACACCGGACGTCGACCGGAAAGGGATGCGGCGGCCGTGGCCGCGATACGGGCGGCAGGCGGTTTGGTCGTCGGCAAGTCCGTGACCACGGAATTCGCTCACCTCACGCCGGGGCCCACCCGTAACCCGCACAACGTGGCGCATACGCCCGGCGGCTCTTCGAGCGGGTCGGCCGCCACGGTCGCAGCGGGCGGGGCCACACTGGCGACAGGCACGCAGACCGCGGGCTCGATCATCCGCCCGGCGGCATTTTGCGGTATCGTGGGCTACAAGCCGAGCTTCGCCATGATCAGCCGCAACGGTCTGTCGCTGTTTTCCGAAACGCTGGACACCATCGGCGGATTCGCGCGGAATGTCTCTGACGCGGCGCTTTTCGTCGGCGTCATGGCAGGCAGGGACGATCTGGCAACACCCATCGTCCCCCAGGTGCCTCGCTTCGCGGTCTGGGCGACGCCTGATGCAGGGGATGCCGAACCCTATTCCGTGACCGAACTCGACCGGGTGGCGGAGCGCGCCGCCTCCGCGGGCGCCGTGGTTGAGGCGCTCCCTGCCGCTGATGTGTGGCACGCCTTGCTGGACGCCCAGAAGGTCATCATGGCGTGGGAAGGTGCCCGGGCGCTTGCCTTCGAGCGGCGTGTTCATCCTGACCTGCTGAGCGATCCGCTGCGCGCCTATCTCGACGAGGCCGCGCGGATATCGCACGAGGCCTATCTCGCAGCACTTCAAACGCGCAGAACCGCAGGCGCAGCCTTGACCGCCGCGATGGAACCTTTCGATGCGATCCTCACCCTCAGCGCCCGCGGCGAAGCCCCCCTTGCCGAGGCGGGGACGGGCGATCCGCAGTTCAACCGGGTTTGGACACTGCTGGGCGGTCCAGCCCTGCACCTGCCGACGGGGACGGGGCCGCTCGGGCTGCCCATCGGTGTGCAGCTTGTTGCAAACCAGGGACGTGATGCGCGTCTGCTTGGCACGGCCCTATGGTTGGAGAACGCTCTTCGGTAGAGCCTGCAGCAGGGTGCGGCCCCGTGTCAGCAGGGCCGCCGCGGCGTCATGCAGCGTGGCGGGACAGGTAAGAGGCAGCAAGCGCCGTCGTGGCGATCTCGGGATAATCCCGTTCGGGAATATCTATGCCCAACCGTTCGTGCAGCGCGGTCACGAGGTTCAGGACATCCATCGAGTCGAGCTCGAGATCCTCCTGGATGTGGTCATCGTCGCCGACGTCGGCTGCGTCGATATCCGGCGCAATGCGGACCAGTTCCTCGAGGAAGATCTTGCGGTAGTCGGGGCTGTTCATGGCTCCTCCGGCGATTGGATGGCAGCTTCGAATTCGGCGATGAAGCGTGCGACCTGGCGTCCGTCGCTCACGCGGTGGTCCGCCGCGATGGTCAGCGTCACGACATGGCGCGGGACGATCGCACCCTCGACCACCCATGGCCGGAGGTGAGGCGCGCCAAGGCCGATCAAGGCGACTTGAGGCGGGAAGATCACGCCGGCCATCGCCTCGGCGCCGGTTTCCCCGAGGCTCGAGATTGTGACCGTTCCTTGCGTCATCTCGGATGCGCGCAGGCGCCCCGCGCGTGCGCGGATGACGAGGTCTCGCATGCCCGCCATCGTCTCCTCGAGCGTCATCGCGCCGGCATCCATCAGCGCGGGGGCGACCAGCCCGCCGCCGCGCAGCGCAACGGCGATGCCGGGGTTCACGACGTCGGATGCGACAAAGCCGCGATCCTCGATGAAATGGCCGTTCAGGACCGGCACCTTGGCGGCAGCGCGTGTCGCGGCGCGGACGAAAACCGCACCGAGCAGGATGCGTTCTGCCGGGGGGCGATCCGCGTTCAGCCTTTCAAGGAAGGCGATCGCGGGGTCCACGTCGATGGTTTCAGAGAGGTAGAAATGCGGGATCGTGCGCTTCGAGCGCGTCATGGCGGCTGCGATCGCCTTGCGCATCTCCTCCATGGGCGACGCCTTGGCCCCCGACCCGCGAGGGGTTGCGCGCTCGACATCGGCCAACAGGATGGCGCCGCCCGGCCCGCTGCCCTTCAGGGTCGCGATGTCGATGCCGTGCTGTGCGGCCAGCTGCCGCGCGGCGGGCGAGGCGCGCGCCGCGCCGGGTGCGGTCAGTGGCGGCAGGGTAGGAGGCTTGGCAGGCTCGCCCCCGGTCAATCGGTCCCGCATCGGGGGCTGGTCCGGCGCCGCGGTGGTCATGGGTGTTTTCTCGACCGGTGCGGGCTTGCCTCTCGTGTCGGACACTGGCGCAGGCGCGGTCTCGCCCTCGGCCAGAACGGTGGCGAGCGGTGCGCCAACCGGCATATCCTGCCCAAGATCGGCCAGCAGTTCGGTGACCGTTCCCTCTTCGAAGATCTCGATCTCGATGGCACCTTTCTGCGTTTCGACCACCGCCACCACGTCTCCGCGATGCACCTTGTCGCCGGGGCTCACCAGCCATTCGACGAGCTTTCCCGCCTCCATGTCCGCCCCGAGCGAGGGCATCACGAACACGCCCATTTCAGCGCCCCATCTGTGCGCGTGCGGCGGCGACGATCTTGCCGACTTGCGGGATCGCGGCCTGTTCCAGATGCGCGGGGTAGGGGATCGGCACCTCTTCCGAACAGACGCGGGCGACCGGCCCGTCGAGGGACCAGAACCCCTGTTCCATGATGCGCGCCATGATCTCGGCCGATAGCGAGCCCGAGCGCCACCCTTCATCGACGACCACGGCGCGCCGCGTCTTGTGCAGAGAGGCAAGGATGGTCGCATCATCAAGCGGGCGCAGGCTGCGCAGGTCGATGACCTCGGCCTCGATCCCGTCCTTCGAAAGCTCCTCCGCCGCCTCCAGTGTCTTCCAGAGCGAGCCGCCATAGGTGATGAGGGTCACGTCCGTCCCCTCTCGCCGGACAGCGGCCTTCGAGATATCGACGGGCCCTGCCGCTTCGTCGATCTTGCCGCTCCTGTTGTAGAGCATGACGTTCTCGAAGATCAGCACCGGGTCGGGGTCCTGAAGCGCGGTCCAGAGCATCCCCCGCGCATCCTCCAGCGTGGCGGGGGCCAGAACCTTCAAGCCGGGGATATGGGCGTACCATCCTTCGAGGGAATGCGAATGCTGAGCGGCCAGCTGCTTGCCCGCGCCGGTTGCCATGCGGATGACGAGCGGCACGCCGAACTGACCGCCCGACATGTGCCGGATCGTGGCGGCGGTATTCATGATCTGGTCGAGTGCGAGAAGGCTGAAGTTGACTGTCATTAGCTCCACGATGGGCCGCATCCCCGCTGCCGCGGCACCGATGCCTGCCCCGGTGAAACCGGACTCGCTCAGGGGCGTGTCGCGGATGCGGTCCTCGCCGAACTCTGCCATCAGCCCCTTGGACACGGCGTAGCATCCGCCGTAGGCGCCCACGTCCTCGCCCATGAGAAACACGCGCTCGTCGCGCAGCATCGCGTCGCGGATCGCCTCCTTCACCGCCTCGCGGTAGGTCGTTTCCACTGTTCTGCCCGAGAGGGAAGGGGGCGCGGGCGGCTCGGGTTGCGGCCCCAAGACATGCGCCGCAAGCGTCTCGAGCGGCTCCCACGCGGCGGCCTCGGCGAACGCGACGGCGTCGGAGATTTCGGATGCGACACGCGCTTCGATCTCGTCCACGTCCGATTGGTGGATCAGCTTGTTCTCCAAGAGCCACCCCTGAAAGCGCAGGATCGGGCCCTTGAGCCGCCAAGCCGCCACCTCGTCCTTCTCCCGGTAGAGCTGGGCGTCGAACATGGAATGGGCGCGGAAGCGGTAGGTTTTGCATTCCAGAAAATGCGGCCGCCCCGTCTCGCGGATCCGCGCGATGGCACGCCGCGCGGCGGCTTCCACGGCGACCACGTCCATGCCGTCCACCCGCTCGGCCTCGATCCCGTAGGTTGCGGCCTTCTCGAAGATGTCGGTCTCGGATTCTGTGCGCTCCAACGCCGATCCCATCGCGTACCCATTGTTTTCGCACACGAACAGCACGGGAAGGTCCCAAAGCTCGGCCAGGTTCATCGTCTCGTGGAACTCACCCTCGGCCACGGCACCTTCGCCGAAGAAGCAGGCGGTGACGTTCGTCTCTCCCCGCATCCGGTCGGCGAGCGCGAGTCCCCCCGCCAGCGGCAGGCCGCCGCCCACGATCGCGTTGCCGCCATAGAAATTCGTCGCAGCATCGAAGATGTGCATCGAACCGCCGCGTCCGCCCGAACAGCCGTCGGCCTTGCCGTACATTTCGGCCATGACGGTGGTCATCGGCACGCCGCGGGCGAGGGCGTGACCATGTTCGCGATAGGTGGCGACGATGCGGTCGGTGTCGCGCAGCACCGGAATGACCCCGGCGGCAATCGCCTCCTCTCCGTCGTAAAGATGCAGAAATCCGCGGATCTTCTCCTGCGTGTACAGCTCGGCGCATTTGTCTTCGAAACGGCGGATGCGGATCATGTGTTGCAAGAGGTCCAGCACATGCGTCCGGTCGAGGCGGGGCTTGTCGATCACACTCATGTCTCGTCGGTCTCCAGCGTTGAAATGTCTCCCTCGGGCAGGCCAAGCTCGCGCGCCTTCAGAAGTCGGCGCATGATTTTGCCCGACCGGGTCTTGGGCAGGGTGTTGCGAAACACGATCTCCCTTGGCGCGACGGCGGGGCCGAGCCGCTTTCGGGCATGGCCGCGGATGTCCCGTTCAAGGGCCTCCGACGGCTCGAAGCCGGGGTTCAGCGTGACATAGGCCTTCACGACCTCGCCCGCGGTTTCGTCGGGGATGCCGATGACGCCGGCCTCGGCGACGGCGTCATGCTCGATGAGGGTACTTTCAACCTCGAAAGGGCCGATCAGGTGGCCGGATGTCTTGATCAGGTCGTCCGCCCGACCGATGAACCAGAAATACCCCTCCGCATCCCGCATCGCGAGGTCGCCCGACAGGTACCAGCCATCGAGAAAGCACTTCTCGTAGCGTTCCTGTTCATGGAGATAGGCGCGCATCATCGACGGCCATCCCGGGCGTAACGCCAACTCGCCGATCTCGCCGGTGCCCAGCTCCCTCAGGCCCTCGTCCGTGTGCGCAACGATACCTGCTTCGATGCCGGGCAGCGGTTTGCCCATCGAGCCTGGACGCACCTTCATGCCGGGGCGGTTCGCGATCATGATCCCACCGGTCTCGGTCTGCCACCAGTTGTCGTGGAACGGCTGACCGAAGACCTTCTCGCTCCAGACCACCGCCTCGGGGTTCAAGGGCTCGCCCACGCTGGCGAGAAAGGTCAGCGACGAGAAATCGTAAGGGGCCGCCGCCGCCGAGCCCGCGCGCATCATCATGCGGATGGCGGTTGGCGCGGAATACCAGACTTGCACCTGTTGCCGCTCGATCGTGCCGTACCAGCGGTCGAGGTCAAACTCGGCCTCGTCCACCAGCATCGTCACCCGGTTCACCAGCGGCGAGATGATGCCGTAGGATGTTCCAGTCACCCAGCCGGGATCGGCGGTGCACCAGTAACGTACGCCCGGTGTCAGGCCGAGGGCATGGCGCCCGGAATACGCGTGGTAGACCACCGCGCCGTGGACATGGACAGCGCCCTTTGGCCGACCCGTCGTTCCAGAGGTGAAGTGGATCAGGGCCGGGTCCTCGGGTGAGGTCGTGACCGTTTCGAAGATGGGGGAAGCGGCCGCCATGACGGGCCCCAAGGCCACACACCCCTCGGGCGCGTCGTCACCCAGGATCAGCACGAGCCTGAGCGACGGGATTTCGGATCGCCACTTTGCGATCTTGCGCTTGTAAAGGCCCGCCGTCGTCACGAGGACGTTGGCGTCCCCGATCTCCATTCGCGTGCGGATGGGCTCGGGTCCGAAGGCCGAGAAAAGCGGGGTGAAGACCAGCCCCGCCTTCAGCGTGCCGAGAGCGGCGGCGTAAAGCTCGGGCACACGCCCCATGAGCGAGAAGACACTGTCGCCCTTGCCGAGCCCGTGCTCGGCCAGCACGTTGGCGAAGCGGTTGGCGAGGCCGGTCATCTCGTCATAGGTCACGTCGCGCGTGGCACCGTCCTTGCCCATCCACCGCAGGGCGACCTGCGCGCCGTGCCCCGCCGATACATGACGGTCCAGCGCCTCGTGCGCGATGTTGATGCCGCCCTTCCATCCATCAATCAGCCGTCCCGCCTCGGCCCAGCGATCGGCTGGTGTGCCAGGCGTCCCGCGCGGCGTGCCGGTGCCGGCAGCAGCACCGGACGCGGCCAGCTTGGTGGTGCTGTCCTGCGTCATGGCTCTCTCCTCCCGAGGCCAGCCTGCAGGGTGATTGCGATCGAAAAAATGACTCAGGTCAAATTTCTCGATGGTCTCGGGAATACGTCGCGTACCGGAACCTGCCGTTCGACATGGGATCGCGCCTGCTTGGGCCGCGTGGCCGAGGCGCGAAAACGCTCCACGTCACTCGTTCGACAACAAAAGATCTCGCAGGCTGCGCTGAGTGTCGCTTTCCTCGCGGAAATCGAGGGCGGTGTGGATGTCGATGAGATGGGATCGCATCAGCGTCTCGGCCTCGTCCGGCTTGCCGCTGGCGATGGCGTCAATCAGCCGCTCATGGCAATGGCTGTCACAGCGCGCCCGCTCGCGGTGCCAGTAGAGCGCGATGATCAGGGCGGAGCGTGACACCAGTTGGTCGACGAAACCCAACAGGGTCTTCTGCCCCGAAATGCGAGCGATTTCAGTGTGGAAAAGGCCGGACAGCCTGAGCGACTGCCCATAGTCACGCGCGGCAAGCGCCTTGTGCTCCTCGGCACTGTGGCGCAGCAGGATCTCGATGTCGCCGCGCGTTGCGTGGCGGGCAGCCTCGCGGGCGGTCCGTGGCTCGATCAGCTCGCGCGCCTCGAAGACCTCCTGCGCGTCTGCAGGGGTTGGTTTGGCCACGCTGGCACCGCGGTTGGGGACAAGCGTGACGAGCTGGCTGTGGGTCAGCGCCTGCAACCCCGCGCGCACAATGGTGCGCGACACGCCGTAGATCTCGCACAGCTCGGCCTCGGCCAGGCGGGTGCCCGGCGGCAGGCGATGCTCGTGGATCGCGCGTTCGACGCCGATGAAAACCGGGTTGGCGCGCCCGTCATGCCGGTCCCGCGCCGCGCCCAGACCTGTGTCGTGTTTCATGCCGTCCGTATGCTGCAGCCTCAAGTTGTATGCAATCCGAATCGCAGATTGTCGGCGATCCAGCGGTGGCAACATGGCTGCATGGGCCATTTTCGTCACGCCATCGGCGCGATCGACGGCATATGATCTGATTTCGCGCTCAATTTCTAAGCTTCGTATGCAAAGAGAACATAAATTGTATACGATTTTGACGGTTCATATCGCCTGACGCGGCCTCGCGCCCTCTTGTCGGTGCAAGCACTCCGGTAGCTGCCGGTGGGCCGATCGACACCAACAGGAGTTAACCATGCGCACGTCCCTCTTGCGAACGACGGCCGCCGTGGCTTTGGCCGCGACGATGACCGTCGCCGGCCCGGCCTGGGCCGAGACCACCCTGACCATCGGCATGACCGCCGCAGATATCCCGCGCACCAGCGGACAGCCCGACCAGGGTTTCGAAGGCAACCGCTTCACCGGCATCCCGATGTATGACGCGCTGACCCATTGGGACCTGTCGTCCGAGACCGATCCCAGCGTCGTCATCCCCGGCCTCGCCACCGAGTGGGCGGTGAACCCCGATGATCCGACGCGCTGGACCTTTACCCTGCGCGAGGGCGTGACCTTCCACGACGGCTCGCCCTTCGACGCCGCCGCGGTGGTCTGGAACGTGGAGAAGGTGCTGAACGACCAGGCACCGCATTTCGCGCCGGACCAGGTGGGCGCCACGACCTCGCGGATGCCGACGCTGCGTTCGGCCAGCGTGATCGACGACTACACTGTCGAGCTGGTGACCTCGCAGCCCGACGCCTTCCTGCCGTTGAACATGACGATGCTCTTCATGGCCTCGCCCACGCATTGGCAGGCGCTTTACGATGCGGTCGATGCCGGCATCACCGATCCGGCTGAGCGCGCCGCTGCCGCATGGACGGCCTTCGCCGCCGACCCTTCCGGCACCGGGCCCTTCATGGGAGACCTGCTGGTGCCGCGCGAGCGCTTCGAGATGGTGCGCAACCCCAACTATTGGGACCCGGCGCGCACGCCCACGATCGACCGTGTGGTCCTGATCCCGCTGCCCGACGCCAACGCCCGGACCGCCGCCCTGCTGTCGGGCCAGGTCGACTGGATCGAGGCGCCGGCCCCCGACGCGATCCCGCGGATCGAGGCCGAAGGCAACGTGATCTACTCCAACCCGCAGCCCCATGTCTGGCCCTGGCAGTTCTCTTTCGCCGAGGACAGCCCCTGGCTTGACCGCCGCGTGCGGCAGGCCGCGAACCTGTGCGTGAACCGCGAGGAATTGCAGGTGCTGCTGGGCGGCTACATGGGCATCCCGCAGGGCACGGTGAACGAGGGGCATCCGTGGTGGGGCGATCCGGCGTTCGAGATCACCTATGACCCCGACGCCGCCCGCGCGCTGATGGCGGAGGCCGGCTTCGGCCCCGACAACCCGCTGGAAGTGACCGTGCAGACCTCGGCTTCGGGCTCGGGGCAGATGCAGCCGGTGACGATGAACGAGTACATCCAGCAAGGGTTGTCCGATTGCTTCTTCGACGTGACGCTGGACGTGATCGAGTGGAACACGCTCTTCACCAACTGGCGGCAGGGCGCGCTGTCGGACGGCTCGCGGGGGGCGGATGCGATCAACGTCAGCTTCGCCACGATGGACCCGTTCTTCGCCATGGTGCGCTTCGTCTCGACCGAGACCTTCCCGCCGGTGTCGAACAACTGGGGCTATTTCGGCAATGACGAGTTCGACGCGCTGATCGCCGAGGCCCGCACGTCCTTCGACGGGGCTGAGCGGGATGCGGCACTGGCCCGCCTGCACGCCCGCGTGGTGGAAGAGGCGCCGTTCCTCTGGGTCGCCAACGACGTGGGTCCGCGCGCCATGTCGCCCGCGGTGGGCGGCGTCGTTCAGCCCAAGAGCTGGTTCATCGACATCGCACCCATGACGATGGCCGAGTAAGGCCACCGTTCCGACCGGCCGCCGCTTACCCTTCCGCGGCGGCCGGTATTCCCCCTACAAGGACCCCGAAGCCCCATGTTGATCTTCACGGCTCGCCGCATCGCCTACACGATCCCCATCATGCTGGGCGTGTCGCTTGTCTGCTTTGCGCTCGTGCACATCTCGCCCGGCGATCCCTTGGTCTCGATCCTGCCGCCCGACGCCTCGGTCGAGCTGCAGGAACAGCTGATGGCGATCTACGGTTTCGACCGGTCCTATCCCGAACAATTCCTGCGCTGGCTGGGCCGCGCGCTTCAGGGCGACCTGGGCAATTCCATCGCCACTGGCCGCCCCGTCACCGCCGAGGTGATGAACGCGGTCGGCAATACGCTGATCCTGGCCGTCACCGCCACGATCATCGGCTTCACGCTCGGCGGGCTTTTCGGCTTCGTCGCGGGGTTCTTCCGCGACAGCTGGATCGACAAGCTCGCCTCGACGCTGGCCGTCGTCGGCGTCTCGGTGCCGCATTACTGGCTTGGGATGGTGCTGGTCATTATCTTCTCCGTCGAACTGGGCTGGTTCCCCGCCACGGGTGCGGGCCCCGGCGGGTCGAGCCAATGGGCCTGGGATTGGGAGCATATGCGCCACCTGATCCTGCCCGCTGTCACCATGTCGGTGATCCCGATGGGCATCGTTGCGCGCACCGTCAGGGCGCTGGTCGCCGACATCCTGCAACAGGAATTCGTCACCGGCCTGCGCGCCAAGGGCCTGCTGGACCGGGGCGTGCTGGCCCATGTCATCAAGAACGCGGCGCCCACGGCGCTGGCTGTGATGGGATTGCAGCTGGGCTACCTGCTGGGCGGTTCGATCCTGATCGAGACGGTGTTTTCCTGGCCCGGCACGGGCTTCTTGCTGGGGCAGGCGATCTTTCAGCGCGACCTGCCGCTGCTGCAGGGCACGATCCTGGTGCTGGCGATGTTCTTCGTGATCCTGAACCTCGTCGTCGACGTGGTGCAATCGGCGCTCGACCCGCGCCTGCAAAGGGGCTGAGCCATGGCCGTTGCCGAGACCGAGATCGAGACCCTCGCCACCGCCGACAAACCGCGCGGCTACTGGAGCGGGGTGGGTCGGCGGTTCCTCAAGGACAAGGTTGCCGTCGCCGCGGGCTGCGTGGCGGGGGGCATGATCCTGATGGCGATCTTCGCGCCCTGGATCGCGCCGCAGGACCCGTTTCAGGGCACTATGATCCGCCGCCTCTCGCCCATCGGGTCCGAGGGCTATCCGCTGGGCGCCGATGAGCTGGGTCGCGACATGCTGAGCCGGCTCATCTACGGCGCGCGGCTGTCGCTCTTCATGGGGGTGACGCCGGTGCTGATCGCCTTCGTCATCGGCTCGGCCATCGGCATCACCGCCGGCTACGCGGGGGGCTGGATCAATTCGGTGATCATGCGGGTGCTTGATGTGTTCTACGCCTTCCCCTCGGTGCTTCTGGCCATCGCCATTTCGGGGGCGCTCGGGGCGGGGATCGTCAACGGGCTTGTCTCGCTCACGGTCGTCTTCATCCCGCCCATCGCGCGGGTCGCCGAAAGCGTCACGACGGCGGTACGCAAGCTGGAATATATCGAGGCCGCGCGCGCCAGCGGGGCCGCGGCCTTCACCATCGTGCGCGCGCATGTACTGGGCAATGTGCTGGGGCCGATCTTCGTCTATGCCACCAGCCTGATCTCGGTCTCGATGATCCTTGCCGCCGGTCTGTCCTTCCTCGGCCTCGGCGTCAGCCCGCCCAATGCGGAATGGGGATTGATGCTGAACACGCTTCGCAATGCAATCTATGTCCAGCCGTGGCTCGCGGCGCTGCCGGGCGTGATGATCTTCCTCACCTCGATCTCCTTCAACATGCTCAGCGACGGGCTGCGCTCGGCCATGGATATCAAGCAATGAGCGACGCGATCCTGTCCGCCCACAACCTGGTCAAGCACTTCCACGCCGGTGGCTGGGGGGCGGGCCGCAAGGTGGTGCGCGCCGTCGATGACGTGAGTTTCGAGGTCGCGCCGGGCGAGACGCTGGGCGTGGTTGGCGAAAGCGGCTGCGGCAAGTCCACGACCGCGCGGCTTCTCACGCACCTTCTTGCCTCCGACAGCGGCGAGGTGCGCTTCCGCGGCCGCGTGGCCGGGACCGAGGTGCCCCTGAAAGAATTCCGCCGCCATGTCCAGATGGTGTTCCAGGACAGCTACGCCTCGCTCAATCCCCGCATGACGATGCTGGACGCGGTGGCCTTCGGCCCCACGGTCCACGGCGTCGATCAGGCCGAGGCGCGCCGCCGGGCGGGCGCGCTGCTGGAGCGTGTGGGCCTCGACCCCGCGCGCTTCGGTCCGCGCTACCCGCACGAGATTTCCGGCGGCCAGCGTCAGCGTGTGAACATCGCCCGCGCGCTCGCCTTCGACCCCGACGTGATCGTGCTGGACGAGGCGGTCTCCGCGCTCGACAAGTCGGTCGAGGCGCAGGTGCTGAACCTGCTGACGGAACTGCGCCGCGAGCGGAACCTGACCTATATCTTCATCAGCCATGACCTGAACGTCGTCCGCCACATCTCGGACCGGGTGATGGTGATGTACCTTGGTGAAGTGGTCGAGATCGGACCGACACGAGAGATCTACGCCACGCCCCGCCACCCCTATTCCGAGGCGCT
>CAZVQL010000015.1:0-4959 GCA_964629305.1 uncultured Roseicyclus sp.
CTGATGCTGGTGCCGATCTTCCTGCCGCTGGCCGACCAGTTGGGCATCGACCGGGTGCATTTCGGCCTGATCCTCACGATCAACCTCGGCATCGGGCAGCAGACGCCGCCGGTGGCCTCGGTGGTGCTCATCACCTGCGCCATCGCCAAGATCTCCATCGCCAAGATCATCCCCTCGATGCTCTGGTTCATCGGCGCGATGCTGGTGGCGCTGATCCTCGTCAACGTCTTCCCGGCGATCGTGCTCTGGCTGCCCTCGGTGATCCTGTGATGCGGGTGCTCGTGGTCAACCCGAACACGTCGCAAGGCGTGACCGACCGGATCGCCGCCGCGGCACAGGCGGTGGCGGCCCCCGGTGAGCAGATCACCACCGTCTCGGCGGCCTTCGGCCCGCCCCTGATCGTGACCGACACCGACGCGGCCGAGGCGACGGCGGGCGTGCTGCGCGCCATCTCGCGCCACATCGCGGCCGAGGGGGCGCCGGACGGCATCGTGCTGGCCTCCTTCGGCGACACCGGCGCGGCCGAGGTGCGCGCGGCCCTGCCGGCCGTCCCCGTCATCGGCATCGCCGAGGCCGCCTTTGCCAAGGCGCGGTCCCTCGGCGGGCCCATGGCCATCGTCACATTCGCGCCCGAGGTCGCCCCGCCGCTCCGCGCCAAGGCCGAGCAGCACGGCCTTGCCGACCGGCTGGCGCGGGTGGCCACCCTGCCCGGCCCGCTCGACTGCGCGCCCGCCGAGATCGCGGATCACCTGGCCGAACCGCTGACCGCGCTCTGCCTCGACTGCGCCTCGGACGGCATGGCCAGCATCGTGCTGGGTGGTGGCCCCCTGGCAGGCCTCGCCGCGCGCATCGCGCCGCTGTGCCCCGTGCCCGTCATCGACGGCACGGTCGAGGCGATCCTGCACCTGCGCGCCGCCCACGCCACAGGCCGCGACGCCGCCCGCGCCTAGCCGCTGCGGTAAAGCGCGGCCATGACCGCGGCGCGCCCCAGCATTCCGACAAGCCGCCCCTTCTCGACCACGGGCAGCACCCGGTGCGGCAGGTCGAGGAACATCTCGGCGGCGCGCACCACGTCCTCGTCCACCTCGATCGTGACGACCTCGGGCGACATGTGATCGGCCACCGTGCCGCGCCATTCCTGGTAATAGCTGGCGTGGAGCGCCGGGCGGAAACAGTCCTTCTCGGTCAGGATTCCGCAGACCCTTCCGTCTGCCTCGATGACGGCGGCGGCCTGCGCGCCGGACCCAACCAGCGCCCCCACCGCGCGGCGGATCGGGTCGCCGGGCGAGAGGGTCGGGCCACCCGCCTCCATCACGCCGCGGACGCTCAGGGCCTCGCTCACGTGCCGCCCTCCCCGTCGCCGCGTTTGCGCGGACAGGCCGCGCAGCCAGCACCCGCCATGCAGGACGCGCCGCCGCAACTGCCCTTCACAGGGCCGCGGCCAAAGGCCAGCCCAAGGCCAAGGCCAAGCGCCGCAAGCCCGAAGATGCCGATGCCGAAGATCACTTCCATCGCGCTACCCCTTCCTCGCCATCATAGCACATGCGCCGCCATCTCGCCCGTCGTCACGGGCACCAGCGCATCGCCCTGCGCCAGAAGGAACAGCGCCGAAAGCCCCCGCTCCCGCGCCAACACCGGGCCGCCCTCGGCGCCCGCCGCGAACAGCGCGGTGGCCCAGCCATCCGCCGTCATGGCATCACCCGCCATGACCGAGACCGACCGCAGCGCGCCGCGCGCGGGCGTGCCGGTCAGCGGGTCGACGATATGGCCATACTCCTGCCCGGCGAGCCGGTAGCTCTGATGCGAAAGGCCGGATGTGGCGACGGCCCGCCCCTCGGGCAGGGCCAGGGCGGCTGCGGCCTCAGCCGGGGCGCGCGGGTCTTCGACCGCCACCTGCCAGCGCCGTCCGCCGGGGTGGCGGCCGAGCGCGCGCAGCTCTCCGCCAAGGTCGATCAGCGCATCGCCGACGCCCGCACGCGCCAGCACATCGGCCATCCGGTCGAGCGCCCAGCCCTTGGCGATCCCGCAAAGGTCCAGCGTCACCGTGTCCGCCGCCTTCTCGATCCCCCCCGGCCCCACCGACAGCGCCGACCAGTCGGCCAGCCCCCCCTCGATCGGCCCGAAGCCCCAACGCGCCACGAGCGGCCCGACCGTCGGGTCGAACCCCCCGCCGCTCTCGCGCGCCAGTCCAAGTGCCGCGCGCGTGACCTCGGCCGTCGCCTCCGACACGGGCCAGAGGCCCGCGGACCCGCCATTGATCCGCGTCACCTCGCTATCCGCCCGCCACGGCGACATCTGCGCATCGACCCCGGCCAACACAGCCTCGAGCGGCGCGCGCAGCCCCGCGAGCCTCGGCGCAACAACCCGCCAGCGCGTGCCAAAGGCGCGTCCCTCCAAAACCTCCAGCCCCGCGGCCTCGGCCCGCGCGAGGCGCGGCCAGGCCACCGCCGCGGCGGCCGTCATGCCGAGAAAGGCGCGTCGGTCGGGTTGCATGGCGTGTCTCGTCATCGTCTCAGACCCCGAAATCGTCGTTGAAGATCATCGCGGGCTCGACGCCCAGCCGCTTGAGCGTGGCCAGCACCGCCGAGATCATGACGGGCGGCCCGCAGAGGTAATACTCGCACTCCTCCGGCGCGGGATGCCCCTGCATCTCGCGGCGCAGCGTCTCGTGGATGAAGCCCGTCGCGCCCGTCCAGCGATCGCCGGGGGCGGGATCGGAGAGCGCGGGCGTGAAGCTGAAATTCGGATGCCCCTCGGCCAACGCCGCGAATTCCTCGGTGTAGAACAGGTCGACCGCCGAGCGCGCTCCGTAGAAATAGCGGATGCGCCGGGGCGAGCCGCGGCCAAGCTCCTGATGGATCATGGCGCGCAAGGGGGCCATGCCGACGCCACCGCCGACAAAGACCATCTCGCGGCCCGTGTCCTGCACGTGGAAATCGCCGAAGGGGCCAGAGACCTCGACCGGATCACCCGGCTGCACGGAGAAGAGCCACGACGACACGAGGCCCGGCGGCACCTCGTCCTCGCGCCCCGCGGGCGGCACGGCGAGGCGGATGTTGAACACGGCCGCGCGCCCGTCCTCGGGGCGGTTGGCCAGCGAATAGGCGCGTGTCACCGGCGCCTGCGAGGTGACGCTCAGCCCGTCCCATCCCGACATCTCCCACACCTCGCAGAAGGTGCCCGGCACGTCGAGCCGCGCGAAATCCAGCCGGTAGGGCGGCGCGGTGATCTGCATGAACTCGCCCGCGCGGTAGTCGAACGCCTGCCCCTCGGGCAGGTCGAGGGTGATCTCGCGGATGAGCGGCGCGAGCATCCGGGCGCTGCGGACGTGGGCGGTATAGCCGCCCCCCGCCGCCAGCACGTCCTGCGGCACGCTGACCGCGCAATCGCCGCGCAGGCTGGTCTGGCAGGCCAGCCGCACATGGTCGCGCCGCTCGCGCGCCGAGAGGATGCCGCGCTCGGTCGCCTGCGGCTCGCCCGCGCCCTCGCCCGTCACCGTGACGCGGCACAGCCCGCAGGTCCCCGACCCGCCGCAAGCCGCCGGAATGCCGATGCCGCCCGCGTGCAGCACACCGAGCAGCTTGTCCCCCCGCGCCGCAGTCAGGTGCGTCGTCTCGTTCACCGTCACCTCGATCGCGCCTTGCGGCACCAGCCTGCGCCGTGCCGCGAGCAGCCCCAGCGTCAGCCCGGTGACGAGCAGGATCAGCGTCAGGCTTCCGATCAGGATCTCGGTCATTCCGCGGCCATCAATGCGAAGGAGGCAAAGCCGAGCGACATCAGTCCGGCCAGAACGAAGGTGATGCCAAGCCCGCGCAGCCCGTCGGGCAGGTCGGCGTACGCCAGCCGGGTTCTGATCGCGCTGAGCATTACGACGGCCACGGCGAACCCGACGCCAGAGCCGAGGCCGAAGACCACGGATTCGGGCAGCGTGTAGCGGCGTTCCACCATGAACAGGCTTCCGGCCAGGATCGCGCATTGCACGGTCAAAAGTGGCAGAAAGACGCCAAAGGCTGCGTAGATCGCCGGAAAAAAGCGGTCGAGGACCATCTCGAGCAGTTGCACCGTCGCGGCGATGACGCCGATGAAGGCGATGAGCGACAGGTACGACAGGTCGAGGTCCGGCAGCCCCGCCCAGGCCCAGGCACCAGGGGCAAGCAGCCCGTCGTAGATCAGCTGGTTGAGCGGCACGGTCACGCCCAGAACGCCGATCATCGCGACGCCAAGGCCCAGCGCCGCCTCGGTCCGGCGCGACAGCGCGATGAAGGTGCAAAGGCCAAGGAACAGCGACAGCGGCATGTTCGAGACGAAACTCGCCTGCAGGAAAAGGGACCAGAGATCGCTCATTCCGCGGGCTCCCCTTGGCGGGGCGCGACATGCTCGGGCGCCTCTGCCTGCTCGGTCATCACGCTGCGGATCGCCCAGACGAGGCCGCCGAGCAGGAAAAAGGCGCTGGGGGCGAGCAACATGAGGCTGAGCGGCGTGAACCAACCGCCCTCATCGGCCAGCGGCAGGACGGTTTGGCCGAACAACTCGCCCTTGCCGAACAGCTCGCGCACGGCGCCGATGACGATCAGGATCAGCGAATAGCCCAGCCCATTGCCGAAGGCGTCGACCATCGCGGGCACCGGCGGGTTGTGGCGCGCGAAGCTTTCGGTGCGGCCCAGAACGAGGCAGTTCGTCGTGATCAGCCCCACGAAAACCGAGAGCGCGCGGGAGATTTCGAAGAACCACGCCTGAAGGATCTGGTCGATCACGATGACCAGGGAGGCGACGATCACGATCTGCACGATCAGGCGGATCGTGTCGGGAATATGGTGGCGGATCAGGCTGATAAGCCCCGCGGCCAGCGTCAGCACCACGGTCAGCGCCACCGACATGGTCAGTGCAGTCGCGAGCGACGTCGTGACCGCGAGCGCCGAGCACAGCCCGAGGATCTGCAACGTGATCGGGTTCTCGCGC
>CAZVQL010000015.1:5074-25269 GCA_964629305.1 uncultured Roseicyclus sp.
GAGGCCTGACCACGGGCCACGGCAAAGCGCAGGTTGCCCGCCTCGTCCCGCGTCTCGGTGCCCGGGAAATCCGACAGCCACGCGGCCTCCTCGATCCGCGCGCCGAGGCCGGGGGTCTCGGATTGCCGGGTGATCGAGAGGCCCGCGATGGTGCGCATGTCCGCGCCCAGTGCGAGGACCGCGTCGATGCGCCCGTTGTAGCCCGTGCCGGTGATCGGCAGCAGCACGACCGACACCTCGCCCCCGTCGCGCAGCAGGTAGACCTGCGCGTAGTCGGGCCGCTGGCCGAGGTCGGCCAGATCTTCGGACGCGGGGATCGCGCTCCAGTTCGCGGGGTCGGCAAGGGCGGCCTCCAGCGTGGCCGGCGTCACCTCGTCGGCGGCGCGGCCACGGGCGAGGTCGATCACCACGGTGCCGAGCGTGCCGCCCGATTGCTCCAGCAGGCTCGACATGCCGGGGATGCCGCGCACCAGCGCCTCGATCCGCGCCTGTTCCTCGGCCGCACGGTTCGCGGCCTGGATCGGGCGGAGCGTGACGGTCGCGACGCTGACAAGGATCGCGCAGACCGCCGAGACGGCGAAGGCCACCGCGATGGTCTTGCCCCGGCTTTCGTTCGGTGCCGAGAGGAAGCGCCGCCAGGGCCCGCCGCGGTCAGGGTCTGCCATGTCGTCTTTTCCTCCGCTGGGCCCAGAGGGCGATCGCGATCTCGTCGAAAAGCGGTGCCGCGAGCGAGGTCAGAAGGGCCGCCGCCACGCAAAGCTGCACCGGTGCCGCCCCCTGCCAGCCGGTCGCGAACATCAGGATCAGCGCGGCATAGGCCGCCCCCGTCAGCCAGCGGCCCAGGGTGGTCGCCGCACTCGCCACCGGGTCGGCCACGAGCAGGACAAGCACGATGCCCGCGGCGGGCAGGACATGGGCGACTGGCAGGTCCGCAGCGACGGCCCCCGCCCCCGCCAGCACGGCAGCCGCAACCACGCCGAACGGCATGACGCCCGCCGCCACGCCGATCAAGGCAGCGGGGATCGCGGCCCAGGCCACGGGCAGCACGAAATCGGGCCAGGCGAAGGCGGGGAAGCCGAAGCCGAGAAAGGCAAGTGTCACGGTCGCGGGGTTCACCACGTTGCGGCCCCAGCCGCCAAAGACCAGTTCGCCGAAGACCACGCCGAAGCTGATGCCGAGGAACAGGCGGATCAGCCCGAGATCCTCGGGCGCCAGCATGGCGACGGCCAGTGCCGTGATCGCACCCGCCAGCGACGGCGGCTGCGCGCGGGCCAGCATGAAGATGATGTGCCAGCCGCCCGAGATCACCAGCGCCAGCACCAGCCGCGCCAGCGCGGGCACGCCTTCGGACCAGAGCCAGGCAAGCGCCATGGGCGCCAGCGCCGCGAGCAGCATCAGCGCCACCATCTCGCGATCCCAGATGCCGCGCATCATGCCCCCTCCTCCGCCCTTGTGCGGTCGAGGAGGCCGCGGAGCAGGTCCGCCGCCCGCGGCGTGCCGCCGGTGACGTAATCGACCAGCGCAAGGTCTTCTTCCAGAAGCGACAGCGCGCCCAGCTTCAGCGCCGTCTCGTCATCGCCCGCGCCCAGCGCGCGCAGCATCGCCATCGCGGGAAACGCGCCGCCCACGGCCTGCATCAGCGCGGCGCTTGGGATGATGGGCCGGGGCCGCGAGGACCGCGTGAGTGCCGCGATGAACCAATGCGGCGGGGTCTCGGGGGGGGCCGCGTCCATCACCGTCACCTGCCGGTCGCGGGGGCCCAGCCAATGCGCGGGGCGGCCGTCGATGGGCGAGCCTGCAAGGATCGTGTGCGGCCCGGGCCGGATCGCGCCGTAGCTCAGGCCGCGGGTATCCGCGCCGATCTGGCAGGTCACAAGCCGCGTCTCGGTCAGGGCGGGGCCCGCCACGCGCACGACCCGGCGCTGCGGCAGGTGGCCGGTGGCGAGCAGATCGCCGATGTCGGCGACATCCTCGGCGTCGAGGTCCCAGACCGGGTGGTCGCTGTCGGCGGGGCACAGCTCCGCGATGCGAATGCCGGGCAGGCCCTGCGGATGACGCGCAACGGTAGGGACGCTCTGCACACCCGGCACCGTGACCCCGAGGGGGCGTGCGCTGTCCTCGCAGAGAAAGATCGGCCCACCCGTCAGCGTCACGAGCGCGGCAAGGCCGCGGGCCAGCGCCTCTTCCCGACGGGCGAGCGCATCTGCGGGGTGCGGGGCCAGCGGGCGCGTGTCGCAGCCCATGACGAGGATCGCGGCGGGTCGCTCGCCCGCGGGGGGCATCCCGCCATAGGGACGGCGGCGGAGGCGCGGCCAGAAGCCTGCGCGCTGCAACAGCGGCAGAAGCGCCTCGGGCGCGTCGGAGGCATCTGCGTGCCTGTGCACATCTCCGCCCGCCTCGCGGAAGAGAACGATCTCGCCCATCCGCCGCCCCGGCAACAGGTGCACCGCGGCGACCCGCGCCGGCATCGGCGCGACGAAGACCACTTCCGGCGCATGGCGCAGGCGGGCGACCGGCGCGCCTTCGGCCACCAAGGCCCCTTCCTCGACCAGCATCTCGATGCGGGGGGACGTGCCACGCGGCGGGATCAGCGCGGCCTCTTCGGTCAGCGCCTCGGCGGGGCGCACCCCCTCGACCGGCATCACGGCGGTAGGCGGCGTGTCGACCGCAAGGGCAAGGCCACGCCGCATCAGCGACCAGCGAGAGGTCAGGGCCATAGTCATTGCGACAGTCTACCGAATTCCGTTCTGCTCGCAAAAGTTGTAAGGTAACACTAATCCACACGCAAAGAGACACACAAGCACCGGACCCGACCCATGCGCAGAAAAGCCCTCGCCCTCAGCGTCGTCCTTATCGCCCTTGCGGGCGCCGTCGCCCTTGATCTGCGAGAGGCGGGGCACGCTCAGACCGCCGAAGAGACACCCGAGGTGGCCGAGATCCCGTTCACCGGCGAGGAGGTGGTGCTGCCCTTCGTGATCCCCGAATCGGGCCCGTTCAATCCCGAGGAAATCGAGATCGAGAACAACCAGGCGATCGCCGACTGGTTCCGCTCGGCCCATGCCAACGCGGCCTCGGAGGCGTTCCGCCACTGGGACGAGGATGGCGAGATCCGGCCGGTTTGCGCGGTCTGCCACTCGGGCGCGGGCTTCCGTAGCTTCCACGGGCTCGACGGCAGCCCGCCCGGCATCCCCGAGACGCCGGTGGACCTTGGCGGGGTGGTCGATTGCCAGACCTGCCACAACCCGGGCCTGAGCCAGATCGCCGAGATCCGCATGCCCAGCGGCGTGATGCATCCCGTCGAAGGGGTGGAGGCGTCCTGCATGACCTGCCACCAGGGTCGCACCGCGGGCGTGACGGTGGCCGAAGCGGTGGGCGACCGGCCCGACGACCGGCCCGACGCCGAGTTGCGCTTCGTGAACCCGCATTACGCGACCGCCGCGGCCACCTGGCTCGGCGGCTACGGGGCGGCGGGTTACCATTACGAAGGGCGCGCGTATTCGGGCCGCTTCTTCCACGCACGGCCCGTCAGCAGCTGCGTGTCCTGCCACGAGCCGCATACGCTGGAGGTGCAGACCGACAGTTGCAGCACCTGCCACGAGAACGGCAATCCCGAGGAAATTCGCCTTGCGCGTCAAAGCTATGACGGCAGCGGCAACACCAGCCAGGGCATCCGCGAGGATATCCGCAACAACGCAGGCCTCCTGCTCGACTTCGTGGGCCGCTACGGCACCGAGGTGGCGGGCACGGGCCTGGTCTATGACGGCGGGCGCTATCCCTATTTCTTCGCCGATGCCAACGGCGACGGCATGGCCGACACAACCGACGGCAGCCCGGTGGCCTATGCCAGCTGGACGCCGCGGATGCTGCGCGCGGCCTATAACTGGAAGCTCGTCACCGCCGATCCGGGTGCCTATGCGCATAACCCGCATTACGCGCTGGAGTTGCTGCACGACTCGATCGCCGATCTGGCCGGCCCGCTTGGCGTGGAGATGGAGAGCCTGAACCTGCTGCGCTAGGGCGTCAGCCCGCGCGGCAGCCCAGCGCCCAGACGTCGTAGCGCGGATGCTCCAGCGCGTTCAGCGCGGGCGAGGAGGCGATCATCCAGCCGTCGAACAGGGCGTTTCCCTCAGGGTCGAGGATCTCGAGATGCACGAAGGCATCCGAGGCGGGGTCTTCGGCGGGGTAGCGGCACTCGATCACGTGGATCGCGATGCGCCCGAACATCACCGTTTCGCCGATGGCCATTTCCACGTCGGTGGGCCGCCCCAGCATCCGGTCGAGCGCGCGCAGCGTGGTGCGGGTGCCCTGCGCGGTCTGCGGCTGGCTGACCGACGTCACGTCGCTTCCGACGCCGGGAAAGACGCTCAGGCCCACGCCGCTTTGCCCCTCGGTGATGTCGAGGGTGATGCTCCCGTCATCAGGTGGCAAGGTGCCATCCTCGCCGAGAGAGGGCGTGTCGATACCGGGAAGCGCGTTGGGGTCGAACTCGAATCCGTCGAGCGGGCCCTCGGTGAAATTGTCGAAGCTCTGGGCTGCGGCCCATGGGGCCGACAGGCACAGCGCAAATGCGCCGACAAGGCAGACGACCGGCCTGTGCCGCATCACTCGGACCCGTCCCCGGTCACGAAGCGCATCAGGAGTGTCATGAGACTGACCGAGCTTTGCGTGTCGGTAACGGCGTCGCCGGGCTCGTAGTTGAAGGGCGAACCGCCGGGGATGATCTCGACGAAATTGCCGCCCAGAAGCCCCTCGGAGGCGATCGAGATGGCGCTGTCGTCGGGCAGCAGCAGGTCCTCGCGGAGCGTAAAGGTGGTTTCGGCACGGAAGGTGGCGGGGTCCAGCGTCATGTCGGTGACGGTCCCCACGCGCACACCCGCGAGGCGCACCTCGGTGCCCACGGCGATGCCCTCGGCGCTGCGGAAGGACGCGGTCAGCTGGTAGCTGCCGCCCGCGGGCGCGCCGTCGGATGCGCCAGAGGCGTAAAAGAAGAAGCCCACGGCGACCGCCAGAACGGCGGCACCCACCGCGACCTCGGTGATGGTGTTGTCTTGCGTGGACATGGCAGTCGGCCCCCTATCCTCGCCCGGTTATGGCGCGTCGCGCCGCCCGCGCCAAGGGGCCGCGGTCACCGGGGCGTCATTCCGGCGTCCAGGCCTCGTAATCGCGGCGCTCGGTCGGCTCGGCCCGGCGGATCGAGCCCGCGGGCACATAGGCCTGCGGCGTGCCGGTCATGTTCGGCAGGTGCGGCTTTTCCCAGGACTTGTGCGTCATCGGCCGGTCGGTCGGCGGCTCGTCCCAGGTGTGGTGCAGCCAGCCGTGCCAGTCGGCGCCGACGCGGCTTGCCTCGGCCTCGCCGTTGAAGATCACCCAGCGCTTCTTGCCGTCCTTGGAGCGGTAGAAGATGTTGCCCTGCTCATCCTCGCCAACCTTCACGCCGTTGCGCGCGGTGTAGAGCTGGGTGCCGAGAGTCTGGCCGTTCCACCAGGTCACGAGGCGCTTGAGGAAGGTGAGCATGGGCGAAACCTTTCGGGTCGCGGGTCTGTATCGGGTCGGGGGCGTTCTGCCCCATCGGGGCGGGGGCGTCCAGTGCCATGGCGTCGCGCGTCCGGGGCCGGGCAGACGCGGTTTCGACAGGCCGTTCCGCCCGATGGCCGCTGGATGGAACGAGCGTTCGCCCGATCCACGGGGCGGCAGGGCGAACCGCCCTCTTTGTGCACCGGCGATTGCCCGCCTCGCGCGCTTCGCCTAAGCCTGTCGCGGACGATTATACCCGAGAAGGGGGGAGAGACCCATGACCGACGGCCCGACCTACGGCTTCGACACGCTGCAAATCCATGCGGGCGCGCGCCCCGACCCCGCGACGGGGGCGCGGCAGACGCCGATCTACCAGACCACGGCTTACGTTTTCCGCGACGCGGAACATGCCGCGGCGCTCTTCAACCTGCAGGAAGTGGGCTACATCTACTCGCGCCTGACGAACCCCACGGTCGCCGTTTTGCAAGAACGCATCGCCACGCTGGAGGGCGGCGTGGGCGCCGTCTGCTGTTCCTCGGGGCACGCGGCGCAGATCATGGCGCTGTTCCCCTTGATGGGGCCGGGCAAGAACGTGGTCGCCTCGACCCGGCTTTACGGCGGCACGGTCACGCAGTTCAGCCAGACCATCAAGCGCTTCGGCTGGTCGGCCAAGTTCGTCGATTTCGACGATCTGGATGCCGTGCGCGAGGCCATCGACGAGGACACCCGCGCCGTCTTCTGCGAGGCGATCGCGAACCCGGGCGGCTACATCACCGATGTGCGCGCGGTGGCAGACGTGGCCGATGCCGCGGGCGTGCCGCTGATCGTCGACAACACCAGCGCCACCCCGTACCTCTGCCGCCCGATCGAGCATGGCGCGACGCTGGTGGTGCATTCGACCACCAAGTATCTCACCGGCAACGGCACCGTCACGGGCGGCTGCGTGGTCGATTCGGGCAAGTTCGACTGGTCGGCGAATGACAAGTTCCCGTCCCTCTCGGCGCCCGAGCCTGCCTATCACGGGCTCAAGTTCCACGAGACCTTCGGGCCGCTGGCCTACACGTTCCACGGCATCGCCATCGGTCTGCGCGACCTCGGCATGACGATGAACCCGCAGGCCGCCCACTACACGCTGATGGGGATCGAGACGCTGTCGCTCAGGATGGAGCGGCATATCGAGAACGCGGTGACCATCGCCAAGTGGCTCGAGGCCGATCCGCGGGTCGACTTCGTGACCTATGCGGGCCTCGAAAGCTCGCCCTATTTCGAGCGTGCCAAGACGGTGTGCCCCAAGGGCGCGGGCGCGCTGTTCACGTTCGGCGTGAAGGGCGGTTACGAGGCCTGCGTGAAGCTGGTCGATTCGCTGGAGATCTTCAGCCATGTCGCCAACCTGGGCGATACGCGCAGCCTGATCATCCACTCGGCTTCGACCACGCACCGGCAGCTGACACCGGAGCAGCAGGTGGCCGCGGGCGCCGCGCCCAACGTCGTGCGCGTCTCGATCGGGATCGAGGATGCACGCGACCTGATCGCCGACCTCGACCAGGCGCTGGCCCGCGCCACGGCCTGATCCCACGTTCGTGATCGAGACGGCCAGGGGGGCGCGGCAGACGCGCCCCTTTTTTCTTGCGCCGTTTGCACATAGACTGATTTCCGCCGATCGGCGTATCGCTCCGCGGGGCCTGTTTCCCTTGCGGGCATTTGTGCTGTAGATCGGCGTGACTCGGGGGGGCCGCGGCACGGTTGCTCCTGACAGAATTCACGGCTGGGGTCCGATGTGACGGTCGATTTCGCGCTTTTCTTCTCGCCCGAAGGGCTTGCGCTCGCCCACCGCCAAGCGGCGGGGCACTGGGCGCTCGTGGGCGAGGCCTCTCTCGAGGGCGACCTCGACGCGGCGATGGCAGACCTGAAGTCGGCGGCAGAGGCGCGCGGCCTCGGCAAGGGCGGGGTGCTGCTGGTCCTGCCCGACGACCAGGTGCTCTACACCTCCTTCATGGCACCGGCGGACAATGCCGATCTGGTGGTGGAGCGGATCACCGAGGGGCTGGAGGGCATGACGCCCTACGCGGTCGCCGAGCTCACCTACGACTGGCGCGCGGTCGAGGTCGACCGGGTGAAGGTCGCCGTGATCGCCCAGGAGACGCTGGCGGAAGCCACGCAATTCGCCAAGGCGCACGGGTTCAAGCCCGCGGGCTTCGCGGCCATGCCGCCCGCCGAACGCTTTCCCGGCATAGCACTTTTCGGAGACAAGCGGCCGGAGTTGCCCGAGGCGGCGATGGGCATGGCCTTTGGTGCCGACGACTGGGCGAAGCATGCCGATGCGGCGAAGACCGTCGAGGAGGCCCCCGACGCCAAGGACGGCGAAGCCGACCCGGTTGTCGCTGAGCCCGAAGATACCAAGGCCACGGCAGAGGCTGAGGTCGAGGCGGGGGACGAGCCCGACGGCGCGCGCACAGAGGCCAAGGTCGAGGCCGCAGCCGATGCCGGTGAGCCCGTGCCGGATACCGACCCGGCGGCGACCGAAGACGCAGCACTGCCGGCCACCGAGGCGGCCACCGACGATGCGGCTCCGCCTTCTCCGATCACCGATCCGACCCTGAACCAGACAATCGCGCCGATCCCGCCCGAGGACGAGGATGCGACCAAGGCAGAGGCCAAGGCATCCGATACGCCGGAGCCTGCGGAGGAGACGCCCGAAGCCGCCCCGGCGGAAGATGTGACCGCGCCGACTGCGGCCAAGACCGAAGCAGAGAGCCCGGCCCCGGCTGCGGAAGAGGGCGACGTACCGGACGAAACCGCCAAGGCATCACCTGAGGACGCATCAGAGGCGTCAGTGGAGCCGCGCCCCGCAGCGCCGCCGCGCAGCAAGGCACAAAAGCCCGCCGCAGGCAGCAAATCCTTGACGGCTGAGAAGCCCGAGGGTCCCGCGGCCCGCCCCGCGCGCTTTTCCCCCGTGGCCTCGCCGCGAGATGACGCGGAGCCGGAGGAAGCGACCGACAGCGATACGGCGGCGGGTGATGCCCCCATGCTCAGCTTCGGGGCGCAGCGTGGCAAGGTCCCGAAGCCCACGGGCGACGCGGGCCAGAGTGTCTCGACCCGGCAGGGGCGTCTTGGGTTCGGCGCGGCAACGCCGCGGGGCGAACCGGTTCTTCACCCCGACGCGGCCCCGACATCGAAAGGCGACAGTGCGGCATCCGTCCCTCCTGCGGCGAAGCCGAGCAGCCGTCTTGCCGCGCAGCTCGCCCGGGTGCGCGACGCAAGCAAGTCGCGGCCCAGTGCCGAGCCTGCCGCACCAAGCGAAGCAATCGTAGACGACCGCACGCTGGGAGGCGGCGCGACCTCGGCGCAGGTGGGCGCGCTTGCAGCCCGTGACATGGCAGGCGAGGAGGCCGCGGGCACCGCCGACAGCGGCGACGGCGCGCGCGCCGGCTTGTTCCGCAGACGCGGCAACGCCGACAAGACAGCCGTCCCTGCGCCGACTGCAAGCGGCGATGGCACGGCGACGGCCGAAAGTGCCTTTGCCAGCGGGCTCTTGGCGCGCAAGCCGGTTCAGGCGAGCGGGCCGTCCTTCAAGACCGGGTTGATCCTGACGCTGATCCTGCTGGTTCTGCTGGCGCTGATCGCGATCTGGTCGGTGCTGTTCCTGCCAGACAGCCCGATGGCGCGGCTGTTCACCGGCGACCGTGGCAGCGAGAGCGCGGCGGTTTCGGTCGAGGACCCGCTGGATGCGCCGGAGCCGCCCGCAGCGATCAGCGCGCCGCCCGCGATGGGCCTGCGCGACACCGGGACGGCGGCGCTGCCGGATGCCGACGTGGCCGACGCGGATGAGGTCGCCGCGCTCGCCCCCGGGCCGGAGGTCGTGCCGCCCCTCTCGGACCCGGATCCTGCGGCCGCCATATCCGACGCGGCGCCCCCCGCAGAGCCCGAGGCCCTGCCCGAAGCCGACGCGGCCGCCGCGCTGCCCGACATCGATGCCGAGATCGAGCTGCCCCCGCTGCCCCCCCTTCCCGAGGAAGCGCTGCCCTCGCTCGAAGAAACCGAAGCGATCTACGCGGCCGACGGCATCTGGCCCAGGACGCCCGAGCGTCCCTTCTTCGAACCCTTCACGATCACGGACGACATTTACGTCGCCTCGATCGATCCCGCGGTCAGCGCCTTTGATGCCGTGGCCCTGCCTCCGGCCGGGGTGAACCCCGGCGAGCTTCTGCGGCGCGTGCCGCCGCCGCCACCCTTCGGCACCGAGATCGAGCGCGATGCGCGCGGCCTGGTGACGCCCACGCCCGAGGGGGTGCTGACCCCGGAGGGGGCTTTCGTCGTTCTGGGCACACCGCCCGTGGCCGCCGTGCCCCGCCCGCGCGAGGTGGAGCCCGCCGTCGAGGCGGCACCGGCGCTTGATGTCGAGGACGCGATCCTCGGCACGTTCCAGCCCACGCCACGGCCCGGCGATCTGGAGGAAACACGCGAGCGGCAAGTGCTCGGCGGGTTGACGGTGACGGAACTGGCCGGCCTCCGGCCTGCAGAGCGACCGCTCTCGGCGCAGGAAGCGGCGGCCCGCGCGTCGCTCTTCCCCGGTGACGAGGCCGAGGCCGAGACGGAGACGGAAACCGCGGATGTCGCGACCCCCGCGGCCCCCGCGGCCGATATTTCGGGGACGCGGCTTGCCGTGGCCGAATCGCTTCTGCCGCGAAGCCGTCCGGGCAATATCGAGACCATCGTCGCCTCGGCCCAACGTGCGCCCGCGCCCGTGGTCGAAGCGCGCGCCGTCGCGCCCGCCCCCTCGATCCCGTCAAATGCCGACGTGACCCGCGCCGCGACCGAGCGCAACGCGATCCGGCTGCGTGACGTGAACCTGATCGGCGTGACCGGCACGACCTCGAACCGCCGCGCACTGGTGCGGTTGCCCTCGGGGCGCTTCGTGCGCGTCGGCGTGGGCGACCGGCTCGACGGGGGGCGCGTGGCCGCGATCGGGGAAGCGTCGCTGCAATACGTGCGCAACGGGCGCAACATCACGCTGGAAATCCCCGGCTGACACGAGGCCCGGTGACGCGGGGCCTCGAGTGACGGCGCGTATTGTCCCCTCCTGACGATATCAGTGCAGACGACAGAGGCCCGCATGCGGGTCTTTGGCCGCCTTATGGGTCCCGTCGCGAGAAGGAGGTCCGTCTGTGCTTGCGCGAAGGACGGGATATTCGGGGGCTCTGCCCCCGTCGCGTTCCGCGACTCCCCCGGAGTTGTATTTGCCAAGATGAAGGGGGGACGGTGGCGCGTTAACCTTAATGCGGGGGTAACGGTTTGGGGTCGGGGTTGATGTGGTCGCGTGAACGGGTGGCCGTGCCGAAGACCCTGCGGTTTGGCCGGTGTCCCATTTGAGGATGGCGTTGCTCGTGGGGAGGGTGCGCTCATCGGATCGGGTCCGCGGGGCGCGTGACGGTCAAAGGATGGCGGCGCCGCCAAGGGCGGTGTCCATCTGGCCGCCCTGTCGGGGCGACCCCTTGTCCGGCTCTGATCGGTCCGCGGCTTGTCGGGCCACGGGACGGATACCTTCGTTTGGCAGACGGCGTCACCCGCCCACCGGGACATGTCCATGGCCGGGGACACTCCCACGGCGGGGTTAAGGAAGCGTGAAGACAACGCTCAGAGCAGGAACACCACCGCCAGCCCGAGGAAGGCGAAGAACCCCACCACGTCCGTGACCGTGGTCACGAAGGCGCCCGAGGCAAGCGCCGGGTCGATCCTGAGCCGTTCCAGCACCACCGGGATCAGGATGCCCGCCAGCCCCGCGATCAGCAGGTTGATCACCATCGCCGCTGCGATCACGGCCCCCAGTGCGGGTGAGCCGAACCACACGAGCCCGACGATCCCCATGACGATGGCGAAGGCCAGCCCGTTGATCAGCCCCACCGCGGCCTCGCGCGTGACGACGCGCATCAGGTTCGACCGTGTCAGGTCGCGCGTGGCCAGCGCCCGCACCGCCACGGTCAGCGATTGCGTGCCCGCGTTCCCACCCATCGAGGCCACGATCGGCATCAGCACGGCCAGCGCCACGATCTGGGTGATCGCCTCTTCGAACTGGGCGATGACGAGCGAGGCGAGGATCGCCGTGATCAGGTTCACGAAAAGCCACGGGAAGCGCTGCTTCGTCGTCTCGATGATCTTGTCCGACAGGCTCGATTCCTCGCCCACACCGGCGAGCTTCAGGAGGTCCTCCTCGGCCGCTTCGTCCAGCACGATCATCGCGTCGTCGATGGTGATGACGCCGACCAGCCGCCCGTCCTCGTCCACCACGGGGGCCGAGATCAGGTGATACTGGTTGAAGGCATAGGCCACGTCATCCTCGTGCTGGGTCGCGGGGATGGCGCGGAAACTGTCCTCGGTGATCTCCTTCAGGGGCGTCTTGCGCGCGGAGGAGAGAAGGCGGCCCAGAGTGACATGGCCCGTGGGCTTCATCCGCGGGTCGGTCAGGACGACATGGTAGAACTGTTCGGGCAGGTCGCGCTTGTGGGCGCGCAGGTAGTCGATCATCTCGCCCACGGTCCAGTGCTCGGGGGCATGGACCACCTCGCGCTGCATCAGGCGGCCGGCGCTGTCCTCGGGGTAGGCCAGCGCCTGTTCGACGGCGACCCGGTCGGAGGGTTCGAGCACGTCGAGGATCGCCTCGATCTGCTCGTCTTCCAGGTCTTCGACCAGGTCGACCACGTCGTCGCTGTCGAGCTCGCGCACGGCATCGGCCAGCACATCATCCGGCAGAAGGCCGATGACCTCTTCGCGGAGGCCCCAGTCGAGGTCCGACAGCACCTCGCCGTCGATCCCGGACGACCAGAGCGCGAGCCAGGCGGACCGCTCCCCCTCAGAGACCTGTTCGAGAAGGTCGGCGATGTCGGCGGGGTGCAGCGGCTCCATGAGCGCGTCGATGCCCGCGACATCGCCCGCGGCGACGAGCGCGCGCAGTTGGCCGCGCAGGGTATCGTCGAGCGCGTAGGCGTCGCGGTCCTCGTCCGCGTCGCCCTCGCGGTCCATCACCTGGTCGTCTTGCTCCGCCATGCCGCACCCCGCTCTTCGGGCAATTCCCCGAGATTTGCCCCTAACATAGCGCGCTCCGGGCGGCTATCACCGGGGCGGGCCGATCGGCGGAAAAGGACGCGCGCGATGACGGAACGACTGATCCTGGGGCAGACGCTGGCCTTCGGCGGCGATCCCTTCGCGGAAGGGCCCGAGGTGGCGCGGCATGAGCGGCGCGGCGGTGTCCTGGTGCGCGACGGCGTGATCGTGGCGGTGGGCGACGGGGATGCGCTGCGCGCACGCCACCCCGAGGCGGACGTGACGGATCATGGCGAGGCGCTGATCCTGCCGGGCTTCGTCGATGCGCATGCGCATTACCCGCAGACCGCGATCATCGCGAGCTGGGGCAAGCGGCTGATCGACTGGCTGAACAGCTACACCTTCCCCGAAGAGGCGCGTTTCGGCGATCCGGCCTATGCGGCCGAGGTGGCGGGGCGGTACCTCGACCTTCTCCTGGCCAATGGCACCACCACGGTCGCAAGCTACTGCACGATCCATCCCGAAAGCGTCGAAGCCTTCTTCCAGGCGGCTCAGGCGCGGGGGATGCGGGCGCTGGCGGGCAAGACCTGCATGGACCGCGAAACCGCGCCCGAGACGCTGCGCGACACGGCGCAATCGGCCTATGACGATAGCCACGCCCTGCTTGCGCGCTGGCACGGGGCGGACCGGCTCTCCTACATCATCACCCCGCGTTTCTCGCCCACATCGACCGAGGCGCAGCTCGAGGCGCTTGGCGCGCTCTGGGCCGAGCACCCCGATTGCCTGATGCAGACGCATCTGAGCGAGCAGACCGACGAGATAGACTGGGTGAAATCCCTCTACCCCGCGGCGCGCGACTACCTCGACACCTACGAGGCGCATGGGCTGCTGGGGCCGAACGGCCTTTACGACCACGCGATCCACCTCGAGCCGCGCGAGGTCGACCGGCTGGCCGAGGTGGGCGCCGCTGTCGTTCATTGCCCGACCTCGAATACCTTCATCGGTTCGGGCCTGTTCGACATGGGTCTCAGGGCGCGGATGCGCGTGGGGCTGGCCACCGACACCGGCGGCGGCTCGTCCTTTTCCATGCTCAGAACGATGGCCGCGGCCTACGAGATCGGGCAACTGAGGGGCATCGCGCTGCACCCGTCCGAACTTTTGTGGCTGGCCACCGGAGCCTCGGCTGACGCCCTGCGCCTTGGCGACCGGATCGGCAGGCTCGCGCCGGGCTTCGAGGCCGACCTCGTGGTGCTCGACCTCGCCTCCACCCCGGCGATTTCACAACGGGCGGCACGGGCGGGCACGATCTGGGAGGCGATCTTTCCCACGATCATGATGGGCGACGACCGGGCCGTCGCGCAGACCTATGTCGCCGGACGCAAAATGCGCCACGGCTGACGCCCCTGCTTCATCTTGGCAAGAACAACTCCGGGGGAGTCGCGTAGCGACGGGGGCAGAGCCCCTTACCTCGCGATTTTTTCAAAAATCGCCGGGGTTCAGACCGCCGCCTCGACCGCGCTGACGATCTCGTCGACGACGGCCACCATCAGCGCCTCGTCCTCGGCCTCGGCCATGACGCGGATCAGGGGCTCGGTCCCCGACTTGCGGATCAAGAGACGCCCCTGCCCCTCCAGCCTGGCCTCGCCTGCCGCGATGGCGGCTTGCACCGCCGGGGCCTCCAGCGGCGTCTGCCCCGCGGCAAAGCGCACGTTCTTCAGCAGTTGCGGCACCGTCTCGAAACTGCGCGACAGCGCGCTTGCGGGCTGGCCCGTGCGCACCATCTCGGCCAGGAACTGCAACCCCGCGATCAGCCCGTCACCCGTGGTGGCATAATCCGTCATGACGATATGACCCGACTGCTCGCCGCCAAGGTTCAGACCGTGGGCGCGCATCGCCTCGACCACGTAGCGGTCGCCTACGGGCGTGCGGTGCAGCTTGATCGACCGTTCCCCCAGGAACCGCTCGAGCCCGAGGTTCGACATCACGGTGGCCGCCAGCGTCTGACCCTTCAGCCGCCCCTCCTCGGCCCAGCGGTTCGCGAAAAGCGCCATGATCTGGTCGCCATCCGCCACCGCGCCCGTCTCGTCCAGCAAGATCACCCGGTCGGCATCCCCGTCGAGGCAGATGCCCACATCCGCCCCCGTCTCGCGGATCTTCGCCGCCGCGGCCTCGGGCGCGGTGGACCCCACGCCCGCGTTGATGTTGCGGCCGTCGGGCGAGACGCCGAGCGCGATGACCTCGGCGCCCAGTTCCCACAGCACCTCGGGCGCGGCGCGGTAGGCGGCACCGTTGGCGCAGTCGATGACGACCTTGAGGCCATCGAGCGTCAGCCCCTGCGGAAAGGTCCCCTTCACCCGCTCGACATAGCGGAAGCGGCCGTCGTCGATGCGCTTGGCCCGGCCGATGTTCTCGGCATGGGCCGGTTCGAACTGACCTGCGACGAGGGCCTCGATCTCCATCTCGGCCTCGTCCGACAGCTTGAAGCCGTCGGGACCGAAGAACTTGATCCCGTTGTCCTCGGCCGGGTTGTGGCTGGCCGAGATCATCACGCCTACGTCCGCCCGCATGGAGTGGGTCAGCATTCCCACCGCAGGCGTCGGCACCGGGCCCAGCAAAAGCACGTTCATCCCCGTCGAGGTGAAGCCCGCCGTCAGCGCGTTTTCCAGCATGTAGCCCGACAGACGCGTGTCCTTGCCGATCACCACGCGATGCGCGCGGCTTCCGTCGCGGCGGAAGTATCGCCCAGCGGCGGCGCCGAGGCGCAGCGCCATCTCGGCGGTCATCGGATGGGTGTTGGCGCGCCCGCGAACGCCGTCGGTGCCGAAAAGGGTCCGGGTCATGTCTCTGCTCACTCTTGCGTCTCGGGCGGCCCGGGGGCCGCCACGGCCTGCCACAGGTCCAGGGCCTGCTTGTGCGTCTCTATATCATGAACCCGCAGCATCTGTATCCCCTGCTGCACCGCCCATAGGCCGATCGCAGCCGAACCGGGTCCACGCCGGTCGGCCTGTCGCTCGCCGGAAATCTGCCCGATCATGCCCTTGCGCGACACACCAAGAAGGATGCCGCAGCCAAGCGCATGAAAGAGGCCGAGGCGACGGATGAGGGCGAGGTTCTGTTCGAGCGTCTTGCCGAAGCCGATGCCGGGATCGACGAGGATGCGGGCACGGTCCACTCCCGCAGCCTCGGCCTGAGCGATGGCCGCGGCGAGGCCGTCGAAGACATCGAGCAGGATGTCGTCATAGGACGTGGCGGCGAGGCCCTGCATCGTCTCGGGCGTGCCGATGGAATGCATGAGAATCAGCGGCGCACCGGTTTCGGCGGCGACATCGGCCAGTGCGGGATCATGGCGCAGGCCCGACACGTCGTTTACGATATCCGCACCCGCCGACAGCCCGGCTCGGGCGACGGCGGCCTTGCGGCTGTCGAGGCTGATGGGGGCTGTGACGCCCGCGGCGCGCAGGCCCGCGATGATGGGGGAGGTACGGGCGATCTCTTCCTCGACGGCGATCTCGGGCGCGCCGGGACGGGTCGATTCGCCGCCGATGTCCACGAGGTCCGCGCCCGCCTCCAGCATGGCGCGGGCATGCGCCAGGGCCGCCTCGCCCGAGAAGCGGCCCCCGTCGGAGAAACTGTCGGGCGTCACGTTGAGAATGCCCATGAGCCGCGGCGCATCCAGTGTCAGCCCCGCGACAGCAGCGCGGGGCGCGGTCAGCCGGTCCAGCGCCGACGGGGACAGGTCGGCGGCGGCCACCACCTCGGGGGGGGCGCCGCGGTGCAGCCGTTCGACGTTGGAAAAGCGCACCCAGCCGCCTGCAAGGCGATGGACGGCGCCGCCGTGCAGGCACGGGTCGGTCAGCGGAATTGGGCGGATGTAGGTGTCCGTCATGACTGCGGCGATACGGGCCCGCCCTTTGCTTGGCAAGATCGGCACCGTCGAAACCCGGGCTTTCGAAATGGCAGCTTGACGTAACGTCATCATGTCCGCTTGATGGCCCGATGGACATGGGCAACGCATTCAGAAGCGGACGTCTGACCGGGCGTGCGCCCGATGCTGGCGCGGCAACCCTCTACCGTTCGCTCTTTGGCCCGGACCGCGGGTCCGCCCGGCTTGCCGCCGACATGCAGGACTGGGCGCGCCACGCCGTCGGTCCCTGGGTGCTGGTGCATGCTGGCCATCCCGTCGGCGTCGCCGGCTTCCGCATCGGGTTCGGCGGCGACGGACTAGAGCTGAGCTTTCACTTCCTGCCAGACGTGGCGGGCCAGGGGCTGGCCAGCGAATTCGTGCAGGCGGCCCTCGACCACGCGACCAGCACGCTGAGAGAGGACCGCTTCTTCGCCTTCGTCCCTTTGGAGACACCGGCCCCCCGGCGCATCCTGGAAAAGGCGGGCTTCACCGAGACGCGTGTCGTCCGGGACGAATGGCTGATGGAACTCAGTCTGCCTCGGCCCGGTGGAGGGGCGCGGTCGCAGCGAGGCGGCTGAGGCGGATTCCCTCGGGGGGCGTGACGCTCTCGGGGGCGCCGAAGGCCAGGACCTCGACCGCCTCGAAGGCCTGCGCCAGCCAAAGTGCCAGCGCCAGCGGCTCGGTGACGGAGGGCCCTGGACCGTCATGGGCATCGAGCACCAGCTTGGAGGGCGCCCAGACGCTGATCTGGCCGTGGCGCATGGCCCAATCGAGTTCCGTCCGGCTGTCGACCACGACACAGCGCGGGTCGCGGGCGGCGAGCACCCAGGCCGATTGCTCGATGGCGAGCAGGTCGATGCGCCGTTGCGGCATGGCGTGGGCGGCGCGCGGCGCGGGGGCGTCGGGCCGGCCGACACAGAGGATGAGAGGCGCGCCACCCTCCTCGAGCCCGTCGAGTAGCCGGGACAGGTCGGGACGCGCGATGGCCTCGGACGAGAGGTAGACGATCCGCGGATGCGGCGCGTCCTCGGGCAGAAGCCGCAGGCGGCGGCGATTCTCGGGGGCATTGCGCAGGATCTCGACGCCCAGCACGTAGGGGCCGCGGTCGAGCTTGCCGATGCGCACGATGCAGCGCGCAGCCAGCGGGTGCAGGAGGATGCGGTCGGCGATGCGGGCCGCCAGCGTTTCCAGCAGGTTCACGCGTTCCTCGGCGAGGGCCGCGTCGATCGCCTCGACGATGGTGTCGTAGCTGAGGATGCGGTCGACGTCATCGACGGCCTGTTCGGCGCGGGTCTCGACCTCGACCACGACGTCGAATTGCACGGTCTGGGTCACGCCGCGTTCGGCCTGGAAGGCGCCGATCTCGACCTCGCGGCGGTGCTCGGTCATGGCGATGCGGTCGCGCGGCGGGTCGCCGGCGAGCGCCTTGGCGCGTTCGGAGGGGTGGCGGAATGCCGTGGAAATCTCGTCAGTCATGGCCGCGGACTAACACGCAGGCGCGGGCCGGGCCATGCCCGGAGGCGGCAGACCGGCGGCGATCCGCGACCTTTCCCCGTCGCCTGTCGGCAAGGACGGGGTCAGTATTGCTGACGGTAGAAGATGTGCTGCCCATAGCGCGCGGTGCGCGGGTAGACGCGGGCCCAGTTGGGGCTGACCCAATCGGCGTGGTAATGCGTGGCGCCGCGGGTCAGGTCGCGCGGTGCGCCGTCCATCATGATGCGCGCGATATGGCCGAGGCGGTTCCACGCACGCTGGTCGGTGACGACCTCGGGGATGCCATCGCAGGTGTAGGTGAACTGGCAGGCGTAGCGGCGCCCGGTGCCTTGGTTCACGACCTCGCAGATCGAGCCGGGATAGTTGGCGTTGTCCACGCGGTTCAGGATGACCTCGGCGACGGCGTATTGCCCTTCGATGGTCTCGCCGCGCGCCTCGAAATAAAGCGCCTCGGTCAGGCAGCGCCATTGCGCGTTGCCGCGGGCGCGGCCCATGCGGTCGAGCTCGGCTGCGCTCATTACGCGCCCGGAGGCACCTTGCCCGGTGTAGGGCGCGCCAAGGCGTCGGATGCGGTCGCGCGAAAGACCGGCAAGCGAGCTGGTCTCGACCCCCATCAACGCGCCGAGGCGCGTGCCGATGGCCGCGTCGACCGGTGGCGTCGAGGAACTGACCGTCACGTCGGCCCATGCCGGGACAACAGAGGTGAAAAGCGCTGCGCAAAGCGCGGCGAAGAAGCGCCGTGCCGTCATCATGTTACCCTTTCCGGGGTCTTTTGCCCCGCTCCGGCTGCTCGAATCGTGATGCCGATGATTCGGGGTGTACCCCCGAAGCGCGAAAGCGCCAAACGCGCACCGAATCTTGCGGAAAGGGTCGGACTGGCCTCAAGAATTAGATTTGATTTGCGCGGGTTCAGCCGCGACCTTCATCCAATTCATCAACTCTTCTCGGCAAATCCCTGTCGAGAATGGACAATTGCGCCGCCGCCAGTTTCGCAACCGGGACCCGGAACGGCGAACAGGAGACGTAGTCGAACCCCGCCTTGCGGCTGAAGGCGATGGCCGAGGGTTGGCCGGCGTGTTCGCCGCAGATGGATATGATGACATCGGGGCGCGCGTGACGGCCCCGTTCCGCGCCCAGCAGCATCAGCTCGCCCACCCCGTCGACGTCGAGTTGCGTGAACGGGTCCTCGGGGAAAACGCCCTGCTGGACATAGGCCGACATGAAGCGCCCCGCGTCGTCGCGGCTGAGGCCGTAGGTCATCTGGGTCAGGTCGTTGGTGCCGAAGGACAGGAAGGCCGAATGCTCGGCGATCTCGCCCGCGCGCAGGGCCGCGCGGGGCGTTTCGACCATGACGCCCAGGCGATAGGTGAAATCCTTGCCGGTCTTCGATTTGACCTCGGCCGCGATGGCGTCGACACGGCCCTTCACCAGCTCGACCTCGCGCCGGGCCGAGACGAGGGGGATCATGATTTCGGGCACAACCGGCGCGCCCTTCTTCGAGGCCTTGATCGTCGCCTCGAAGATGGCGCGAGCTTGCATTTCGTAAATCTCGGGGACCGTAACCCCAAGTCTGACACCCCGCATGCCCAGCATCGGGTTGAATTCCTGCAAGCTCTCGATCCGGGACTGGACGCGGGAAACGGGCAGATCGAGCGCCTCGGCCAAGGCACGGATGCCATCGCGGTCGCCGGGCAGGAACTCGTGCAGCGGCGGGTCGAAAAGCCGGATCGTGACCGGCTGGCCCTGCATCATCTGGAAGAGCTCGATGAAATCGGCGCGCTGCATCGGCAGAAGGCGCTCGAGCGCCGCGGCGCGATCGGCGGGGTTCTCGGCAAAGATCATCTCGCGCATCACGGTCAGGCGCGCGGCGTCGAAAAACATGTGTTCCGTCCGGCAAAGGCCGATGCCGTCGACCCCGAAGCGCTGCGCCATGGCGGCGTCCTCGGGCGTGTCGGCATTGGCCCGGATGCCGATGTCGCGGGTCGCATCGGCCCAGTCCATCAAGGTGGCGAAGGCCCCGCCAAGGGCGGGTTCCACCATCTGCGGCGCCCCCACCAGCACATCGCCGGTGGAGCCGTCGACGGTGATCACATCGCCCTCGTGAAAGACCTTGCGGCCCGGCACGGTCAGCATCTTCTTGCGCCCGTCCAGTTGCAGGCGCGTGGCCCCCGACACGCAAGGCAGGCCCAGGCCGCGCGCGATCACCGCGGCGTGGCTGGTCATGCCGCCGCGTTCGGTCAGGATG
>CAZVQL010000016.1:0-21095 GCA_964629305.1 uncultured Roseicyclus sp.
TCGCCGCCGTCGACGCGGTGCTGGACGGGCGCGCCAAGAACGCCTTCATCGCGACGCGCCCCCCCGGCCACCATGCCGAGAAAACGCGCGCGATGGGCTTTTGCCTGTTCTCGACCATCGCCATCGCGGCCCGCCACGCGCTCGAGGTGCGGGGGTTGTCGCGCGTCGCGGTGGTGGATTTCGACGTTCACCACGGCAACGGCACGCAGGATGTGCTGTGGGACGAGCCGCGCGCGCTGTTCGTCTCGTCGCACCAGATGCCGCTTTATCCCGGCAGCGGGGCGGCCAGCGAACGCGGCGGATCGGACAACGTGATGAACGTACCGCTTGCACCCGGCAGCGGCGGCGCCGAAATGCGCGCGGCCTACGAGGGGCGCGTTTTCCCGCGGCTGCGGGAGTGGCAGCCGGAGCTGATCCTGATCTCGGCGGGGTTCGATGCCCATGCCGACGATCCACTCGCGAACCTGATGTGGACCGAGGAGGATTTCGCCTGGGTCACGCGCGGCCTGTGCGACATCGCCGATGAGGTCTGCGGCGGGCGCGTGGTCTCGACTCTCGAAGGCGGCTATGATCTGCCCGCACTGGCGGCCTCGGTCGCGGTGCATGTGACGGAACTGAAGGAGCGGGGCGCATGAGCGACGGCAAACCCATCGACGAGATGAGCTTCGAAGAGGCGATCAAGGCGCTCGAACAGGTGGTGACCGCGCTGGACCGTGGCGATGTCGCACTGGAAGAATCCATCACGCTGTACGAACGCGGCGCGGCATTGAAAGCGCGCTGCGAGGCGAAGCTGAAGGAAGCCGAAGAGAAGGTCGCCCAGATCACCCTCGACGCGAACGGCCAGCCCACCGGCAGCACCCCGGTCGAAGGTCTCTGACAGGTGTTCCAGCAGGCGCTTGGCGCGGCCCAGGGGGCCATTTCCGCGTTTCTTGCAGAAGAACTGGCGCGGTTCGGCGGGGACCGCGTGGCCGAGGGGATGCGCTATGCCACCGACGGCGGCAAGCGGCTGCGCGGGTTTCTCGCGCTGGAAACCGCGGCGTTGTTCGACGTCGGCCCCGGTCAGGCGCTGTTCGCCGCCGGTGCGGTCGAATGCCTGCATGCCTACAGCCTCGTCCATGACGACCTGCCCTGCATGGATGACGACGATTTGCGCCGGGGGCGGCCCACGGTCCATGTGAAACGGGACGAGGCGACCGCCGTTCTGGTGGGCGACGCGCTCCAGACCTTCGCCTTCGAACTTCTGGCCAATCCGCGCGCGGGTGACGATGCGCAGCGCGTGGCGCTGGTGGCCTCGCTTGCGCGGGCATCCGGGGCGCAGGGGATGGTTCTGGGGCAGGCGCAGGACATCGCGGCCGAGACCGCCGCCGCACCCCTTACGCTTGGGCAGATCACCGAGTTGCAGGGCAACAAGACCGGCCGCCTGATCGAATGGCCCGCCGAGGCGGGTGCGATCCTGGGTCGGGCGGACCCCGCGCCGCTGCGCGCCTATGCGCGGGCGATCGGGCTGGCGTTCCAGATCGCCGATGACGTCCTCGACGTGGAGGGGGACGCGGCGACAGCCGGAAAGGCGCTGCAGAAGGATGCCGAAGCGGGCAAGGCGACCTTCGTCTCGCTTCTGGGCCTTGCCGGGGCCAAGGCGCGCGCCGCCGAACTGGTGGCCGAGGCCGAGGTGGCGCTGGAGCCCTACGGCAAAAGGGCGCATAACCTTGTGGCGCTGGCGCGTTACATCATCGACCGTGACAAGTAAGCCCGGAAGGAGGTCGCACAGATGACCGACCGCCCAAGCACCCCGCTTCTCGACCGCGTGTCCTCGCCCGCTGACCTCAAGCGGTTCAGCGATGCCGAGTTGCGTCGCCTTGCAGACGAGTTGCGGGCCGAGACAATCTGGTCTGTCAGTCAGACGGGCGGGCATTTCGGCGCGGGCCTTGGCGTGGTGGAAATGACGGTCGCGATCCACGCCGTTTTCGACACGCCGCGCGACAAGCTGATCTGGGATGTTTCGCATCAATGCTACCCTCACAAGATCCTGACCGGGCGGCGCGAGCGGATGGGCACGATCCGGCAAAAGGACGGGCTGTCGGGCTTCACCAAGCGATCGGAATCGCCTTATGATCCGTTCGGCGCGGCGCATTCTTCTACGAGTATTTCCGCGGCCCTCGGCTTTGCCGTGGCGCGCGACCTTGGTGGCGACTGCGACACCGGGCATGGCGACGCGATCGCGGTGATCGGCGACGGGGCGCTGTCGGGCGGCATGGCCTACGAGGCGATGAACAACGCGGGCCACCTGGGCAAGCGTCTGATCGTGATCCTCAACGACAACGAGATGTCCATCGCCCCGCCTACGGGTGCCATGTCCTCGTACCTGTCGCGGCTTTATGCCGGTGCGCCCTTTCAGGAGTTGAAGGCCGCGGCCAAGGGGGCCGTTTCACTTCTGCCCGAACCCTTCCAGGAAGGCGCGCGGCGCGCCAAGGACCTGCTCAAGGCCGCGACCGTCGGCGGCTCGCTCTTCGAAGAGCTGGGCTTTTCCTACGTTGGCCCCATCGACGGGCACGACATGGAGCAGCTTCTGGCCGTGCTGCGCACGATCAAGGCGCGCGCCGACGGGCCCATGCTGATCCACGCGATCACGAAGAAGGGCAAGGGCTATGCCGAGCATCGCCCCGACCGCGGTCACGCCACGGCGAAGTTCGACATCCGCACGGGTGAGCAGAAAAAGGCCCCCTCGAACGCGCCATCGTACACCAAGGTCTTTGCACAATCGCTGATCAAGGAGGCCGAGCTCGACCCCAAGATCACCGCCGTGACCGCGGCGATGCCGGACGGGACCGGCCTCGACATCTTCGGCGCGCGCTTCCCCGAGCGCACCTTTGACGTGGGCATTGCCGAACAGCATGCCGTCACCTTTTGCGCGGGCATGGCGGCGGGCGGGCTGAAGCCCTTTGCCGCCATCTATTCGACCTTCCTGCAGCGCGGCTATGACCAGGTCGTGCATGACGTGGCGATCCAGCGCCTTCCGGTGCGCTTCGCCATCGACCGTGCGGGCCTGGTAGGCGCCGATGGCGCGACCCACGCCGGCAGCTACGACATCGCCTACCTGGCGAACCTGCCCGGTTTCGTCGTCATGGCCGCCTCGGACGAGGCAGAGCTGATGCACATGGTTCGCACGGCTGTTGAAATCGATGATGGCCCATCGGCCTTTCGCTTCCCGCGGGGCGAGGGCGTGGGCGTCGAGCTGCCCGAGCGTGGCGAGGTGCTGGAGATCGGCCGCGGCCGCATGATCGCCGAGGGCAACCGCGTCGCCATCCTGAACTTCGGTGCGCGCCTGAAAGAGGTGCAGGAGGCCGCCGAGGCGCTTGCGCAGAAGGGGATCACCCCCACGATCGCCGACGCGCGTTTCGCCAAGCCGCTCGACCGCGAGATGATCCTGCAGCTTGCCCGCCACCACGAGGCGCTGATCACGCTGGAAGAGGGCGCTGTCGGCGGCTTCGGCAGCCACGTCGCCCAGTTGCTGGCCGAGGAAGGGGTGTTCGACACGGGGCTCAAGTACCGCTCGATGGTGTTGCCCGACATCTTCATCGACCAGGCGTCGCCCGAGGACATGTATGCCGTGGCCAAGATGAACGCAGGCGACATCGAGGCCAAGGTACTGGACGTTCTCGGTATCGCGCGGATCGAGAAGCGGGCGTAGGGCGGGCACTCGGCCCAGCTTTCGACGCGGTGCGCGGGATTGCCGCCCTACTTGTCGAGCCGCTCTTCGATCTTCCTGAGCCTGTCCAGCACTTCGTCGCGGTAGGCGTCGGTTGCGGCGTTGGACTCTTCGGCGTGTGCGTCCTGCATCGAGTTCACGATCAGACCAACCAGCAGGTTCACGACCGCGAAGGTCGTGACCATGATGAAGGGCACGAAGAAGAGCCACGCGTAGGGGTAGACCTCGAGCACGGGGCGGACGATGCCCATGGACCACGACTCAAGCGTCATGATCTGGAAGAGCGTGTAGAGCGACGCGCCGATCGATCCGAACCATTCGGGGAAGCTGGCCGCGAAAAGCTTCGTGGCCATCACCGCGCCAATGTAGAAGATGATCCCCATCAGCAGGAACACGCTGCCCATGCCCGGCAGGGCGGTGACGAAGCCCTCGACCACCCGACGCAGCCGTGGTGCCGCCGAGACGACGCGCAAGACGCGCAGGATGCGCAGCGCGCGCAGCACCGACAGGCCTTGTGCGGCGGGGACCAGCGCAATGCCGACGATGACGAAATCGAACAGGTTCCACCCCGAGCGGAAGAACCGTGGCCCGAGCGCGATGAGCTTCAGCGCGATCTCGATGACGAAGATCGTGAGACAGGCGGTATCCAGCGCTATGATCAGCGGCCCCGCCGCCTCCATGATCGTGGGCGAGGTTTCCATCCCGAGGATGACGGCGTTGAACAGGATCACGCCGATGATCGTGTTGCGCACCGCGGGCCTGTCCAACCAGTCGGCCAGACGCGCCCTCAAGCCCTGCGCGGGGGAGATACTGTCACTCATGCGTGGTCCCTCATTCGCCTGTCAGATGGGGCAGGGACAGGCTGGCCGCAAGTTCCACATGCGGTGACCAGCGGAATTGATCGACCGGTTGCACCCAATTCAGGCGATAGCCCGCCGCGATGAGCATCGCCGCGTCGCGTGCGAAGGTCACGGGGTTGCAGGACACCATGGCGATCCGGGGCACCTGCGCGGCGGCGATCTGCGCGGTCTGCGCCTCGGCCCCTGCGCGGGGCGGGTCGATGACGATACCGTCAAAGCGGGCGAGGTCGGCCGCATCCACCGGGTTGCGGAAGAGGTCGCGGACCTCGGTCGTGACAGGGCGCAGGCCCTGCGCATGCCGGACGGCATGATCGAGCGCGGCAAGCAGCGTTGCGTCGCCCTCGATGGCGTGGACGGGGGCTTTGCCAGCCAATGGCAGGGCAAAGGTACCGCAGCCTGCGAAGAGATCGGCGAGGCGGCTCGCCCCGTTCAGCGCCTCGGTAACGGCGGAGAGCAACGCGGCCTCACCTTCGGCGGTGGCTTGCAGGAAGGCGCCGGGGGGCGGGGTGACACGGGCCTTGCCCATGGTGAGCACCGGCGCAGCCTCGGCATAGACCGGATCGTCGCCCCAAGTCAGGCGCGCGATGCGGTCGCGGAAGCGGGGCAGCGCGGCGCGCAGCGGTCCGTCCAGCGGCTTGCCGCCGGTCACGGCGCAGTCGATGCCGGTCTCGGTCAGGGTCAGCGCGAAAGAGAGCGTCGCCGAACGCGAGCCGCCGAGTTGCGTGATCTCGGCGAGGGTCGGGAGCAGCTGAAATAGCCGTGGGGCGAGGACATGGCACTCGGTCAGCGGCACGATCGTGTCGGACCGGCGGGCGTGGAAGCCGACGAGCGCACCCTTCTTGGTGCGTCGCCCGGCCAGCGTGGCGCGGCGGCGCGACCGCGCGGGCGAGGTCGCGGTGGGGCGGATCGGTGCCTCCAGCCCATGCGCGGCAAGTGCGGTGGCGATCACCCCGGCCTTCCAGTCGGCGACGAACGCGTCGGAGGCATGCATCAGCGCGCAGCCGCCGCAGGTCTTGAAATGGGAGCAGGGCGGTCGCACGCGATCGGGCGAGGGCGTGACGATCTTCGGCGTCTCGATCCGGTCGCCGGTGATCTCGCCCGCCACCACCTCGCCCGGCAGGGTCAGCGGCACGAAGAGCGGGCCGGGCGCGATACCGTCGCCGCGGTGGCCAAGGCGGTCGATGGTGACGGTATCGAGGTCCATGCGATGCTCATAGGACCGGCGGCGGGACGCCGCAAGCCGCGCGTAGGGTGGGCAATCCTGCCCACCACAGCGGGGCGGTGGGCGAAATCGCCCACCCTACTCGGCGGCGTCCTGCAACCCTAGGAAGCCGCCCGACTGGCGGTTCCAGTAGCGCGCATAGAGGCCGCCGGCCTCGAGCAGGCTGTCATGGTCACCGTCTTCCACGATGCGACCCGCATCCAGCACAATGATCCGGTCCATCGACGACAGCGTCGACAGCCGGTGCGCGATGGCGATCACGGTCTTGCCCTCCATCACCTGCGCGAGCGTGTCCTGGATCGCGGCCTCCACTTCGCTGTCGAGCGCGGATGTCGCCTCGTCCAGCACCAGCACCGGCGCGTCCTTGAGGAACGCACGGGCGAGCGCGATGCGCTGCCGCTGGCCGCCCGACAGCTTCACGCCACGTTCCCCGAGAAAGGCGCCGTAGCCGGTGCGCCCGCGGTGATCCTGCAGGCCCCCGATGAACTCATGCGCCTCGGCCCGGCGGGCGGCGGCGTAGACCTCCTCCTCGGTGGCGTCGGGGCGGCCGTAGAGGATGTTGTCATAGGCCGAGCGATTGAACATCGCCGTGTCCTGCGTGACCATCGCGATCTGGCGGCGGAGGCTGTCCTGTTTCAGCGTGCGGACGTCCACGCCATCCAGCGTCACGCGCCCCTCTTCGGTGTCGTAGAGCCGCAAGAGCAACGCCACGAGCGTCGATTTCCCCGCGCCCGAAGCGCCCACGATCCCCAGTTTCTGGCCCGGCTCGACAACAAGGTCGATGCCATCCACGCCGCCCGCCTCGCGGCCATAGGCGAAGCTGACGCCTTCGAAGGCGATACGGCCGTCCGCCTCGGGAAGGTCAACGGCGCCTTCGGCGTCGGTCAGGTCGTGGGGCGGGGTTAGGGTGCGCATCCCGTCCTCTACCTCGCCGATGTTGGAATAGACCGCCATCAGCGTGAAGCTGACCCAGCCGGTCATCTGCGCGATGCGCATGGCGACTGCACCGGTCGCGGCGATCTCGCCCGCGGTCACGGCACCTGTCTGCCACAGCGCCACGGCCATCAGCACCAACGCCACGGGCAGCGCGCCCGCCGTCGCCATCAGGGCGAAGCGGAACCCGGTGGACAGGTAGCCAAAGGCCAGCGCCGCGTCGCGGTAGCCGCGCATCGCGCCAAGCGCCGTCTCATCCTCGTACTCGGTGTGGCCGAAGAGCTTGACGGTCTTGATGTTGGTGATCGTGTCGACGATCTGGCCCGTCACGTTGGCACGCGCCGCGGCGCGGGTCTTGGACCGCACGCGGATGCGCGGCAGGAACCAGCTGATCATGAAGCCGTAGCCGACCGTCCAGACGAGCAGCATCAGCCCGATCCGCCAGTCGATCGCCAGAAGCATGGCGACGGCCCCGATCAGGGTGGCGACGGCGAAGGCGCCCGCGTTGATCACCTCGGTCACGACGTTCACCAGCGCGGTGGCCGTCTGCATCTGCTTCTGCGCGATGCGCCCCGCAAAGTCGTTGTCGAAAAAGCTGACCGCGTGGCCGAGCGACCAGCGGTGCAACCGGCTCTGGATCAGGGGGGCGAGGTTCGGGGGCAGAACGATGCCGTTGAAGGCCGCCGAGGCGCCGAAGAAAAGCGGGCGCAGCAGAAGGTAGAACGCCGCGTAAAAGGCGATGAGGCCCAGGTGCTCGGTGAAATACCCCTCCGGTCCACTGGCGACCGTCGTGTCGATGACGACGCCCAAAAGCCAGGCCGCGCCCACTTCGAGCACGCCGGCGAGGCCGGACAGAACGGTCGCCACGAGGATCACCGGCCATGCGCCCGAGAGGCACCAGCGGATGAACGGCCAGAGGTCGCGGGGCGGCGGGCCGTCGGCATGGGCGAAGCCGTCGATCAGCGCCGAGAGCCAGTGCAGAACGGGTTGGAACGCGCGGATCATTCGGCGGCCTCCGTCCCCGGGTCTGTTTCGGTCCCGATGAACCCACCCGACTGGCGCGCCCAGAACCCGGCGTAAAGGCCGCCCTTGGCCAGAAGCTCCGCATGGGTGCCGTCTTCGGCGATGCGGCCCTCTTCCAGCACGACGATGCGGTCCATTTGGGCGATGGTCGACAGACGGTGCGCAATGGCGATGACGGTCTTGCCCTCCATCACGCCGTAGAGCGTCTGCTGGATCTGGGCCTCGACCTCCGAGTCGAGCGCGCTTGTGGCTTCGTCCAGCACGAGGATCGGCGCATCCTTCAGGATCACGCGGGCAAGCGTGACGCGTTGGCGCTGGCCGCCCGACAGCTTTACGCCACGCTCGCCGACATGCGCGTCATAGCCGCGGCGGCCCTGCGGGTCCTCGAGCGTGAGGATGAACTCATGCGCTTCAGCCCGCTTCGCGGCGGCGATCATCTGGTCCTCGGTCGCATCGGGACGCCCGTACAGGATGTTGTCCCGCACCGAGCGATGCAGCAGAGACGAATCCTGCTGCACCATCCCGATATGGCGGCGCAGGCTGTCCTGCGTGACGGCGCGGATGTCCTGCCCGTCGATCAGGATGCGCCCGCCCTCGGTGTCGTAGAAGCGCAGGAGCAGCTTGACGAGCGTGGACTTGCCCGCACCCGAGCGCCCGACAAGACCCACCTTTTCGCCCGGTCGGATCATCAGGGCGACCCGGTCGAGGCCCCCTGCCCCGCGCCCGTAGTGGTGGCTGACCGTGTCGAAGGCGATCTCGCCCTGCGGGACGGTCAGCGGCCGCGCATCCGGCGCATCGGTCAGGGTGACGGGGTCGGTGATCGTCTCCATCCCCTCGGCCACCACGCCGAGCGAGCGGAAAAGGGTCGAAACGGCCCACATGATCCAGCCGGTCATTGCGTTGAGGCGCAAGGTCAGCGCGGTCGCGGCAGCCACAACGCCCACCGTGGCGGCATCGCCGGCCCAGAGCCAGACGGCCCAGCCGACGACGGCGACGATCAGGAAGCCGTTCAGCACGGTCAGGACGATATCCATGATCGTGAAGAGCCGCATCTCGCGGGCGAAGGTGTCGCGGGTCTGCTCGATCGCTTCCTTGGCGTAGTCCAGTTCCCGGTCGTGATGGGCAAAGAGCTTGACCGAGTGGATGTTCGAATAGCTGTCGACGACGCGGCCCGTGGTCATCGAGCGCGCATCGGCGCTGGCCTTGGACGCGGGGCCGACACGTTTGATCGTCCAGCGGACGAGAAGCGCGTAAAGCGCGAACCACGCGACCAGCGGCAGGGCAAGGCGGGGGTCGGCCTCGGCCAGCAGGATGGCGGCGCCGATCAGGTAGGCGAGCGAGAAGGTGATCGCGTCAAACACCTGGAAGACGGCATCGCCCGCGCTGGTCGGCGTCTGCATGATGCGGTTGGCGATGCGCCCCGCGAAATCGTTCTCGAACCAGCCGACAGATTGGCGCAGCACCTGCCGGTGCGCGCGCCAGCGGATAAGCGCGCCCAGTTGCGGCAGGATGCCGTTGTTCAGCAGCGCCACGTCCAGCCCCTGGATGAGCGGGCGCAGCGTGAGGATGAAGACGGCGGCGAGGATCAGCTCGAGCCCGTGGGTCGAGAGAACCTCGGCCGGGGTACCGGTGCTGAGCAGATCAACGACGCGGCCCATGTACCAGATCAGCCCGACCTCGACCGCGGCGACGATAACCGACATCAACGCGGTGATGGCATAGAGCCGCTTGAAGGGTTTGGAATAGTCCCACAAGAACGGCCAGAGCCGACGCGGCGGGGCGTCGGTCTCGCGGTAGGTCGTGTAGGGATCGACCAGCGTCTCAAAGAAGCGGAACATGAGGGGCCTTCGGGTGCTGACCCAGATATAGGCCCGCGCTTAGAGAAAGACCATGACGGCGGAGGCCGCGAGGCCGGTAGCCATGACGCGGGCGAAGACCGTCCAGGCGGTGGGGGTGGTGAGCAGGAGCGCGAGGAGCGAACCTGCGAAGCTCCAGAAGAGGCAGACGAAAAGGTTGAGACCGGAGAAAGCCAGCGCGAGGCGCTGCGCCTCTCCCACCGGGCTCAAGCCCGCCGCGTAGCCCGAGGCAGCGGCGAGTGCCACGGCCCAGACCTTGGGGTTCACCCATTGGAACAGCACCGCCTCGAAGAAGGTGAAGGGACGCGCGCGGGCGCGGCCCTCGCCCCTCGCCGAGGATTGCCAGAGTGTCCAGGCCATCCAGCCGATCCAGGCCGCGGCGGCGAGTTTCAGGGCGGTGGCCAGCGCAGGCTGTGCAAGGAGAAGCGCGCCGATGCCGAGGCCCGTCAGCCCCGCGGTGATGCCCACACCCGCGGCGACGCCGAAGACATGAGGCAGGGTGGCGCGAAAGCCGAAGCGCGCGCCGGACGCCGTCAGCAGGATGACGTTCGGCCCGGGGCTGAAGAGACCGAGGAAGACGAAAGGGTAAAGCGGGTCCACGGGGCCTCCGATGCGCGGTGGCGCGACGGGAGGGTTTGGCACCCGGATTGTCAAGCGGGCGGCGCGGAGTGGTTGGTTGCGGGAGCCTCCGGCGGGAGTTTTTTGGCCAAGATGAAGGGAGGACGGGCGCGCGTTAAGGTTAATGGTTTGTCAGGGTGGCAACTGGCGGTTTGGTGTGATCGCGCAGGGCATCTTGCCCGGCCATCCGGGTTTGACAGGCGATGCGTTGGGCAGGGGCTTCAGGCCAGGATGAATTTGAGAGGGCGCGCGTTAACCTTAACGGGTGGTGAAAGGGACGAGGCCGCGGCGTGTGTCAGGCGGCTGGTCGGCCTATCCGTGATCTGTCAGCAGCTCGTCACGCGTGAGGGTGAAGCCCGAGGCGATCCATCGGGTCTCCATCTCCTTCAAGGCAGCACCGAGGGCAGGGCCCTGCAGGCGCGGCATCAGGTCGGCGGGCTTGACCGGGAACTCAGCGGCGGCGCCCTTGGCGATCTCGGCCTCGGCCCCTGGGGCGGGGGGCGTTTCGAAAAGGGCGGCGCGCAGAAGGATGATGTCGCGCGCGGCCTCTGCGCCGTGTGTGTAGGCCAGTGCGGCGGGCGGGGTCGGTGTGCCCATCTCGTCGCGCAGAGTGGCGAGCCGCGCCGCCTCGGCCCGCGAGAGGCGCAGGCGGTCGGCGACCTGCTCGCCCCCCAGCGCCGCGAGGCGGCGGATCGGGTCCGGGGGTGCGGTCTCAAACGAGACGAGGATCGGCAAAAGCCGAGCATCAGCACCCGGCAGGGTGTGCGCGAGTACGCCGGTATGGGCCATCGCGGCGACGGCGGGGGCCGGGTCGGGGGCGGTGAGAAGCTTTTTCATCTCCGCGCCGACACGCTCGCGGCTCAGGCGATCGAGCCCGTCGAGGCCTGCGGCGCAGGCGGCAAGCCCCTCGGCATCCAGACCGCCATCGGGGTCGGCATACCAGGCGTGGAAGCGGAAGAAGCGCAGGATGCGCAGATAATCCTCGTGGATGCGATCCTCGGGCGCGCCGATGAAGCGCAGCCGGCGCGCGCCAAGGTCGGCGAGCCCCTCGCCCGTCGGGTCCAGCACCAGCCCCTCGGCATCGGCATAGAGCGCGTTCATGGTGAAGTCGCGGCGGGCCGCGTCTTCCTCCAGCCGGTCGGTGAAGGCGATCGTGGCGCGGCGGCCATCGGTCGAGACATCGCGACGGAGCGTCGTCACCTCGTAGGGGCGGTGATCGGCGACCAGCGTGACGGTGCCGTGGTCGATGCCGGTCGGTACGGCCTTGATCCCCGCAGCTTCGGCCAGCTCGATCACGCGCTCGGGGCGGGCATCGGTGGTGATGTCGATGTCGCTGACGGGCTCACGCAGGAGCGCGTTGCGGACGCAGCCGCCGACGAACCAGGCGCCATGCCCGGCCCCGGTCAGCGCGGCCATGACGGCGCGGGTGCCGGGCAGGTCGAGCCAGTCGGCGACCAGCCTCACGGCGCCACCCGGTCGGCGAGCGATTTCAACATCCGCGCGGTGGCGCCCCAGATGTAGTAGGGACCGTAGGGCACGACGTAGTAGCGCCGCCAGACCCCGCGCCAGCGGCGACGCTCGACGCGGTAGCGGGCCGGGTCCATCAGGAGTGGGAGCGGCACGCGGAACACCTCGGCCACCTCGCCGGCCTCGGGCACGGGGGTAAAGGCGCGGTCGATGCGGGCAATGATGGGCGTGACTATGTAGCCAGTGACCGTTTCATGCGAGGGAAGCTCTGCCAGCAGCCGCACGGTCGCGGGGTCGAGGCCGATCTCTTCCTGCGCCTCGCGCAACGCGGCGGCGGTGGCATCGGCATCACCCGCGTCGATCTTGCCGCCGGGAAAGGCGATCTGGCCCGGGTGGTGCTTCAGGTGCGAGGCGCGCTTGGTCAGGATCACGGTGTCCTCCAACACCCCGATCAGCACCGCGGCCGGCCGTAGCTTGCGCCCCTCGGGCAAGACGACATCCGGGTTCAGATCGTAATCGGACGAGGCCGCGGGCGGTGCCGCCAGCAGCGCATCGGTCAGCCGGTCGAGGTCAATCGGGCGTCCCATCGCCGTCTTCCTCGCCGGGGTCCTTCGTCGCCTCGAAGCCCAGCGTTGCAGGGTCGAACTCGTAATGCGCGCCGCAGAACTGGCAATCGGCGGTGACGCGCCCGTCGTCCGTGGTCATGTGGCCGATGTCGCGCGCCGAGTAGATGGAAAGCGACGTGCGCACGCGCTCGGCCGAGCAGGTGCAGCCGAATTTGACCGGCAGCGCGTCGAAGACGCGGGGTCCTTCCTCGTGGAAGAGGCGCAGCAGAAGGTCGGTGGGCGCGACGCGCGGGCCGATCAGCTCGAGCGCCTCGGCGGTGTCGAGCAGGATATTGGCGCGGGCCCAGTTCTCGCCCTCGTCCTCGTCCAGCAGGTCGGTCGCGGCCATCAGACCCTCTTCGCCCGAAGCGCCCTCGCCCATCAGCGGCGAGGCCTTGGGCATGTGCTGCAGCATCACGCCGCCCGCGCGCCAGGTCGCGGCCTGCCCCGGTTCGCGGCTCTGGCCGTAGCTGAGCTGGAAGCGCGTCGGCAGCTGCTCGGACTGGGCGAAATAGGCCTCGGCACAGGCCGAGAGAGAGCCACCAGCCAGCGGCGTGATCCCCTGGTAGGGCGTGGTCCCTTTGCCCTGGTCGATCAGGATCGCGAAGTAGCCGCGCCCGATCTGGGCAAAAGGGTCGACACGCGGCTCGAGCCGGTCGGCATCGTAGCTGGCCCAGGCGCGAATGCGGCCGGGGGTATCCTCACCCTCGGGGGCGAAGAAATCGGTGGCGATCAGGCGGATCGGGCCATCGCCGCGAACCTGGAGCGACAGCTTCCAGCGCAGCTTGATGGTCTGGCCGATCAGCGCGGTCAGCAGCGCGGCCTCGGCCACCAGCGCCTCGACCTCGGGCGGGTAGTCGTGCTGGCCGAGCACCTGGTCGAGCGTCTGGTCGAGGCGCGCCACGCGACCGCGGATGTCCGAGCGGTCGAGCTGGAAGGGCAACACGGTGTCGTCCCACGCGATCTTGGTGGTCAGGGTCATGTCTTCGGGTATCCGGATATGCGGCGTTGGGGTGTCATATAGGAGCCTGCGCTGCAATCCCAAACCGGCATGACCTTGCCGTTACGGGCCGGATCAGGAAGGATGCCGCCAAACCGTAAAGGGCAGACAGGCAGATGAAGATCTTATTCGTACATCAGAATTTTCCGGGCCAGTATCGCGAGATCTTCCAATGGCTGATCGCCCAGGGCGGGCACGAGATCGTGTTCCTGACCCAGCGCAAGGACGTGAAACAGGTGAAGGGCGCGCGCATCGTGCAATACGCGCCGCATCACAAGCCCGCCGAGAGTGCCTATGCCGTCACGAAATACTGGGAGGAGTGCTGCGGCAACGGGCTTGGGGCGGCCTTCGCCGCGCAAAAGCTGGATGCCGAGGGTTTCCGGCCCGACATCATCGTGGGTCACGTGGGTTGGGGTGAGCTGACCTTTTTCAAGGAGGTCTGGCGCGACGTCCCGATCCTGGGGTTCTTCGAATACTACTTCCTGGCCAGCGGCGGATCGGTCGGGTTCGACCCGGAATTTCCGGCCTCAGCGCACGCGCCTTTCCTGATGCATGCGCGGAACGCGGTGAACTTCGCCAATATCCAGACGATCGACCTGGGCCAGTCGCCGACCGCGTTCCAGCGCGACACCTTCCCGGAAAGTTTTCATCCGAAGATCTACGTAAAGCATGACGGTATCCGCACCGATCGGCTGGTGCCCGATCCTTCGGTCAGTTTGCCGCTTGGCCGGCTTGGGCGGTCCGTGACGCGAGAGGACGAGATCTTCACCTACATGGCGCGCAACATGGAACCGACGCGCGGCTTCCACAAGTTCATGCGCGCGCTGCCCCACATCCTCGAGGCACGGCCGAACGCCCGCGCGCTCATCATCGGGGGCAACGAGGTGTCCTATGGCAAAGCGAGCGCCGCCAAGGGCGGCTACCGCGCCGAGATGGAGCGCGAGGTGGGCGACCGCGTGGATTGGAGCCGGGTGCATTTCCTGGGCAAGGTGCCCTACGCCGCCTATCAGCAGATCATCCAGGTCGGCCGCTGCCACGTCTACCTTACGGTGCCCTTCGTGCTGTCATGGTCCTGCATGGAAAGCATGTCGATGGGCGCAACCATCGTCGCCTCCGACACCGCGCCCGTGCGCGAGGTCATCACCCATGGCGAGACCGGGCTGCTCGTGGACTTCCACGATCACGAGGCTCTGGCGCGCCAGGTGGTCGAGGTCCTGGCGCGGCCCGCAGATTTCGCCGAGATCGGTCCGGCCGCACGCCGTCTCATGGTCGAGGAATACGACTTCGAAACCGTCTGCCTGCCGGAACACATCCGGCAAATGAACAGCCTGCTGCCGAAAGCCGGTCGCATCCCTGTCCCCGGAAGCTGAAGCCGCGCCGATCTGCCGTCAGTCGCTAAGGCTGGCGCCCTGACGGGCAAGCCCGAAGACCGTTCCGACAAGACCGAAAATCGTCTGAGCCGACGTAATCGGGCTTTCGGTGACAAGCACGAGATCGCCGGGATGAATGCGGAAGTTCCCCGCACTGAACAGACCGTCAGCGGTGGTCAGATCGACGGTGAAGACGACCCGTGACTCGTCGGGACCTCGCGTGTCGGTGCGAACGGCGCTGTCCGGATATTGACGCAGGATCAGAACGCCACCCGGATCACCGCGACGGCTTTCGACGCCGCCAATGATCGACACGGCATCGAGCGCGCTCAGATGATCCTGTGGGAAGCGGTGCTGGCTTTGCGATCCGGCCGCACCAAGCGACAGGAAGTAGCGGCGATCTTCCTCGACGATGACCTGGTCACCGCCATGCAGCAGCGTGTCGAGGTTGGGATCGTCGAACAAACGAGACACCGAAGTGCCGTAGATGTCGCCTCCGCGGATCAGCCTGACCTGTGGATTCACGAGGTTTGGCTGCACCCCGCCCCCCTGCGCAAGCAGGTTGAGCACGGTGTAGTTGCGGTCGGGCAGCGGGTACGCGCCGGGCGCGGAGACACCACCGACGAGATCGACGGAGTTGGTGCGCCCTTCCGCCAGTGTCAACTGGACCTGTGCGGAAGGAACGACCACGTCGATCTCTTCCTGAAGATGTTCGCGTGCAAGCTGCTCGGTCAGTCCGGCGACACGGATATTGCCCGCATACGGCACGAAGACGGTGCCATCCGGCGCGACCGTCAGGGCCGCGATCTGAACGGCGCGATCACCGCCGGACGACAGAAGCGAATTTTCGTTGCTGTCCCAGATCGTGATCTCGATTTCATCGCCAGCGGCAATCACTTGCGTGCGCGCACCACCGCTGGTCGGGATCCATCCAAGTCGGCGCTCGCCCGTGTAGGGCCACTCTGATACGATCGGCAGGAAGTCGCGGTTGACCGGGTAGACCGCGAAATCGGTGATCTCGCCATCTGCGGCGGCGATGACCTCCCGTTCAACAGGTGCACTGCGCGGCAATTGACTGCATGCCGACAGACCAGCCGCCACCACGCAAAGGATCACGGCTTTGCGCCATGTATTTCGTTTCATTGATCCCCCCGGACCGAAGTGTCATGCAGACCGAGGTGACATTACCGGCGGCGATCGGGGCGTCAATGATTGCAGAGCGCAATTTCACAAGCGATGCATTTTTGCCCAGTTTTCAGCGATATCACCCTGCGCAGTGATCAGGTACAAGAGAACCGCGCGCGGGAAACTTGGCCTTGAACAAAGGCGTGGAAGCGTGGGACCGTCACGCACGAACAGATCAAGGTCACGGGCGTCATGCCATCACGCATTCTTCTGACCGGGGGCGCCGGCTACATCGGGTCGCACACCTATGTCGCGCTGGTCGAGGCCGGGCACGAAGTGGTGATCCTCGACAATTTCTCGAACGCGCGGCGCTCTGTGCCGGATCGGTTGGCACAGATCACCGGGAAACCCGTACAGGTCATCGACGGTGACGTCCGGGACGCCGCGTTGGTGTCCCGGGTTCTGGTCGAGCACGAGATCGAAGCCGTGGTGCATTTCGCTGCCCTGAAAGCCGTTGGCGAAAGCATGGCGCGGCCGCTCGATTATTTTGACGTCAACGTCGGCGGGCTGACCACGCTTCTGCGCGCGATGGAGACAGCGGGTTGTCGCCGGATCGTCTTTTCCTCGTCGGCCACCGTGTACGGCGTGCCGGACGAAACGCCGACGCCCGAAACGGCCGAGTTCCGCGCGATGAACCCCTATGGCCAGACCAAGATCATGGGCGAGAAGATGCTGGGCTGGCTGGGCCAGTCCAACCCCGAGTGGGCAATCGGCATCCTGCGCTATTTCAATCCCGCCGGCGCGCATGGCTCGCACCTGATCGGAGAGGACCCGCGCGACATCCCCAACAACCTCATGCCCTTCGTTGCCAAGGTCGCGATGGGTGAGCTGGAGCGCATCTCGGTCTTTGGCGAGGATTACGACACCCCCGACGGCACCGGCGTGCGCGACTACATCCACGTCGATGACCTGGCGCGCGGGCATGTCCTGTCGCTGCAATCGCTGATCGAGACGGGGCAAGGCCACCTTGTGAACCTGGGCACCGGGCGGGGCTATTCGGTGCTGGAGGTGATCGCGGCCTACAAGCGCGCGTGCAACCGCGAGTTGCCCTATACCATCACCGACAGGCGACCAGGCGATGTGCCGATCTACGTCGCCAGGGCCGACAAGGCAGCGGAGGTCCTAGGCTTCCACACGGAAAAAGGCATCGACGAGATGTGTGCCAGTTCCTGGGCATGGGTCTCGAACACGGAGGTGCAGGAATGACCCGACGCGCGCTGATCACCGGCTCGGCAGGCTTCATAGGCTACCATCTTTCTACTCGCCTTCTGGCCGAAGGGTGGGAGGTGATCGGGCTGGACGCGATGACCGACTACTATGACGTCCGTCTCAAGGAACGTCGGCAGGCGATGCTGCTGCAATCCGCAGGCTTCCGCGCCGTGAACGAGCGGATCGAGACGCCGGGCGCGCTGCATGGGTTGATGGAGGAGGCGCGACCCGATGCGGTGATCCACCTCGCCGCCCAGGCCGGTGTGCGCTACTCGATCGACAACCCGGAAAGCTATGTCGAGGCGAACCTGATCGGTACCTTCCGCCTTTTGGAAGCGATGCGAGCATTTCCTCCGACCCACAGCCTGCTGGCCTCGACCTCCAGCGTGTATGGGTCGAACACCGAGATGCCCTATTCCGAGACGGCCAAGGCCGACACGCAGATGTCCTTCTACGCGGCGACCAAGAAGGCGAACGAGGCGATGGCGCATTCCTATGCGCATCTCTACGACCTGCCCACGACGATGTTCCGCTTCTTCACGGTCTACGGGCCATGGGGGCGGCCCGACATGGCGCTGTTCAAGTTCACCAAGGCGATCCTCGAGGGGCAGGCAATCGACGTCTACAATCACGGCGACATGAGCCGGGATTTCACCTATGTCACCGACCTTGTCGACGGGATCGTCCGGCTGATCGACACACCGCCCGTCCGGCCCGCCAAGCCCGATGACGTGCCTGCGGGCGACAGCCTCAGCCCTGTCGCGCCGTTCCGCATCGTGAACATCGGCAATTCCGACAGCGTGCGCCTGCTCGACTTCATCGAGGCGATCGAGGCCGCAACAGGCCGCAATGCGGAAAAGAACTTCATGGAGATGCAGCCCGGCGACGTGCCCGCAACATGGGCCGATGCGAGCCTGCTCAAGACACTCACCGGCTATACGCCACAGACGCCCGTGGCCGAGGGCGTGGCGCGTTTCGTCGAATGGTATCGCGACTACTACCAGGTCTGAGGGGGCGACATGAAACTCACGAAGAAAGCCGACATCGCAAAAGGTCCCGCGCCCGAGGCGTATTTCACTGGGGCGGTCACCATTGAGCGGCTTCAGAACAGTGCCGCGCCCTCGCGGGTCGAGGCGGTGCGCGTGAGCTTCCCGCCGGGGGCACGCACGGCGTGGCACACCCATCCACTGGGCCAGCTGCTGATCGTGGTGGAGGGCGAGGGCTGGGCCCGCACCGAGGGCGAGGACAAGCACGTCATCCGGCCCGGCGATACCGTCTGGATCCCGCCAGGCGAACGCCATTGGCATGGCGCGACCGACCAGAGCGCGATGGTGCATATCGCCGTGCAGGAGGCCGTGGACGGCTCTGCCGCCGATTGGCAGGAGCATGTCAGCGACGCCGACTACCTCGGCTGATCGCGGCCCCGTGATATCGGTTCGAGGCGGCCCTTTAGCTGTGCGTCATTGCACAGACCTCTCGCCATTCTAACCGCAGTGTGAGTTGTAGTGAGGGGGGTGTACTGCGATATTTGAGACATGACGGGCTCAGGCCCGACCACCTCAAAGGAAAGGATAGCCAAATGATCCGGATCGCTCTGATCACCCTGCTCGCGGCATCCGCCGCCGCCCCTGCGCTCGCGTCTGGCACGCTGACCGTCACCGTGTCCGACCGCGGGACCAACTCCACCAACTCGCCCGACGTGCCGGGGGGTGCTTCCGTGTTCATCGGCGAAGGAAACTAGGACCCAAACCGGCTCTTTCCCTCATCGGATGCGGCTTTGGGTCCGACTGCCTCGGCAGTTTTGCTGCATTCTTTCCGCCCCGCCTGCCCTCAAGCCGGCGGGGCGTTTCGTTATGCAAGGCCTGCGCGCAGACAGTCGTGGATGTGCAGAAGGCCCACGGGGTGCTGCTCGGTGTCCACGACGAACAGCGCGGTGATCCGGTTGCCGGACATCACCGCCATCGCTTCGGCGGCAAGGTCATCGGGGGCGATCACGCGAGGCGACTTTGTCGCGACTTCGCCAGCGGTCTGCTCCATCAGCCGGGCCATGTTGCGACGCAGGTCGCCGTCCGAGATCACGCCGACAAGACGGCCCTCGGACACGACACCGGCGATGCCGAAGCTTTTCTCGCTCATCACGATGAGCGTGTCCGACATGGGCGTATCGGCCTCGACCAGCGGCAGCGCCGCGCCGCCATGCATCAGCTGGGCCACCTTGCTCAGTTGCGCGCCCAGCTTGCCGCCGGGATGGTACGTGCGGAACTGCTCGGGCAGGAAGCCGCGGCGTTCCATGGTGGCGACGGCGAGTGCATCGCCCAGCGCCAGCGTCAACGTGGTCGAGGTGGTCGGCGCCATGCCGATCACGCAAGCCTCGGGCGCGGGCGGCAGGACGAGGCGGTAGTCGGCGGCCCGCATCAGCGTGCTGTCGGGCCGACCCGAGATCGCCACCATCGGAATGTTGAACCGGGCGACATGGGCGATGATGTCCTTCAGCTCGGCCGTTTCGCCGGAGTTGGAAATCAGGATCGTCAGGTCGCCGGGCATCACCATGCCAAGGTCGCCATGGCTTGCCTCGGCCGGGTGAACGAAGGCCGAGGGCGTGCCGGTCGAGGCGAAGGTCGAGCTGATCTTGCGCGCGATATGGCCGGATTTGCCGATGCCCGACAGGATCACGCGGCCCTTCGTCTCGAGGATGGCCTCGACGGCGGGGGCGAAATCCTCGGGCAGGGCATCGGCCATGGCGGTCACGGCCTGCCCCTCGGTCGTCAGGACGCGCGCGGCGGTGGCGCGGATCGCGGCTTTCTGATCATCGGTCATGGGCGTCCCTTAGCCCAAGGTCGCCCGCTTGGCGAGAGGGGGGATTTCCCGCCGCGGTGCGCTCTGGCACAAGGGGGCGACGCCACGGAGAGCCTTCCATGAACCGACGTTTCGGCCGCCAGCCCGACCCGAGCCTGCGCTACACGCCGCGGCCCGGCGTCTACGCGATCATCGAGGCAGGCGACGGCATCCTCGCCACCTTCCAGGAGGAACCCTGGCCCGAGCTTCAGTTGCCCGGCGGCGGGATTGATCCGGGCGAGCAGCCACTGGTCGCGCTGTCGCGCGAGGTGATGGAAGAGACGGGATATATCATCCATTCCGCCCGGCGGCTGGGGATGTTCCACCGCTACACCTACATGCCGGAATACGATCTGCATGCGCAGAAGCTCTGCCATATCTACCACGCCCGTCTCGGCCCGCGGCGCGGTGAGCCGACCGAGGCGGGGCATACCGCCGTGTTTCTTCCATGGGACGTGGCCGAGACGCGTCTGGCCGTCCCGGGCGATCGGCATTTCGTTCGGCACTATCGCGCGTGGCGCAGGCTTTAGCCCGTCGGGCCGCGGTAGCAGAGCAGCACGGCCGAGGCATCGTCGGGGAAACCGCTTGTCCCGGCAAAGCGCGCCAACCCGTCTTCCAGCGCGGACAGGAAATGCAGCCCGCGATGTGTGGCCGCGGCGCGGACCAACTGCACCAGCCCTTCTTCCTCCAGCACTTCGCCATCTGCGCCGGGGCATTCGACCAGACCGTCAGAATAAATCAGCACCCGGTCGCCGGGGCGCAGCGTCACATCGAACCGGTCAAAGGTGGCGCCGTCGATCAACCCGATGGGCAAGCCGCCGGTACCCACGAATTCGATCTCGCCATCCGCCCGCAGGACAAGCGGGTGCGGGTGGCCTGCCTGCACCATCGACAGCCTGCCCGAGTGAATGTCGAAAAACCCCAGCGCCAGCGTGAAGTAGCGGTCCGAACGCATCTCGCTCAGGATCATCCGGTTCAGCCGGGTCGCGGCCTTGTCGGGCGAGACCGCGCGAAAGCCGCCATCAGCGCAACGCGTCAGCGCAATGTTCTGATCCGGGCTTGCCGCGCTCAGGATACCCGCGACACGGGCCGCGATCATGGCCGAGGCGACACCGTGCCCGGAAACATCCAGGCCGAAGACGCCGACCGTATCCCCCTCGACCGGGAAGGCGCCCACCATGTCCCCGCCGATATGACCGGACGCCT
>CAZVQL010000016.1:21105-25125 GCA_964629305.1 uncultured Roseicyclus sp.
GGTCCTGCATCTGGGCACGTTGCAGGCGCCGCGCCTCGTCCAGGTCGGCGTCGAGCGCATCGTACAGCGTGCGGATCTCTTTGAGCGCACCGGTGAGAAGCCCGTTCTTTTCCACCACGTCGCGCTGCATCGCGACGATACGGGCACCTGCGTTCAACCTTGCGCGCAGTTCGGGCGGGCGCACGGGCTTGGTCAGGAAATCGTCCGCCCCCGCCTCAAGCCCCTCTGCCAGCGCGTCATCGCCGGTCTTGGAGGTGAGAAGAATGACATAGGCATAGCTCGTGGGACGGTTGGCCCTGATGTGGCGACAGAAGTCGGGACCGGTCAGGCCGGGCATGACCCAATCGCTGATCACGAGGTCGATGGACGGGTCGCGCGCCGCGGCGAGGGCCGCGTCGGCGGTGCCACAATCCACCACCTCGTGCCCCCAACGACGCAAGAGCGAGGCAAGTAGCATCCGCTGCGCCCGGCTGTCATCGACGACAAGCACGCGCTGGGGCCCAAGCGGCGGCTCCGCGCTGGGCCAGGTCAGGTGGTTGGGACGGTGCAGCATGGTTTGGCCTTTTGAAACATGTGGCCCGTCCTGCACCCCGGCGCGTTAACTCGCGGTGAATGCCACAAGTCGATCTATCTGCCTGACCGCGGAAACCGAGCGTTAACCTCTGGTCCCTAGCGTTGTGGTCCAGGAAAGAGGAGGCCGCGACCATGATCGACTGGGATCGTCTGAACGCCCTGCGCAACGACATCGGGGAAGAGGATTTCGCCGATGTCACCTTGCTGTTCGTCAGCGAAATCGGCGAGAAGCTGGCCAGCCTGCAGGGGGCGCCTTCCGCCGCAACTGCCGATGATTTCCACTTCCTGCGCGGCAGCGCGGTAAACCTTGGACTTACCGCTTTTGCCGAGGTTTGCACCCTGGCCGAAGGGGCCTGCAAGACCGGGCGCACGCCCGATATCGCGGGTGTCGCGGCCGCCTTCGCCGATGCAATGGCCGCCCTTGCACCCGACCTGCCCGCGATTGCCAGCGCCGCCTGAGCGCAGGCTCAGATCAGGAAATCGGCCAGGACCTCGTCGGTCGTGATGTCGCGGAAGCCGAACCCGCGCGATGTCACCCGCTCGATCATCGCCTCGAAGTTGGTCGGATCGTCCGTCTCGATCCCGATCAGGACCGAGCCGAAGTTGCGGCTGTTCTTCTTGAGATACTCGAAGCGCGCGATGTTGTCGCCCGGCCCGAGCAGGTCGAGGAAATCGCGCAGCGCGCCGGGGCGCTGGGGCAGGCGCAGGATGAAGTACTTCTTCAGCCCCTGCCAGTTCTGCGCCCGTTCCTTGACCTCGGGCAGACGCTCGAAGTCGAAGTTCCCGCCCGAGGTCACGCAGACCACGGTTTGCCCGGCGATCTCTTCGCGCATCTCTTCCAGCACATCGACGGAGAGGGCCCCGGCGGGCTCCAGCACGATCCCCTCGATGTTCAGCATTTCCTGGATCGTGACGCAGATGCGATTCTCGGGCGCGATCTTCACGTCGATCGGGGCAACGCGGCGCAGCACCTCGAAGGTGCGGTCACCGATCCGGGCCACGGCGGCGCCATCGACGAAAGTGTCCGTGATCGGAATGGTCTGGGGTGCGCCGGTGCGCAACGCCGCGGTCAGGCTGGCACCCCCAGCGGGCTCGACCAGCGTCACCTTCGTCTCGGCGCCCACGGCATCGAGGAACGAGATCATCCCCGCCGACAGGCCGCCACCGCCCACCGGCAGGATCAGCCGGTCGGGGGCGCGGCCCATCTCTTCGATCATCTCGACCGCGACCGAGGCCTGTCCCTCGATCACGTCGGGGTCGTCGAAGGGCGACAGGAAATGCGCGCCGCGCGCCTCGCAATCGGCCTTGGCCGCTGCCAGCGTCTGGTCGAAGAAATCCCCCGTCAACACGATCTCGACCGCGCCACCGCCAAAGGTCTTGGTCTTGAGGATCTTCTGTTCAGGCGTCGTCACCGGCATGTAGATGCGGCCCTGCACACCGAAATGCGCGCAGACAAAGGCCACACCCTGCGCATGGTTGCCCGCACTGGCGCAGACGAAATCGCGCGCGTCGGGGTTGGTATCCAGCACCTTGCGCATGGCGTTGAACGCGCCGCGCAGCTTGTAGGAGCGGACCGGCGACAGATCCTCGCGCTTCAGCCAGATGTCGGCGCCGAAGCGTTCGGACAGGTGCACGTTCCGCTGCAGCGGCGTGGGCGGGAAAAGGGCTCGCAGGTTGCGCGTCGCGGCCCAGGCGTTCTCGGCGAAATCACTCATGCCGCCCGGCCTGCCGCAAGCGCGCGGCTCTGTCCAGCCTCAGTTGAGCTGCCGCCCCTCGACGAGGTTGCCGTAAAGCGTGGTCATCAGGGCCAGATTGACCAGAACCTGTAGCCAGGACACGAGGCCGTTGACGATCTGCCCGGGCACAGTGAGGACGCGCTGCTCCTGCATCATGCCGAATGTATCGACGGTGATCGTCTGCCCGAAGATCAACAGGACGATCTGCTGGATCACGCCCGCCACCAGGGCGATCACGATCAGCGGCAGGAGGATCTGGCTGGAGACGGGCCGCGTCACGGCCCAGCTTTCGCCGATCTTCATGCGCTCGCCCAGCGCCGCGGCAGGCAGAACCAGGCCGATGCGCGTGGCCAGCCAGCTGATACCGAAGACAAGGCCGATGCCTAGGATCAGCACGATCCCCATGGATTGCGTGGCCGCAACCACGATCGACATCACGATGATGGCGCCGATCATCGCGCCGATCAGAACAAGACCCACAACGAAGGCCCGGCCGAAATAGGCGCGCACCCGGTCACCGCGCCAGCGCGGAAAGAAACTGCCGTCGAATTCCTCGAGCAGCACGTAGCGATGCCAGGCGACCGCGGCCCAGCAATAGACCACGACGCCCAGGACGACGACGCCAAGCATGCCAAGGATTTGGCCGCCGCCCGGGTTGTCGATGGTCTGCGGTGTGAAATCGCCACCCACCAGCAGGACGAACGCAAGCAAAGGCAACAGGAACAACGGCAAGGTCAGCTGCGCCGCCTGCCGCAGGTTGCCGAACACCTGCTGCACGACATGCCGCAGCAACTGATACCCATAGTCCATCGCGCCCTCCGCTTGGCTTGCCTGCCCCTTGAAAACCCGGTATCGCCCGCGCGGTCAATCCAGAACGCCACGGAGCCTGCCTCATGTCCGCACCCAAGAAGGTCGTCCTCGCCTATTCCGGTGGTCTCGACACCTCGATCATCCTGAAATGGCTGCAGACCGAGTACGGCTGCGAGGTCGTGACCTTCACCGCCGACCTCGGGCAGGGCGAAGAACTGGAGCCGGCACGGAAAAAGGCCGAGCTGCTGGGCATCAAGCCCGAGAACATCTTTATCGAGGACCTGCGCGAGGAATTCGTGCGCGACTTCGTCTTCCCGATGTTCCGCGCCAATGCGCTGTACGAGGGGCTGTACCTGCTCGGCACGTCCATCGCCCGCCCGCTGATCTCCAAGCGGCTGGTCGAGATCGCGGCCGAGACCGGCGCGGATGCCGTCAGCCACGGCGCGACCGGCAAGGGCAACGACCAGGTGCGGTTCGAGCTGTCGGCCTACGCGCTGAACCCAGAGATCAAGGTGATCGCCCCTTGGCGCGAATGGGACCTGTCGAGCCGGACGAAGCTTCTGGAGTTTGCCGAGGCCAACCAGATCCCCATCGCCAAGGACAAGCGCGGCGAGGCGCCGTTCTCGGTCGATGCGAACCTTCTGCACACCTCGTCCGAGGGGAAGGTGCTGGAGAACCCCGGCGAAGAAGCCCCCGATTACGTCTACCAGCGCACCGTTCACCCCGAGGATGCGCCGGACACGCCCGAGATGGTCGAAATCACCTTCGAGAAGGGCGACGCCGTGGCGATCAACGGCGAGGCGATGTCGCCCGCCACGATCCTGACCAAGCTCAACGAGCTGGGCGGCAAGCATGGCGTGGGGCGCCTCGACCTCGTGGAAAACCGCTTTGTGGGCATGAA
>CAZVQL010000017.1:0-24827 GCA_964629305.1 uncultured Roseicyclus sp.
GATAGGGGTGATCCTCGTTCAGCATCCGCTCGAAGTTGAAGACCACGGCCTCGGCGTTGAAGGGGCTGCCGTCGTGGAAATTCACGCCCTCGCGCAGGGTGAAGGTGTAGACGGTGCCGTCTTCCGAGATGGTCCAATCGGTGGCGAGCGCCGGTTCGACCTCGAGCGTGCCGGAGGCGTAGCGGACGAGACCGTCATAGACGTTCATCAGGATGCGGAAGTCGTTGACGGCGGTCACGGCATGGGGGTCGAGCGCCTGCGGCTCGGCCACCTGGCCCACGACGAGGACGCCGGGGGGCGTCTGGGCCGTGGCCGCGAGGGGTGCCGTGAGCGCAAGCGCAAGCGCTGTGCCGGAGGCCAGCACCGTGCGGCGGGTCATGTCGAGAAGTCTCATGATGTGGTGTCCTCTCCTGTCGGGCGGGCATCGGGGGATGCCGGTAATTTTTCACTATCAATTCGATGAGGGCAAATTATCATGATAAATGCAAGGCTGATGCAGCGGAGGCCCGGGCGTGACCATTTCCATCCTCGCGATTGATGAAAAAACAGGCCGGATGGGGGGCGCAGCCGCCACGGGCAGCCTGTGCGTGGGTGGCTGGGTCCTGCGGGGCCGCGCCGATTCGGGCATGTCGGCAAGCCAGGGCACGGCCCCTTCGACGCTGTGGGGCGAGGATGTGCTGGCGCGCATGGCGGGCGGCATGGGTGCGGCCGAGGCCGTGGCCGCGGTGACGGGTGCGGATGCGGGGCGCGCGCATCGGCAGTTGGCGGCGCTGGATGCGCGCGGCGGCACGGGGGCCTTTACCGGGGCCGAGAGCGTCGCCCATGCGGGGGCGCAAGAGGCGCAAGGTGTCGTGGTCGCGGGCAACATGCTGACCGGGCCGGAGGTAATCGAGGCCGCGTTGGAGGGCTACCGGGCGGCAGCGGCGATGCCGTTCCCCGAGCGGCTGATGGGCGCGTTGGGGGCGGCGGCCGCGGCGGGGGTGGTGCCGGTGCTGGATGATCCGTGGCGCGCGCCGGCCTCGGAGGATGTGCCGGAGGTGCCGGAGCCGATCGTCGAGGCGGAGCCTGCGATCCGGCGGTGAGCGCCCCGCCCTATTCGGCGATGAAACGGCGCAGCACCTGCGCTTCCTGGCGCTGCATCAGCGCCTCGGCGGTTTCCATGTGGCTGCGCATGACGCTGCGCGCATCCTCGGCCCGGCCGTCACGCAGGGCGGCGATCAGGTCGGTCTGGTAGGCCAGCCCCTTTTCGTAGAGCTCGCGGTTGGGCGGATCGTAAAGGCGGCGATAGACCGTGAGGTCGGTCAGGATGCGGCCCATGAAGCTGACCACGAAGGCCAGGAGCGCATTGTCGGAGAAATTGGCGAGCTTGCGGTGGAAGGCGAGCGAGGCGACGTGCTGGTCGCGCTCTTCCTCGGCGCTTTGGGCGGGTTCGGGATATTGGGCGACGACCTGTTCCAGCTCGGCCAGTTGCGCCTCGCTGAGGCGGCCGGCGAGCGAGGCGGCAAGTTCCGGTTCCAGCGCGCGGCGGAGCTGGTAGATATCCGCGACGGAAATATCCTTGAAGTAGAAGTAGTTGGCGAGCAGCGCCTTGGCACGGTCAGAGGTCACTTCGCCCACGAAGCTGCCGCCGCCGGGGCCGGTGCGGGTTTCGATCAGGCCCTGCGCCTCGAGGATGCGCATCGCCTCGCGGATGGTGCCCTTGGCCATGCCGAAGCGCGCCATCAGCTCAGCCTCGCCCGGCAGGCGGTCGCCGGGGGCCATGTTGCGCTCGACCACCCAATCCTTGATCGCGTCGGCCACGCGGACGGGGCGCGAGCGGCGCGGTTCCTTGGCGGTCGGGCGATCGGGCGCGGTCATGGGACGGAGTGTGGGGGGCCGCGGCGCGGGATGCAACCGCGGCCTGCGGCTCAGACCACGGTGACGGTCAGGGTGCCAAGGCCCTCGATCTCGGCCTCCATCACGTCGCCCTTTTCGACCGGTCCGACGCCGGCGGGGGTACCTGCCATGATGACGTCGCCGGGGGCGAGGGTAAAATAGTCGGAGAGGTAGGAGATCATCTCGGGCACCTTCCAGATCATCTGGTTGAGGTCACCATCCTGCCGCAGCTCGCCGTTGATCGTCAGGGCGATGCGCCCCTCGGACGGGTGCCCGATCTGCGCGGCGGGATGCAGCGGGCCGACGGGGCCGGAGCGCTCGAAGGATTTGCCGATCTCCCAGGGGCGGCCCAGTTTCTTGGCCTCGCCCTGCAGGTCGCGGCGCGTCATGTCGAGGCAGATGCCGTAGCCCCAGACATGATCGAGCGCGGTGTCGACGGGGATGTTGGTGCCGCCCGTCTTGAGCGCCACCAGCAATTCCACCTCGTGATGCACGTCCGAGGATTTCGGCGGGTAGGGAAACTGGCCCGAAGGGTCGAGGCTGTCGGGGGTCTTCTGGAAGAAAAAGGGCGGCTCGCGGTCCGGGTCATGGCCCATCTCGACCGCGTGGGCCGCGAAGTTGCGGCCGATACAGTAGACCCGGCGCACCGGAAAGGTGCCGCCATCGGCGGTGGGGATGGTGGGCGTGGGCGGTGCGGGGATGACGTGGTCGGGCATTGTGCCTCCTCCTCGGCGGGTGGTCGCTTGGTTCGGCGGTAGCGCAACGGGGGGCGCAGGGCCAGCCCCGGCGGGGGCGGCGGCCGCGGCCGCGCCGCGCAGATGATCGAGAAAGAGCGCCTGCGCGCGCGTCGGACGCCAGCCTGCGCGCAGCGTCAGGCCGATGGGGCGCTCGGGCCAGTCGATCTCGGTCGTGACCTCGGCCAGCAGGCCCGCGCGGATCTCGGCCTCGGCCTGTCGGCCCGAAATGCAGCCGAGCAGGTCGCTGCGTCGCAGAAGCTCGCGCATGAGAAGGATGGAGCCGCATTCCACGACGCTGTCGGGCGGCAAGGTGCCGAAATGCGCATCGAATTGCGCGCGCGACGGCGTGCCTGGGCGCGGCACGGCGAAGGCGTGGTGCATCAGGTCGGCCCGCGTCTGGCGGGCTCGCGTGGCCGGGTGATCGGGCCGCGCAAGGATAACAAGGCGGTCGGTGAAGAGCCGTTCCTCGACCACGTCCTCGACCGGGGGCGGGTCGCGGAGCGCGCCGATGATCACGTCGATATCGCCCTGCCGCAGCCCCGACAGCAGTTCGGGATAGGGCCCGTCGATCACGGTCACGACTTGCCGGGGGCGTTCGGCGTGAAAGGCCGAGAGCGCCTCGGGCAGGAGGGCGGCACGCGAGAGGGGCAGCGCGCCGACGACGATGGGCCCCGGGTCGCGGCCGTCGAACTCGGCCAGCTCGGCGTCGGCCTGCGCGACCTCGGAAAAGGCGAGACGCGCGGCGCGGACGAGCACGCGGCAAGCGCGCGTCGGCACGAGGCCGTGCGACGTGCGCTCGAAGAGGGGCGCGCCCGCCTCGGCCTCCAGCCGGGCGATGGCGCGATGGAGGGTGGGCTGCGCGCGGCCTATCGCGGCGGCGGCGAGCGTGACATTCTGCGCCTCGGCGACCGCGATGAGCGCGCGCAGCTGCGCCGCCGTGGCGGTGCGCAGCAGGCGTGGCGAAAGGGCCGTGAGCGCGGTGTCGAGCGGACCCATCGCACGGCGCAGACGATCGGCGAGGGCCGCGCCGCGATCCGTGGGGAACAGGCCCTGTGGCGTGCGGTCGAACAGACGCGCGCCGACCGCATCTTCGAGGCTGGCAAGCGCCTGCGTCACGGCGGGCTGCGTTACGCCGAGACGGCGCGCGGCCCCGGTGACGCCCCACCCGTCCACCACATGAAGAAAGAGCCGGAAGTGCCTGAGATTGCGGGGGATCATAGCCGCGCGAGGACGCGGTCGAGCAGCGTGTCGAGATCGGGGTCATCGCCCGCCTCGGCCAGCCCGGCGAGGGTATCCTGCCAGTCGGCGGTGGCCCGGCTGAGACCCGGGGGCAGGCCCAGCGCCTCGACCGTCAGCGCGACCTCGCGCATCTCGGCGGCACGGCGGGCACCGTGAACGAGCATCCGCTCGAGGTTGTAGGCCCCGCGGCGGCGCCAGGCGATCTCGGGGTCCGACGCCTCGAGCGAGGCGATGACCTGATCGGCGACACCGGCGCGGCGGGCGGCGAGGAAACACTCGGCGGTCAGCGCCTCGAACCCCTTGATCATGACCGAGCGCAGCATCTTGATCGAGGAGGCCTGCCCGACCTCGGGGCCGACGACGCGGGGGCGCATGTCGAGCGTCTTGAGCCGCTCGGCAGCCTCCTCGGCCCAGGGGCCGGAGACAAGGAGCGGCGCGTGGTGACGCTTGGGGTGGACGGGGGACATGACGGCCACGTCGACGTAGCGGCCCCCTGCCCCCTCGATCAGCGCGGCGGCCTGTTGCTTGGTGCCGGGGGCGCAGGAATTGCAATCGAACCAGAGGGTTCCGGGGGCGAGGCCCGCCGCGCCCTCGTCTGCCGCGACGCGGGCCTGGTCGGCGGTGACGGTGGAAAAGACGGTGTCGGCGGCGGCGACGGCGTCCGCCGCACTTTCGGCGCCAGCGACGGCGTGATCGGCATAGGCCACGCGCATCGGGGCAGCGGTGTCGGCGCTGTCGGTCTTGCGGTCATAGGCGCTGACAATGGGCGGGCGGCGGTCAGCCCAACCGCTCAAGAACGCGCGGGCGGCTTCGCCAAACCCGATGAAGGCGAGGTTTCGGGGGTATGCGGTGTCGGTCATCTGATCCTCCTGCCCTGTCGGCGACAGGGTGCGCGAAAGGCGCGGGTTTGGAAAGACGGAATAGCCATATCTTATGGCTTGGCACGCACTTCGGATTTGCGTTTTCACCCATGATCCTTGCGTCATCAGGATGTCTGTACGGGGAGATGCACATGAACGAGGGCAAGAGCGCGCTGATCATCTCGGCGCATGCCGCCGATTTCGTCTGGCGCTGCGGGGGCGCGATCGCGCTGCATGCGGAGATGGGGGTGGAGGTGACGGTCGCCTGCCTATCCTTCGGCGAGCGCGGGGAAAGTGCGCGGCTGTGGAAAGAGGGCAAATCGCTGGACGAGGTGAAGGCGATCCGCCGGGCCGAGGCGGAGGCAGCGGCGGCGGTGTTGGGCGTGCACGAGCTGGTGTGCTTCGACCTGGGGGATTATCCGCTGCACCTTGAACAGGCGGATAAATTCCGGCTCGTGGACCTGATCCGGCGGGTGCAGCCCGACTGGATGATGAGCCATAGCCGCTATGACCCTTACAACACCGATCACATGTACATGACGCAGGTCGCGCTGGAGGCGCGGATGATCGCGCAGGCCTGGGGTCACAACCCCGGCGAGCGGGTTCTGGGGGCGCCGCAGCTATATCTTTTCGAGCCACACCAGACCGAGCAGATGGGCTGGAAACCCGATGTTTTCCTGGATGTTACGCCTGTGTGGGACAAGAAGCGCGCGGCGATGGAATGCATGAACGGGCAGGTTCATCTGTGGGATTACTACACCCGCGTAGCGGAGCAGCGGGCCAACCATTTCAAGCGCAATTCGGGCGGGCAGGCCGGGGGGCGGGATTGTCGTTATGCGGAAGGGTTCGAGAGCGTCTTTCCGCGTTGCGTGGACGCGTTGTGAGGGGGATAGACGATGGGTGTGGTGGTGACGGATATTCCGCGCGCCGAGGCGGATGTCATTGAAAAGCTTGGAAAAGCCGGGGTCGCGACGGTGCATGAGGCGCTGGGGCGGCGAGGGCTGCTGGCCCCTTCGATCCGGCCGATACAACAAGATCTTGGGGTTGCGGGGTCGGCGGTGACCATATCCGCACCGCCCGGCGACAACTGGATGGTGCATGTCGCCATCGAGCAACTGCGGGAGGGGGATATCCTAGTGCTGGCCCCGACAAGCCCTTGTTCCGACGGGTATTTCGGCGATCTTCTGGCGACCTCGGCGCAGGCGCGGGGGTGTCGGGGGCTGGTGACGGCGGGCGGTGTCAGGGACACGCGCGATTTGCGGGCGATGGGTTTTCCCGTTTGGTCACAATGGGTTAGCGCGCAGGGCACGGTGAAGGAAACCGTGGGCTCGGTCAATGTGCCGGTGGTCTGCGGGGGGGCCTTGGTGAAGCCGGGCGATATCATCGTGGCCGACGATGACGGGGTTTGCGTGGTGCCGCTGGCCGAGGCGCATGATGTGCTTGAAAAGGCTGAGAAACGCATGGCCGCGGAAGAGGGCAAGCGGGCGCGGCTGGCGGCGGGCGAGCTGGGGCTCGACATCTACGACATGCGTGGGCGGTTGGCGGAGAAGGGGCTGCGGTATGAGTAGTCACACCCCGTACACACCGCGTACACACCCCGTGCATACGGCGGGCCGGGGATGAGCGAGGGCATCCCTTGCCTCTGGATGCGGGGTGGCACGTCGAAAGGGGCCTACCTGCTGGCGCGCGATCTCCCGGCCGATCCGGTACAGCGTGACGCGCTTCTTATGCGGATCATGGGAAGCCCCGACCCGCGGCAGATCGACGGGATCGGGGGGGCCGATCCGCTGACCTCGAAGGTGGCGGTGCTGGGGCCGCCGAGCCGGGTGGATGCCGACGTCGACTACCTGTTCCTGCAGGTCTTCGTGGACGAGGCGCGGGTCTCGGACGCGCAGGGCTGCGGGAATATCCTGGCGGGCGTCGGCCCGGCGGCGATCGAGCGGGGGCTGGTCGCGGCACAAGACGGCGAGACGCCGGTGCGCATCCACATGGTGAACACGGGCGAGGTTGCGCTGGCGCGCGTCGCCACGCCCGGTGGGCGGGTAAGCTACGCAGGCGATGCCGCGATCGACGGGGTGCCGGGCACACATGCGGCGGTGCCCTTGATGTTCACGGGGCTCGTAGGGTCGATGACCGGCGGCGCCATGCTGCCCACGGGCCGCGCGGTGGACCGGATCGGGGGCGTGGACTGTACGCTGATCGACATGGGGATGCCGATTGTCGTGATGGCGGCCGGGGATTTCGGCCTCACCGGGGTCGAGGATCGGACAACGCTGGATGCGGATGTGGGCCTCAAGGCGCGGCTCGAGGCGATCCGGCTGGAGGCCGGGCCGATAATGGGGCTGGGCGATGTGACGCTGAAGAGCGTGCCGAAGATGACGCTGGTCAGCCGGGCGCGTGCGGGCGGTGCGATCTCGACGCGGAGTTTCATTCCGCACCGCTGCCATGCCTCGATCGGGGTATTCGCAGCGGCGAGCGTGGCCGCCGCCTGTGGGCTGGAGCACGGGCCGGCGGCGGCGCTGGCCGCCCTGCCCCGCGACGGGCTGTTCCGGATAGAACACCCCACGGGTGCGGCCGAGGTGGTGGTCGAGCGCGACGCCTCGGGCGCGATCACCGGGGCGGGCACGATCCGCACGGCGCGCAAGCTGATGGACGGGCTGGTGTTCCCCGCGCCAGGTTAAACCTGCTTGCGCTGCGCGTCGCGGATGAGCGCCGCCATGCGGTAGAAGCCGTGGACCATCTTGGAATAGGGCGTGGTCAGGAAGAAGGCGAGGACCGTGCCGAGGTGCAGCGCCAGAAGCGGGGCGACAAGGGCGGTGCCGGTGGCAAAATAGAGCATGAGGCCGGTCAGGCCGGTCAGGCCCAGAAGGGCGACAAAGGCGATCTCGCCGCCCCAGACCTCGGGCGCGCCGAGGCTGGCGTCGGCCTTGAACTTCAACGCGATCAGCCCGACGGCCCCCACGGTCAGCAGCAAACCGCCCGGCAGGCCCAGAAGTTTCGGCAAGCTGAACAGGCCATAGGGCGCCTGCATATCGAAGACATAGTGCAGGACGGTGCCCGAAGAGGTGGAGGCGAAACAGAGGAGGAAGCCCCAGAACACCGCCTGATGGGCGTGGCGGCGGGCTTGCGAATAGCGGTCGCCCTGCTCGAAATTGCACCCTTCGGCAGCGCCCCCCGAGAGATTGCGCATCGTGGCGGCGTCGGCGAAGGCGGCCTTGAGGTGCGACCAGCGGATGCGCTCGCCGCCGACCTCGGTCCAGTAGCGGCGCAGGCCGATGGCGATGGCGGCGAGCGGCAGGAGGAAGGCGGGCGCGAAGATCGCGACCATCGCGGTGTGGGAAAGGTAGGCGTAGAAGCCCGCGCCGGAGGCAGGCGCGAGCGCCGTCAGCGCCCAGAAGAGTGCGGCGATGCCGAGGACCAGCATCAGCGCCAACGCACCGCCCGAGCGTTGGAAGAGGCGCGCGAAGCCGCCGGGCCATGCGAAGCGGTCCCAGCTTTCGACGCGGACCTCGGCCAGCGCGCGGGGCAGGTTCAGGGCGAACTCGTGCGGTTCGGTGTATTGGCAGGCGTAGTAGCAGCCGCGGCAGTTGTGGCAGAGGCTGGCCAACTGCGTGATGTCGCCGTCGGAAAACGCGCGCTGCGAGAAGGCCGAGGGGAAGACGGCGCAATAGCCCTCGCAATAGCGGCAGGCGTTGCAGATCTCGACCTGGCGGCGGGCCTCGTCGGTGGCGGTCAGTTTCGGAGCTTGGTCAAACATGGGCGGCGGCCTCCTGTCCTGCGATGCGTCCGAAGACGGTGCCGATGGTCATGCCGAAACCGGCGAGATAGCCCTGCCCGAGGATGGACCCGGCCATGATCTCGCCCGCGGCCCAGATGTTGTCGAAGCGGCCATGGGGGCCCGCGACGCGCGCGGTCTCATCGACCTTGAGCCCAAGGTAGGTGAAGGTCACGCCGGGGCGCAGCGAGTAGCCGTAGAAGGGCGGCTCGGTGATGGGGCGCGCCCAGTTGGTTTTGGGGGGCGTGAGGCCCTCGGTGGAGAGGCCGTCAAGCTCGGTCGGATGGAACTCGCCCTCGCGACAGGCGGCGTTGAACGCCTCGACCGTTTCGCGGAGTTTTGTGCCGGGAAGGCCCAGTTTCTGGGCGAGACCGTCGAGCGTGTCGGCCTCGACCGGGGGGTAGACGGAGGGCATGAAGAGCTCGCGCGACTTGGCGTCGATGATGGAATAGGCGACCTGTTCGGGCTGGGCGGCGACGAGGCGGCCCCAGATCGCGTAGCGCTTGGGCCAGACGTCCTCGCCCTCGTCGTAGAAGCGGTCGCCGTTCTGGTTCACGACGATGGAGAAGGGCACGCAGTCGAGGCGCGTGACGATGCCGCCGTCGAATTTCGCGGCGCGCCCGTCGATGGCGACGGCGTGGCATTGGGTGGGGTCGCCCACGCTGTCGGCGCCGTGGTCGAGCATCTGTTTCAGCGGCACGCCGCGGTTGTAGGGGGTGCCGCGGATGAGGAAGTTGCGCGCGGCGGGACCCCAGGCGCGGGCGAGCCAGTCGAGGTCGGCCTGGAAGCCGCCGGAGGCGAGGATGAGGCCGCGGCCCTCGATGCGGGTTTCCTGGCCGGCGATTTTGGCGGTGACGCCCTCGAAACGGGGGCCCGTGACGTGGATTTGCGTGACTTCCGCCTCGTAGGCGACGGTGACGCCGAGGTCTTCGGCGGTGTTGTAATAGGCGTTCACCAGCGCCTTGCCGCCGCCGAGGAAGAAGGCGTTGGTGCGGGAAAGCGACAGCGTGCCGGAGAGGGACGGCTGGAAGGCGACACCGTGAGCCTCCATCCAGGGCAGGCAGTCCTCGGAGTTGCGGATCGTCATGCGGGCAAGGCCCTCGTCGGTCTCGCCCTTGGTGACGCGGATCAGGTCGTCGAAATACTCGTCTTCCTCGTAGGAGCCGGTGAGGACCGACAGGGGGCCGCGGTGCATGCAGCGGAAGTTGCGGGTGTGGCGCGAGTTGCCGCCGCGGTAGGGTTTTGGCGCGGCCTCGAGGATGAGGGGGCGCAGGCCCGCCTCGGCGGCCTCGATCGCGGCGCAGAGGGCGGCGTTGCCGCCACCGACGATGACGAGGTCCCAGGGTTGGGCGTCGAGCGCGGTCATGTCTCTCTCCCGTGTCTGAGTTGGCGTTGGCGGGCGCGGTGGGCGGCCTCGATATGGGCGCGCATCGCGGCCTCGGCTTCGTCGCCGTCGCGGGCGCGGAGCGCGTCGATCAGGCGGGCGTGTTCGGCGACGGCGGCCTCGGCGCGGCTGCCTTCCTCCATCGTGGAGGGGCCGAGGATGAGGAGGGTCTTCTGCACGGCTTCAACCGCGCGCAGGAGGAAACGATTGCGGGCGGCGTTGCGCAGGATGTCGTGGAACTGGCGGTTGGCCTCGTAGAGGCGGTCGACGTCCGAGAGGGCCGTGGCCATCTCGGCGTTGATCGCGGCCATCTCGTCGATCTCAGAAGGATAGGCCGCGCGGGCGGCGAAGCGGGCGGCGGTGCCTTCGAGGACGCCGCGCATCTCGTAAAGCTCGGTGATCTCGGCGTAGTCGAGTTGGCGGATGACGGCGCCGACGCGGGGGGTGTGGATGACGAGGCCGTCGGCCTCGAGCAGGCGGATCGCCTCGCGCACGGGCGTGCGGGAGGTGCCGAGCCGCGTGGCGAGGTCGGTTTCGGTCAGGCGGTCGCCGGGCGAAAGACGGCCCTGCCGGATCTCGGTGAGAAGCCGGGTGTAGGCGTCATGGCCCTGTGAGGCGTCGGTCTGTGCGCTGTCTTGTGGCATGTGGCCCCGCTTGTTCGGGATTGCATACGGCTGGATACAGGCATATGCAAGACCTTGGAGACCCTGCCCCATGTTCACGACACCGCTGACCGTTCCGCAACGCCGCGCCCTGACGCTGGGGCTGGCGGCGCTGGGAACAGGGGTGTTCTGGGTCCTGTCGCTGCCCCTGCCCTTCCTGTTCGGACCGCTCTCGGCCTGCCTGATCGCGGCACTGGTGGGCGCACCGCTGAAGGGTCTGGGGCAGGTTTCAGTCGGGGCGCGGACGATCCTTGGCGTGGCGGTGGGGGCTTCGCTCACGCCCGAGGTGGTGGCGCGGGTGCCGCAGATGGCGGCCTCGGTCGCGCTCATTCCGCTTTACGTGGCGGTGATCGGGCTGGTCGGCGTGCCGTTCTTCCGCAAGATCTACAAGTTCGACTGGGCGACAAGCTGGTATGCGGCCATGCCGGGCGGTTTGCAGGACATGGTCGTCTTCGGACAGGAGGCGGGGGGCGACGTGCGGGCGCTGTCGCTGATCCACGCAACGCGCGTGCTGATCATCGTGACGGTCGCACCCCTGATCCTGACGCTGGGCTTCGGGGTGACGCTGGACAACCCGATCGGCGCGCCCGCCTCGGAATTGCCACTGCACGAGATGCTGATCATGGTCGCCGCGGCCCTCATCGGGTGGAAGGGCGGCGAGAAGATCGGGCTTTTCGGCGCCTCGATCCTGGGGCCGATGATCGTGACGGGCATCCTGTCGCTTACGGACGTGATCCATTACCGCCCACCCGCCGAGGCGATCCTTGTCGCGCAGTTCATGATCGGGATCGGGATCGGCGTGGGCTACGTGGGCGTCACCATGCACGAGATCCGGCGCGACGTGTCGGCCGGCGTGATCTTCGTGTTGATGCTGGCGGGGCTGGCGGCGCTGTTCACCGAGGTCGTGGTGCTGTTCGGGCTGGCGCCCGCGGTCGACGGGTTCCTTGCCTTCGCGCCCGGCGGGCAGGCGGAAATGACGGTTCTGGCGATTATCGTGGGCGCCGATCTGGGCTACATCATCGTGCATCACCTGACGCGGGTGCTTCTGGTCATCTCGGGCGCGCCCATCGTCGCGCGGCTGATGCGGGTGCGTGAGCGGCAGGAGAAAGACAGGGACAGGGGGGATCTACCATGACGTTCACGACGCGGCCCGAATTGCTGGGCACCTTCGGGATGGTCTCGACGACGCATTGGCTGGCCAGCCAATCGGCGATGAAGATGCTGGAGGCGGGCGGCACGGCGGCGGATGCCGCGGTCGCGGCGGGCTTCGTGCTGAACGTGGTGGAGCCGCATCTGAACGGGCCCCTGGGCGACGTGCCGATCCTTGTGCGACCGGGCGGGGCCGAGACGCCGTTGGTGATCTGCGGGCAAGGCAGCGCGCCCGCGGGCGCGACGATTGCGCATTACAAGGCCGAGGGGCTGGACGTCATCCCCGGATCGGGGCTGCTCGCCACCGTCACGCCGGGGCAGTTCGATGCCTGGATGGTGCTGCTGCGCGATCACGGGCGGCTGCCTTTGTCGGAGGTGCTGGCCCCTGCGATCCACTACGCGGAACACGGGCACCCGATGCTGCCCGCCGTGGCCAATGCCATCGCGGGGCTGGCCGATGTCTTCCGGCAGGAATGGCCGACCTCGGCCCCGGTCTGGCTGCCGAACGACACGCCCCCGAAGGCAGGGGAGTTGTTCCGCAACCCCGATTGCGCCGCGATGTGGCGGCGGCTGGTGGCCGAGGGCGAGGCCGCGGGCGGCACTCGCGAGGCACAGATCGAGGCCGCGCGGCGGGCACATGCGCAGGGCTTCGTGGCCGAGGCCATCGACGACTACCTGCGCGATGCCTGCGTGATGGACGCCACGGGCGAACGCCGCAAGGGTGTCTTGACCGGGCAGGACATGGCCGCGTGGGAGGCGAGCTACGAAGCGCCGTTGGCGGTCGATCACGCGGGCTGGACGGTGTGGAAATGCGGGGCCTGGACGCAGGGGCCGGTGCTGTTGCAGGTGCTTCAGATGCTGGCGGGCGACGACCTGTCGGCGCTCGACCCCACGGGGCCCGAGATGGTGCATCTGACTACAGAGGCGCTGAAACGCGCCTTCGCGGATCGGGAGGCCTATTACGGCGACCCGGCGCTGCATGACATCCCGATCGACACGCTTTTGTCGGATGCGCACAACGCGGCGCATCGCGCGGATATCGGGGAGACGGCGAGCCTCGACATGCGGCCCGGCGCGATTGCGGGGCTCGAGCGCCAGGTCGCGGCCTTTCTCGACCGGGCGGCGCGGCGGACGCCCGAGGCGGGGGTCGGCGCAGGCGAGCCGACGATGGAGCACCTGATCAACCAGAAGGGCGACACGGTGCATATCGACGTGGTCGACCGTTGGGGGAACATGATCTCGGCCACGCCTTCGGGCGGCTGGCTGAAGTCGAACCCGGTCATTCCGGGCCTTGGTGTGCCGCTCAACACGCGGGCACAGATGTTCTGGTTGGACGAGGGGTTGCCCACCTCGCTTGCCCCCGGCGCGCGGCCGCGGACGACGCTGACGCCCTCGATGGCGCATGGGCCGGACGGGACGGCCTATGCTTTCGGCACGCCCGGCGGCGATCAGCAGGACCAATGGCAGGTGACGTTCCTGTTGCGGCTCATTCATCATGGGATGAACCTTCAGGAGGCGATCGACGGGCCGCTCTTTCACACCGGGCACCTGCAATCGAGCTTCTTCCCGCGGGCGGTGCAGCCGGGGCATCTGCTGGTAGAACCGGCCTTCCCCGAGGCGACCATCGACGGCTTGCGCGCCAAGGGCCACCGGGTCGAGGTGTCGGCCCCCTGGGCCGCGGGTCGGCTTTGCGCGGTGGCGCGGCGGCCCGATGGGGTGGTGAAGGGTGCGGCCACGCCGCGGCTGATGCAGGCCTATGCCGTGGGGCGCTGAGGCGCGCAGGGCAGATCGAGCGCGACGCTGAGGCCGCCCTCGGCCTCGGCCAGCGTCAGGCGGCCGCCATGCCGTTCGACCACGGCCTCGGCGATGGAGAGGCCAAGGCCGGAGCCAGGCCCCGGCTCGGCCTGGCCGAAGCGCGCAAGTACCGTGTCGTGTTGGTCGGCGGCGATGCCGCGGCCGTCGTCGCGCACCTCGATCCTCAGGCCCGCCTCGGACGGGGTGGCGGCGATCTCGATCCGGCTGAGGCTGGGGCCGCCGTGGACGAGGGCGTTGTCGACAAGGTTGGTCAGCGCCTCGCGCAGGAGCATCCGGTCGGCGCTGAGGGAGGGCGCGGGCTGCGGCAGGTCGGAGACCAGCGCGATGCCCCTGCCCTCGGCCTCGGGACGGTGGAGGTCGAGGACATCCTCGATCACGTCGGCCAGCGCGATGCGCGACACCTCGAGCGGGGCGCTGTCGGACTGCACGCGCTCGAGCGTGAGCAGCCGGTTGGCGAGGTCGCTGGCGTGACGGGCGGAGCGCACCAACTCGTCGGCCCGCGCGCGGGCGGCGTCGCCGTCGGGGGCCGAGCGTACGGCCTCGGCCATGGCGAGGATGCCGGCGATGGGATTGCGGAGCTGGTGGGCGGCGTTTGAGATCAGCGTGCGCTGCGTCTCCATCGCCTGTGTCACCTGCCCGAAGAGCGTGTTGAGGCGGCGCACGAGGCCCTGCACCTCGGCGGGCACGGGGCGCTGGATCGGCGACAGGTCGTCGAGGCCGCGTTCCGAGATCGCATCCTCGAGGTCGACCAGCGGGCGCAGGCCGAGAACGACGCCGAACCAGACGACCAGGGCCAGCGTGCCGAGGATCACGACAAGGATCAGGACGGTGCCGCGAATGAGCTCGGCGAGGAAAGCGTCGCGGACGGCAAGCTCCTGCCAGACGGTGTAGGTGTAGGTGCCCGAAATGCCGTCGAGCGTGGCCACGTCATAGAGGCGCAGCGCGCGGACCGGGCGGCGGTTGTAGGTGACGTCGAAGAACTCGACCTCCTCTGCGGGCTCGGCGCCGAGGGCGCGGATGGGCGTGACGGGCGGCGGCGTGAAGCCGGTGACATAGACGCCGTCGGGGGCGTAGACGTGATAGAAGACGGGGCCGCCGGACGTGTTCGACAGAAGGTCGCGGGTCGAGAGCGAGATTGCGTCGCCGCCCGAGCGCGCCACGTCGCCGACGATGGCAAGCGCCGTGGTCAGAAGCGATCGGTCGAAGACATCCTTGGCGGTCTGGCGCGACTGCTCGATCTGCCAGAAGCCGATGGCGGCGCCCAGCGTCACCAGCGGCAGCAGGATGATGAGCATCAGCCGCGCGCGGAGCGAACGGAGCATCATGGCGGCGCGGCATCCTCGGCCAGCGCGATGGCATAGCCCATGCCGCGGCGCACGCGGATCATCAGGCCATGCGGCTTCAGCCGCTTACGCAGGCGCGAGACATGCACCTCGATCGCGGTTTCGTCGACATCGGCGCCGGTGCCGTAGACGTGGTCGAGCAGATCATGCTTGGACACTGTCCGTCCCTCGGCCAGCATGAGCGACTCGAGCACGGCGACCTCGCGCCGAGGCAGGTCCTGCGCGGTGCCGTCGATCGTCACCTGCCGCCCTGCGAGATCGAGCGCGAGCGGGCCCAGCCGGAGCGTCGGGCGGTGGTCATGGGCGCGGCGGCGGGTGAGCGCGCGCAGCCGCGCCTCGAGCTCGGCCATGGCGAAGGGTTTGACGAGATAGTCGTCGGCGCCCGCGTCCAGCCCCTCGACCCGGTCGTGGGTTTCGGCCCGCGCAGTCAGCAGGAGGACGGGCCGCCCGTCGCCCCGCGCACGCATGTCCCGCAGAAGCGTCAGGCCGTCCATTCGCGGCAGGTTGATGTCGAGAATCACCATGTCGCCACCGCCGCCGCGCAGGAACTCGTCGGCGGCAAGACCGTCGGAAATCAGGTCCACGGCATGGCCCAGATCCTGCAACCTGTAGGTGATCCCACGCGCAAGGCTTTGATTATCTTCGACAAGAACGATTCTCATGGCCGCTGTGCCGATCCCCCCTGCGAAAGCTTGCCGCAAGGTTGGCAGGTCATGGTACCAGCATCAAGCCGGGACATGGCCCGTACCACAGGGAGGTGGTGCGGGTGCTGGGAGCAAGGGACCGGCGCACAAGGGAGGAAAACCAATGATTTCTAAAACGACGCGCCGGGTTGCCGGCGCTGCGGCTATTCTGGCTGCGAGCACCGCACTGTCCGGGACGGCCTTCGCACAGGTCGACCTGTCGGGTCAGACCGTCGAGTTCGTGATCCCGTTCTCGGAATCGGGTGGCTCGGCCCGCTGGGCCAACTTCTTCGCGCCGCTTCTGTCCGAGCATCTGCCGGGCAACCCCACCGTGGTGGTGCGCTACCGCCCCGGTGCAGGCTCGACCAGCGGCGCCAACTGGTTCCAGGAGCAGGACACCGCCGACGGCACGCTGATCTTCGGCACCTCGGGCTCGACGCAGTTCCCCTACCTGCTGGGCGATCCGCGCGTGCGCTACGAGTATAATGACTGGCAGGTCGTGCTTGTCTCGGGCACGGGCGGCGTGGCCTACCTGCCCGCCGACATGGCGGCGATGATGGACGGCCTCGATGCCACCGGCCTGCAGGGGCAGGAGTTCATCTGGGGCGCGCAGAGCGCGACCGGCCTCGACCTCGTGCCGAACCTGGCGTGGGAGATGCTGGGCCTCGACGTGCAGCCGGTCTTCGGGATCGAGGGCCGCGGCGACGGGCGCCTGATGTTCGAGCGTGGCGAAGCCAACATCGACTACCAGACCTCGTCGGCCTACATCCGCTCGGTCCAGCCGATGGTCGATGCCGGCATGGCCGTCCCGATGATGAGCTGGGGCGCGCTGGACGATGACGGCAACATCATTCGCGACCCCACCTTCCCCGACATCCCGACCTTCGCCGAGGTCTGCGAGGCGACGCCCGCCTGCGAGACCGAGGGCGAGGCATGGGATGCGTGGATGACCTTCTTCACCGCCGGTTTCCCGGCGCAGAAGATGATCTTCCTGCCGGGCAACGCCCCGCAGGAGGTGGTCGATGCCTACTCGACGGCCCTGCGCGAGATCATCGCACGCGATGACTTCATGGAGCTGGCGGCGGCGGAACTGGGCGTCTATCCGCAGATGACCGGCAACGCGGCGCAGGCGGCCTTCCGCCTCGGCACGCGGGTCGACGCGGAGACGCGCGCCTTCGTCATCAACTGGCTCGAAGAGAGTTACGGCGTCTCGCTCAACTGAGCCCGTGATGTGATCCCGGCCTGCCCCTTGCGGCGGGCCGGTTTCCCTATTCGACACTCAAGGCCGGCCCGCGGCGTGCACCGTCGGGCGACGGCCTGATCCATCCTCCGAGCAGGGGAGCCCGTGATGGAGCTTTTCGCGACGGCCGGTCCGGCCTTGCTGGACGCGCTGAGCCTGATTGCCCAGCCGCAACAATTCGCCTTCCTCGTGCTCGGGGTTCTCCTTGGCCTGTCAGTGGGCGTGTTCCCCGGACTTGGCGGGATCGCGGGGCTCAGCCTTGTGCTGCCCTTCATCTTCGGGATGGACCCGGTGGCGGGCCTTGCGCTGATGGTGGGCCTGATCGCGGTGGTGCCGACGTCGGACACCTTCGCGAGCGTGCTTCTGGGGATACCCGGCTCGACGGCGAGCCAGGCGACGGTGCTGGACGGCTTCCCCCTGTCGAAGAAGGGCGAGGCCGGCCGCGCGCTTTCGGCGGCCTTCATCTCGTCGCTCTTCGGGGGGCTTCTGGGCGCGATTGTGCTGACGGCCTTCATCCTGGTGGCGCGGCCGCTGATCCTGGCCTTCGACATTCCGGCGATGCTGGCGATCACGCTTCTGGGCCTGTCGATGGTGGCGATCCTTGCGGGGCGCATTCCGCTGAAGGGGGTGGTGGCGGCCGGACTGGGCCTGCTGCTGGGCACCATCGGGCTTGGCGGCGCGGGCGGCTCGCCCCGGATGTCGACCTATGACATGCCCTACCTGCTGGATGGTTTCAGCCTTGTGATCGTCGGCCTCGGCATCTTCGCCATTCCCGAGATCGTCGCCCTGCTGCGGCAGGACCGGGCGATTTCCAAGTCGGGCGACCTGGGGCGCGGCTGGCTCGACGGCATCCGCGACTGGTGGCGCAACATCTGGCTCTCGATCAAGTGCTCGGCCATCGGGGTGCTGGTGGGCGTGATCCCCGGCCTTGGCGGGTCGGTCGTGGACTGGATCGCCTACGGCTACACGGTGCAGTCGGCCAAGGACAAATCGCAGTTCGGCAAGGGCGACATCCGCGGCGTGATCGGGCCGGAAAGCTCGAACAACGCCAAGGAGGGCGGCGGGCTGGTGCCGACGCTGATCTTCGGCATTCCCGGTTCGGGGTCGATGGCCGTCTTCCTCGGGGGGATCGCGCTTCTGGGCTATGACCCGGGGCCGCACATGGTGCGCAACAACCTCGACATCACCTACACGATCGTCTGGTCGCTGGCGCTGGCCAATGTCGTCGGCGCGGGGCTGTGCATCTTCCTGGCCAACCCGATCGCGAAGCTGACGACGATCCGCTTCACGCTGATCGCGCCGTTCCTGTTCATGGTCATCGCCTTCGCGGCCTTCCAGTCGCGGCAGTCGCTGGGCGACCTTGCAGCGCTGATGGCGGTGGGCATGATCGGCATCTTCCTGCGCCGGTTCGAGTTCTCGCGCCCGGCCTTCCTGATCGGCTTCGTCCTGTCGGCGCAGGCCGAGGCCTTTGCCAACCAGGTCTACCAGATCGCGGGCTCGCGGCTGCGCCGCGGCGGCGTGGAGGGGATGCTCGACTATGTCGCCTCGCCGCTGGTGCTGGCGATCCTTGCGCTGACCGTCATCTCGATCTGGATCGGCGTGAAGCAGGGCAAGCAGGTGCTGGGCAACGACACGCCCCCCACGGGCACGAAGCGCGCGCCGGTGATCTTCATGCTGGCGATCACGGCCTATGTCGTGGCGACCGTATGGAACGCATCCACGATCAGCTACACGGGCGACAAGGTGTTCCCGCTGACCGTGGGCATCGCCACGCTGATCGGCTGCACGGTGCTGTTGCTGCGGATGAGGGTGGCGCCCGAGGGCAACGCGCTCTTCGCCGACAACGAGCAGGGCGGCGAGGATGCGGATGCGCCGCACGGGTTGTGGTCGACGCTGGGCTGGTTCGCAGCGTTGCTGGCGATGTCGGCGCTCTTCGGCTTCGTGATCGCGCTGACGATCTTCCTTGTCGCCTTCTTCCGGCTGCGCGCACAGGTCAGCTGGGCGCGGACGCTGATCCTGTCGGCGGCGGGCATCGCGCTGATCTGCGTGCTGGCCGGCACCTTGGGCCGTGATTTCCCGCCGGGTCTTCTGCAGGAGTTCGTCGATCTTCCGTGGCCGCTGACATGAGCCTGCGCCTTCTGTGCCTGCCCGGCGACGGGATAGGCCCCGAGATCGTGGCCGCCGCGCGCGCCGTGCTGGAGGCGGCCTGCGCGGCGGAGGGCGTGGGGGTGCGCCTTGAGGAGCGGGCAATCGGCTTCGCCGCGCTCGAGGCCTCGGGCACGACCATCCCCGAGGCGGTGATCGCGGCGGCGCGAGGGGCCGATGGCGTGATCCTCGGGCCGGTGTCGCACAACGCCTATCCGCCGGTGGCGGAGGGCGGGCTGAACCCCTCGGGCGTGTTGCGCAAGGCGCTGCGGCTGCACGCCAACATCCGGCCCGCCCGTAGCCACCCCGCGGTGCCGACGCCCACCGGCGCGCGCGTGGATATGGTGGTCGTGCGCGAGAACCTCGAAGGGTTCTACGCCGATCGCAACATGGCCGAGGGCGGGGGCGAGTTCTGCCCGGTGCCGGGTGTGGCGCTTTCCATGCGGAAGATCACGGAAGCCGGATCGCGCGCAATCGCCGAGACGGCGTTCCAGCTGGCCGTGCGGCAGGGGCGGACCCGCGTCGCGGTGATCCACAAGGCCAACGTGATGCGGATGTCGGACGGCTTGTTCCTGCGCGTGGTGCGCGAGGTGGCCCAAGGGTTCCCCGAGATCGTGGTTGAGGAGGTCATCGTCGATGCCGCCGCCGCCCTGTTCGTGCGGGACCCCGCGCGGTTCGAGGTGGTGCTGGCGACGAACATGTTTGGCGACATCCTGTCGGACCTTGCCTCGGAACTGTCGGGGGGGCTTGGCCTTGCGGCGTCGCTGAACCACGGGACCGAGCACGCGGTGGCGCAGGCGCAGCATGGTTCGGCCCCTGACATCGCGGGACAGGACCGGGCCAACCCGGCCTCGATGATCGGGTCGGTGGCGATGCTGATGGAACATTTGGGCCACGCGGGCGTCGCGCAGGCGATCACCGCGGGCCTCGACCACGCGCTGGCCGATGCGGCGACGCGCACCCCCGATCTCGGCGGCACGGCGGGCACGGCGGCCATGACGCGCGCCGTCATAACCCATATCGAAGGACGAAAGGCATGACGCAGACCCCCATCCCCTTCTGGTTTATCCGCGGCGGCACCTCGCGCGGGCCGTATTTCCGGCGCGAGGACCTGCCCGAGGATCTCGACGGCTTGGCGAAAGTGCTCTGCCAGGTGGTGGGCGCGGGCAATCCGCGCAACATCGACGGGCTGGGCGGCGGGGTCGCGGTGACGACGAAGACGGCGATGCTGTCGCGCTCGGCCGAGCCGGGGATCGACGTGGATTACTTCTTTGCGCAGGTGGCTGTCGAAGAGGCGCTGGTCGACTACGGCCCGACCTGCGGCAACATCCTTGTCGGCGTCGGCCCCGCCGCGATCGAGATGGGGCTGGTCGAGGCGCAGGACGGCGTGACGCCGGTGCGCATCCGCGCGGTGAATACAGGGGCCACGGTCGAGGCGCTGGTCCAGACGCCCGGCGGACAGGTGGAGTATTACGGCGACGTTCGGCTTGACGGCGTGCCGGGGACGGCGGCACCGGTGGGGCTGAATTTCCTCGACGTGGTGGGGTCCAAGACGGGCGAGATGTTCCCGACGGGCAACCGGATCGACGTGATCGACGGGGTCGAGGTGACCTGCATCGACGTGGCGATGCCGATGATGATCGCCCGCGCCGCCGATTTCGGGGTCACGGGCCGCGAGACGGTCGAGGAACTGGACGCCAACCGCGCGCTTTTCGAGCGGATGGAGGCGGTGCGCCTGAAGGCGGGCGCGCTGATGGGCATGGGGGATGTGACCAAGTCGGTCACGCCCAAGATCGGGTTGATCGCGCCGCCCGCCGGGCCGAATGCGCAATTCGCGGCGCGGTATTTCATGCCCTGGACGACGCATCCGACGCTGGCGGTGACGGGGTCGCAATGCCTCGCCTCCTGCGCGCTGATGCCGGGGACGGTGGCCGAAGGGGTGGCCAAGCCCATTCCGCCATCGCCCGCGCGCGTCGTGATCGAGCATCCGATGGGCGAGATGGAGGTGACGGTGACCTATGGCGAGGGGCCGACGTTCCAATCCGCGGGGCTGATCCGGACCGCCCGGCTGATCGCGCGGGGCGAGGTGATGGTCGATCCCGCCTTGCTTGAGGATTGAGCCCATGAAGACCTTCGACATGCTGGCCCGCGCCGTCGCGCAGGAGGGGGTGAGCGATGCCTTCGCCCTTCTGGGCGACGCCAACATGAACTTCGCCACGCGGCTGGCCGAAGGCGGCTGCCGGATGATCTATGTCCGCCACGAGCACAACGCGGTCACGGGCGCGATGGCCTACACGCGCAAGACCGGGAAGACGGGGTTTGCGACGGTGACCTGCGGCCCCGGGCTGACGCAGCTGATGACGGCCTTACCCGCCGCCGTGCGGGCGCGGTTGCCGATGGTGGTGCTGGCAGGCGAGGCACCGCTGAAATCGGGCTGGTACAACCAGGCGATCGACCAGGCACCTTTCGTGACCGCGACGGGGGCGGCCTATCACGCGCTGCACTGGCCCGCGCGGATGCCGGTGGCGATCCGCGACGCCTTTCTGCAAGCGGCGCGGGAGCGGCGGCCGGTGGTCCTCGGCGTGCCGTTTGACTTGCAGAACCTCGACTGGACGGGGGCGGAGGATTTGCCCGCGCCCTCGCATGAGATCGCGCCGATGGTCTCACCCCTGCCGCCGCACCCGGACGACGTGGCGCGCGCGGCCGAGATGGCGGCGGGCGCGCGGCGTGTCGTCGTGATGGCGGGCCTTGGCGCGGTGGAGGCCGGGGCCGGCCCCGCATGCCGTGCCTTGGCCGAGAAGCTGGACGCGCTCCTTGCGACCACCCTGCCCGCCCGCGGGCTGTTCCATGACGAGCCTTTCAGCCTGAACGTGGCCGGCGGGTTCTCGCACGAGGTCGCGCGGGCGTGTTTCGCCGAGGCTGACCTGGTGATCGCGGTGGGCACATCACTGGCGCATCACAACGCCGATGGCGGCAAGCTCTGGCCCAAGGCGCAGGTCCTGCAGATCGACATGGAGCCGGTGGCCATGTCGCAGGGGCGTCGCGCGGCTCATGCGCATCTGCGCGGCGACGCGCGGCTGGCGGTGGAGGCCTTGGCCGAAGCTGTTGAGGCCCGCGCGCCCGACTGGCGCAGCGCGGCGCTGGCCGAGCGGATCGCGGGGGCGAGCCCCGACAGCACGGTCTTTCCGCCCGAGCCGGGGCTGCATGACCCGCGCGACGTGGTGGCCGCCTTCGACGCCGCCCTGCCCCGCGACTGGGAGATGGTGAATTCCTCGGGGCATTGCTCGTTCTACGTGGCGCATATGCCCGGCAGGCCCAACGAGCGGTTCCTCACGATCCGGGAGTTCGGGGCGATCGGCAACGGCATCTCGTTCGCCATGGGCGTGGCCGTCGCCCGGCCCGGCGACACGGTGGTGCTGTTCGACGGCGACGGCAGCCTGCTGATGCATGTACAGGAGCTGGAGACCATCGCGCGGCATGGGTTGAACATCCTGATCGTGGTGCTGAACGACGGGGCTTACGGGTCGGAGATCCACAAGCTCAGGGCCGAAGGGCTGTCGGACGATGGCGCGGTGTTCGGGCGGACCGATCTTGCGGCCATTGCGCGGGGCTTTGGCGTGGCGGGCGAGACGATCACCGATCTGGACGCGCTGCCGGGGATGGTGGAAGCCTTTGCCGAGCGGGGCGGTGCGGCGGTCTGGGACGTGCCGATTTCCGACAGGGTCTATTCGCCGGTCATCGGGCGGGCACATCCGCCGAAGGGGCATTGAGGGGGCAAGGGCATGAAGGTTCATATCCTCGACGACTGGTTCGACACGCTGAAGACACTGCCGAGCTACGCGAAGCTTGCGGGCCATGACGTGACGGTCTGGACGGATCACGTGGAAGATCACGACGTGCTGGCCGAACGGCTGGCCGGGGCCGAGGCGCTGGTGCTGTTTCGGGAACGCACGGCGATCCCCGGCGCGCTGCTGGACCGCTTGCCGAAGCTGCAACTCATCAGCCAGCGGTCGGTCTATCCGCATGTCGATGTGCCGGGCTGCACGCGAAACGGGGTGCTGCTTTGCTCGAACATGCATGGCGGCGGGCCGTCGGTGGCGGCGGCCGAGCTGACCTTCGCCTTGATCCTCGCCTCGGCGCGCCAGATCCCGCAGCAGATGGCCGCGCTCAAGGCAGGGCACTGGCAGCTGGCGCCGGGGCAGTCGCTGAGCGAGCGGCGGCTGGGGCTCTACGGCTACGGGCGGATCGCGAAACAGGTGGCGGGCTATGCCCGCGCCTTCGGGATGGAAGTGGTCTGGTGGGCCTCGGACGAGGGGCGCGCGCGGGCCGCGGCAGACGGCGAGCTGGTGGCGAAAAGCCGCGCGGCCTTCTTCGGCGAGAGCGATTTCGTGAGCGTCCATGTGCGAATGAAGCCCGAGACGCGCGGGATCATCACGCGCGCGGACCTGGCGGCGATGAAGCCCACGGCGACATTCGTGAACACCTCACGCGCGGGGCTCGTGGAACCCGGCGCGCTGGTCGAGGCGGTGACGGCGGGACGACCCGGGCGCGTGGCGGTCGATGTGTACGAGACGGAACCCCTGACCGATACCGCCGATCCGCTGATCACCCATCCGGGCGTCATCGCGACACCGCATATCGGCTTCGTCACCGAGGACGAGCTGGATATGCAGTTCTCCGACATCTACGATCAGATCAACGCCTACGCGGCCGGCGACCCGATCCACATGATCAACCCCGAGGTCTGGGAGGGCCGGTGAGCGCGACCTCAGATCAGGCCCCGGGGTGCAACGATCACGCCGTCCTTGTCGGCGACGATCATGTCGCCCGGATTGATGCGCACACCGCCGATCACGACAGGGATGCCGACCTCGCCCTCGTCGGGGCTGTTGGCCGGCTCGCGGACGCGGGTGTTGACCTCATGTGGCTTCAACGTCTGGGCTGGCCCGTGAAAGGCCAGCCGACCGCCGAGATGCCGGAGCGTGGTGGGCAGGACGCCAAGCGCCTCGCCATGCGCGTCACAGGGGTCGCAGGTCACGTACATCGCTTGTCCCTCCCCTTGGTGGGCCAAAGCGTGGCCTGCGCTGCGGGGGGCCGCCATGGCTGATCTGATGACGATGCCCGAGGGGCTGAGCCTTGCGGCCTTCTGGGCGCTGATGGCGACGAGCTATGCCGCCTCCTTCATCACCGCGGCGCTGGGGATCGGAGGCGGTGCGCTGCTTCTGGCCGTGATGGCCAGCCTCGTGCCCCCTGCGGCGCTGATCCCGGTGCATGGTGCGGTGCAGCTGGCCTCGAACGCGGGCCGGATGGGGATGCTGTTTTCCCATGTCCACTGGCCCGCGCTCAAGGGGTTCACGCTGGGCTCGGTTCTGGGCGCTGTCCTCGGCGGGCTCGTGGTGGTGGAGCTGCCGCCAGCGATCATCCAGGTCTCCGTCGGCCTCTTCGTGATCTGGTCGGTGTTTTCGAAACCGCCGAAATGGCTGTCGCGCTTTCCGATCCTGACGGGGGGCATCTCGAGCTTCCTGACGATGTTCTTCGGGGCGACGGGGCTGTTCGTGGCGGGCTACACCAAGGCACAGAACCTCGCGCGGCACGGCCATGTCGCGACGCATGCCGCGTTGATGACGGTGCAGCACAGCCTGAAGGTGGTGGTCTTCGGCATCCTCGGCTTCGCCTTCGGGCAGTGGCTGTGGGTGGTGGTGGCGTTGAGCGTGGCAGGGCTGGCGGGCACGTTCAGCGGGCGGCTGATCCTCGGCCGGATGAGCGACGCGGGCTTCAAGCGGGCGCTCGACATCCTCCTGGTGCTGATCGCGCTTCGGCTGATCTGGCAGGCCGTGACGGGCTAGGCCAGGGCCTTCCGCCCTCACCGGCTGACGAATCGTGCGACCTCTGGGCTTGCGGTGCGCCGGAGCCGCTCTCG
>CAZVQL010000018.1:0-15807 GCA_964629305.1 uncultured Roseicyclus sp.
TGCTTTACTCCGGCACCATCGGCGGCGCGATGGAGGCGGCGCTGCAGGGCCTGCCGGCCATCGCGCTGTCGCAATACTACGGGCCCGGCAACCTGACGCTCGAGAACAGTTTCGAGGCCGCCGCGACCCACGGCGCGGGCCTGATCCGCAGGCTGCTGGACAACGGCCATTGGGACGAAACCGATTACCGCGTCTTCTACAACGTGAACTTCCCGCCCGTCCCCGCCGCCGGGGTGAAGGGCACGCGCGTCACCGCGCAAGGCTTCCGCCGCGAGACGAAATTCGGGGTCGAGCCGCATACCGCGCCGAACGGCCGCCGCTTCCTGTGGATACGCGGCGGGCGGCAGGACGTGGCGACCGAGCCGGGAACGGACGCGCACGCGAACCTCGAGGGCTACATCTCGGTCACGCCGATGCGCGTGGACCTGACCGCGCATGACCGGCTGGAGGCGCTGAGGACCGCACTGGAATGACCACCGACGACGAGGCCACCCGCAAGATGCAGTTCCTCTTCCAGCTGCGCTCGAAGGGGGTCACGGACGCACGAGTGCTGGAGGCGATGGAGCGGATCGACCGCGGCGATTTCGTGAAGGGCCATTTCGAGGCCCGCGCCTACGAGGACATGCCGCTGCCCATCGCCTCGGGGCAGACGATCAGCCAGCCCTCGGTCGTGGGGCTTATGACGCAGGCGCTGGAGGTGCAGCCGCGCGATACCGTGCTCGAGATCGGGACCGGCTCGGGCTACCAGGCCGCGATCCTCAGCCAGCTGGCGCGGCGGGTCTACACCATCGACCGACACCGCACGCTGACCCGCGAGGCGGAAGAGCGGTTCACCCGCCTCGGCCTGACCAACATCACCGTGCTGACCGGCGATGGCAGTTTCGGCCTGCCGGACCAGGGACCCTTCGACCGTATCCTCGTGACCGCCGCCGCCGAGGACCCGCCCGGCCCCCTTCTGCGGCAGCTGAAGCCGGGCGGTGTGATGGTCGTACCCGTGGGGCAGTCGGACTCGGTTCAGAGCCTGATAAAGGTGACGCGGCGTGCTGACGGCTCGGGCTTCGACTACGACGAGCTTCTGCCGGTCCGCTTCGTGCCGCTCATCGATGGCCTGCCCCGCGAATAAGCCTCGCGAACCCGGGGAGGTCGGATCGGCAATTCCCCGCCGCGGGGCTTTATTCGCTTGCCGTTTTCGATGTAGAACGCGCAGGAGAAGCTAGACCCCGGTTTGCGGGGCGGTGACGTGTGTGAGTGGCGCATTGCGCCGGAGCAGTCGAGGAAGACCCGAGCGATGATCCCAGCGCCCAAGCTGATTGCCATTGGCCTTTGCCTGTCGGCCCTTGCGGGCTGCGTCGGGTCCGACCTTGATTTCGACCTGCGGCCCGACCGCATCTCGACCCGCGGTTCGGGCGAGGCGGCGCCGCGGCCCGAGCCGGACGCCAATGGCCTCATCACCTACGAAAGCTACCAGATGGTCGTCGCCCGCCGCGGCGATACCGTGAGCGACGTGGCCCGCCGCGTCGGGATCGAGCCGGACGAGCTTGCGCGCTTCAACGGGCGGAACGCCGGCGACACGCTGCGTGCGGACGAAATCCTGGCGCTGCCACGGCGTGTCGCACCAGGGGCCGGGGCCGGCACCGACATCGCCGCCATCGCGTCCGGCGCGATCGACGCGGCCGAGGCGCGGCAGGGCACCGGCACGGCCGCCGCCCCGGCGCTGCAGCCCGGGCAGGAACCCGTCCGCCACCGCGTGGGCCGTGGCGAGACGGCCTATTCCATCGCCCGGCTTTACAGCGTGTCGGTTCGTGCGCTGGCCGAATGGAACGGTCTTGGCCCCGACCTTGCCGTGCGTGAGGGGCAGTTCCTGATCATCCCGATCATCATCGAAGAAGCTTCTGCCACCGGCGGCACGACGCCCGGCACATCGGTCGCCCCATTGCCGCCATCCGCGGCTGCCCCGCTTCCGGACCCGATCGAGACCGCTCCGTTGCCGCCGCAGGGCACACAAGCCGCAGCGCCTGCACCGGCGGCGCCTGCACCGGCCGCCAATACGGCGCGCTTTGCCTACCCCGTGCAGGGCAGCATCATCCGCCCCTACGGCAGCGGCAACGAAGGCATCGACATCGGCGCGGCAACAGGCACCCCGGTGCGCGCCGCCGCGGATGGCGAGGTTGCGGCGATCACGCAGGACACCGACCAGATCCCGATCCTTGTCGTGCGCCACCCCGACGGGCTGCTGACAGTCTATGCCAATATCCGCAACATCGCCGTGTCGCGCGGCGACAGCGTGAGCCAGGGCCAGACCATCGCCGAGGTGGGGCCGGGCGATCCGTCCTTCCTGCATTTCGAGGTGCGCCGCGGCTTCGAGGCGGTGAACCCCACGCGCTACCTGCCCTGAGCGACACCCGGCGCGCAGCGCCGCAGCGCGCGGGTGACACCGGCAAGGGCAGGACCCATGCGCCGCGGCACCTGCCAGAAGAGCGGGGTTTCGATGCGGACCGCGGGGGCAAGGTCGATCAACCTCCCCTCGGCGACCAGCGGCGCAATCATCGTGTCCGGGTTCAGACCCCAACCCAATCCGGCCAGCCCGGCCTCGGTTATACCGTTGGTCGAGCCGATGTAATGCGTCGGCAGCACCGGCTGCTCGCCCGTCGCCGCCCTGGCCCACGCCTTTTGCAGACCGTCCTTGCGATTGAAGGTGAGCGCCGGCGCGCGGGTCAGCGCCTCGGGCGTCACACCGTTGGGGAAGTGACGGGCCACGAAGGCGGGCGCGGCAAAGGCAATGTAGGTCAGGTGCCCCAGGGGCAGCGCATCGCAGCCGGGCACGGGCCGTTCCGAGGCGGTGATCGCGCCCGCGACCTCTCCTCCCCGCAGGAGATCGGCGGAATGATCCTGATCGTCGATCACCAGGTCGAACAGCACGCCCTCGACCTCGGCCAGGGCCCCGATGACCCAGGTCGCAAGGCTGTCGGCGGTGACCGCGATGCGCAGCGGCGTGTCGGGTGCGGGACGGCCGAGATCTCGCATCAGGTCGCGCTCGAGCAGGCCAACCGCCTCGGCGTGATCCATCAGGCGACGGCCCGCGTCGGTCGGCGTGGCAGGACGGGTGCGCCGGATCAGGGCGCTGCCGAGCCGTTCCTCGAGCGACTTGATGCGCTGGGAGACTGCGGATTGCGTGACACCAAGCTGCGCCGCCGCACCCTCGAAGGAGCCGGTGCGCAGAACAGCGGAGAAGGCAGCAAGGGCGGCGCGGTCAATCATAAGCTGAGCTTATTTTACGTAAGGTTTATGCGCTAGACCGATGTGACGGCGGCGGCTATCCCCTGCCTGCCCCAAAGACGGATACCGCCATGATCACAGCCCTCGCCGCGGGCTTTGCCCTGTCCTTCAGCCTGATCCTTGCCATCGGGGCGCAGAACGCCTTTGTCCTGAGGCAGGGGCTGCGCCGGGCGCATGTGGGCGCGGTTGTCGCCGTCTGCTGCCTGTCAGAGGGCATCCTGATCTTCTCGGGCGTCGCGGGCTTCGGCGCGCTGGCCCAGGCCGCGCCCTGGGCGATCGACGCGATGCGATGGGCAGGGGTGGCGTTTCTTGTGGCCTATGGGCTGAAGAGCCTCTGGGCGGCCTGGACCCAAACCGAGGCGCTGGAGGCGGGCGGCGCCGCCGAGCAAAGCCTGCGCGCCGCTGTCGCCACGACGCTCGCGCTGACCTGGGCGAACCCGCATGTCTACCTCGACACGGTGGGACTGATCGGGGCGGTGGCGACGACCTACGGGCCGGGGCGCTGGATGTTCGGGGCAGGCGCGCTGTCGGCCTCGGTCCTCTTTTTCGTGCTGCTGGGCTACGGCGCGCGGGCACTGGCACCGCTCTTCGCGCGGCCCGCGGCGTGGCGGGTACTCGACGCCGTGGTGGGCGTCACGATGCTGGCGCTTGCGGTCAAGCTGGCGCTCGGCGGCTGAGGCTGCTGGACAGTCGCGGCGCGCTGCGCCATTTGATGGGCATGTCCACAGCCCCCGATACGCGCACCGCACCTCCGCCCGCCACCGACCCGGCGGGGCGGCCCATCGCAGGCGTCGTCTGGATGATCGTGACGGGCCTGTGTTTCGTTGCCGTGACCGCCAGCGTGAAGATGGTCGGCACCGAGGTACCTGCTGCGCAATCGGCGTTCCTGCGCTATGCGCTGGGTCTCGTCTTCCTGATCCCGATGTGGCCTGCGGTCAGGGCGGCGACGCTGGACCGCAAGACATGGGGTCTGTTCGGGATCCGCGGGGTTTGCCATTCGATGGCCGTGATCCTGTGGTTCTTCGCGATGGCCCGCATCCCGATCGCGGATGTCACCGCGCTGAACTATCTCAACCCGATCTACGTCATGCTGCTGGCCGTCGTTCTTCTGAAAGAACGCCTTGGGCCGTGGCGGATCGGGGCGGTGGGCGTGGCCTTCCTCGGTACGCTGGTGATCGTGCGCCCCGGTTTCCGCGAGGTCGACATCGGCCATCTGGCGATGCTCTTCACGGCGGTTTTCATGGCGGGCAGCTACTTCATGGCCAAGGTGCTGACGGGGCGGGCGAAACCGCAGGTCGTGGTCTTCATGCTCTCGGTCGTGGTGCCGGTCGTGCTGGCGCCGATCGCCTGGACCGTCTGGGTGCCCATCGGCTGGACAGAACTGGGATGGCTCGCGCTGACCGCGGCCTTTGCCACCGCGGGACACTACTCGATGACGCTGGCCTTCGCCGCCGCCCCCCTGACGGTCACGCAACCCGTGACCTTCCTTCAGCTTGTCTGGGCCACGCTTCTGGGCGTCGTGATCTTCGGGGAGCCGGCAGACGCCTTCGTCATGCTGGGCGGCGCGATGATCATCGCGGCGATCACGCTGGTGACGTGGCGCGAAGCGCGCCTCAAACGCCAGATCACCCCGGCACCGGATGCGCCCGGGACTTGAATTAACCTTTTTCCTTTCGCCTGAGAATTGTGCAGCGGCGCACCCTTTCGCTTAGGGTGCCGCCAATCGCGCATGCCGCAGCGCAGCGCCGTGGCGGTGGCCGGTTGCGAGCCACACACACCTGCGCTGTCGTGATCCTGCGGAGGCACTCATGACACTGGAAGCATTGATCTTTGGCGGAATAGGCACTCTGGCCGAGGTGGCCGAGCTTGACCGCGCAGCATGGAACGCCGCCTTTCGCACCCACGGGATCGCATGGGAATGGTCGTGGGACACCTACGCCGAGCTGATGCGCCCCGGCGGCGACCGTCAGCTAGCCGCACGCTATGCCGCCCATCTCGACATGGTCGTCGATGCGGAAACGCTGGACCAGAGCCACCAAAGGCAATTCGCCACCATGCTGGCCGGGGGTGTTCCCCTGCGGCCCGGCGTGGCGCGGGTGCTGAACTGGGCCGCGCGGGGCGGGGTCAAGCTGGCGCTGGTCAGCCGGTCCGACGTTGAACCGGTGCGCGCGCTTTTGAAGGCCACGGCGCGAGAGCGGGGCGGCTCGTCCTTCGACGTGGCGATCCTGCGCGAGGACGTGGACCGGATGGCCCCCAGCCCCGAGGCGATGGTGGCCGCCGTGACCGAACTGGGCATCGGACCGGGCCGCGCCGTGGCGGTCGTCGACACCGCTGTCGCGCTCGAGGCGGCGCGCGGCGCCGGTTTGCCTGCGCTCGCCTTCCCCGGCCGCCTCGGTGAGGCAGAACCCGAAGTGTTCGGCCCGGTTCCGACCGCTCATGTGCTCAGCCCCGAGGCGCTGACCGCCGCATGGCGCGGCGCGCGGAGCCAGGCCGCCGAGTGACGTAGCGCAAACCGTTCAGCGGTTGATCTGGCTCAATGTCCGCGGGGGCCCTGCGGCCCTAGTCTGATCCTCGACCGACAGGAGCGAGGAAGGATAAACGCATGTCACATACGCCGCACGAACTGGCCGATGAGTTTCCGCAGGACGTGGAGAAGATCCACGCGCTTAAGGTGTCGAACCCGCATTTCGCCAAACTGATGGATGCCTATCACGAGGTGAATCGCGCCGTGCACCGCGCGGAAAGCGGGGTCGAACCGGTGGACGACTTCACCGAGACCAAAATGCGCAAGGAGCGCATGGCGCTGAAGGACGAGATCGCGGGCATGCTGGCCAAGGCCTGAGGCCCGCGAACCGAGCACATCGGGGGGTCAGGCCGCGGTGCTGGACCCCTCGACATGGGCCTGGAAGCGTTCGAAGAACTGGTCGGCCATCTTCTGCGCGAAACTGTCCACCAGGCGCGAGCCCAGTTGCGCCAGCTTGCCGCCGACCTTGGCCTCTACATCATAGTGCAGGTCCGTGCCGCCGCCCTCGGCGTCGGACAGCTTGACCTGGGCACCGCCCTTGGCGAAGCCAGCGACGCCGCCCTTGCCCTCGCCCGAGATGGTGTATCTTTCGCCCTCGACCACGTCCGACAACGTCACCTCGCCCTTGAAGGTCGCCTTGACCGGGCCGACCTTCTGTTTGACCACGGCGCTGAACCCCTCTTCCGGCGATCCGGTCAACTCTTCGCAGCCTGGAATACAAGCCTTCAACACCTCGGGGTCATTCAGTGCCTGCCAGACCGCCATCCGGTCGGCGGCGATGGTACGCGTCGCGTGCATTTCCATTGCGGATTGTCCTCCCTGTCCGTCGGATCAGAATTAGGGCCGTAGCAATAGGCGCGTCAACGCACGATCTTGTAGGGCAGCGCGCCGCGGCGGTTCGGATCGACCGTCAGGCGCCGCTCGAGCGGTGGCACCGCGCGCTGGTGGCAGGCCTCGCGTTCGCAGATCCGACACGAGATCCCGATCGGCTGGAACGCCGCGTCGCGGTCGAGGTCGAGACCGTCGGCATAGATCAGATCGGGCGCGTGTTTCACCTCGCACCCCAGTGAAATGGCGAAGCGCCGCGTGGGCGTGCCCCAGGCACCACCCGACTTCGACACGTCGCGGGCAAGGATCACGTAGCGCACGCCGTCCGGCGTTTCGGCCAGTTGCCGCAGGAAGCGGGTAGGCGTCTCGAAGGCCTGGTGCACGTTCCAGAGCGGGCAGGCGCCCCCGAAGCGGGCGAATTGCAGCCGTGTGGCCGAATGGCGTTTTGTCACCGTCCCCGCCTGGTCGACGCGGGCGAAGAAGAAGGGGATGCCCTTGGCGCCAGGCCGTTGCAGCGTGGACAGGCGGTGGGCCACCTGTTCGATCGAGGCGCCGAACTGGATCGAGAGGCGTTCGAGGTCATGGCGCGTCTCGCGCGCGGCGCCTGCAAAGCGGGTGTAGGGCATGAGGACGGCGCCCGCGAAGTAGTTGGCCATCCCGATCCGCGCGATCTCGCGGCTGGTGTCGGACTGGAACCGGGCAAGGTCGAGCGTCGCCTCGATCAGCTGCGCCTGCCCCAACAGCGCGTATTGGTGAAGCAGTTGAAACCGCTGGGTTTCCGGCGCGGCACGGGGGCTGAGGGTCAGCACGCGCGTGGCCGGATCGTAGCTGCGCACGCCCTGCCCCGCCTCGTGCCGGATTGTGATGCCCATGCCCGCCAGCACCGCCTCGGTATGGGCGGCAAGATCGCCCGTCGCTTGCGAGGCGAAGCGCTCGGCGGCGCGGTCGACGGCGTCGATGTAGTTGTCGCAATAGTGGAAGAAGTCGCGCACCTCCTCCCAGGGCGAAGGGGCGGCGTGACGCTCCTGCCCGAGTGCCTCATCGAGCGAGGCGAGGCGCTCATGCGTCTGGCGATAGGCGCGGTGCAGGTCGAGAAAGGCGCGCGCCAGCGCAGGCGCGTTCGAGGCGGCGAGCCGCAGATCGGCCAAGGGGGGGGCTGCCTCGGCGAAGACGGGGTCGGCCAGCGCCTCGCGCATGTCCGAGACGAGACGCTCGGCATCGCCCGCACGCAGCTCGGTCACGTCGATGCCGAACTCCTGCGCAAGGCCCAACACCACCGCGGTCGAGACCGGGCGGTTGTTGTTTTCCATCTGGTTCAGGTAGGGCAGCGAGACGCCGAGCTTCTGCGCGAAATCTTTCTGCGTCAGGCCCAGCCGCGTGCGGATCTCGCGCAGCTTGGCCCCGGCGTAGAGCTTGGCAGACGACATGGCACCTCCGGCGGCAGGGTTTGCAAGCCTGTTGTGGCGGTTTGCAAAGCCTCGCGCAAGGCTAGCCGGTGACCTGCCGCTCGCGCCGGATGGTGTAGAGGATGGAGATGACCGCGAGGATCGATGTGAACAGCATGATCAGGATCAGCGGATAGGCACCGTTGCCCCCCGTCAGCAGCGCGCCAGCCAGCGCCGAGAGCGCAGCCCCCCCGCCGATCATGATCGCCCCGCCAAGCCCCGAGGCCGTGCCAGCCAGGTGCGGCCGCACCGACAGCATCCCCGAGGTCGCGTTGGGCAGCACCATGCCGTTGCCGAGGCCCACGAAGGTCATGAAGCCGAAAAAGACGAGCGCTGTCTTGAGCCCCAGAAGGAACAGGAGCAGCGACACCAGAAGCCCCGCCGCCGAGATCACCGTGCCCCACAGGATCATCACGTTGATCCCGAGCCGAACAGAGAAGCGGCCCGATACCCAGTTGCCGAAGAAATACCCCAGTGCCGGTGCCCCGAAATAGAAGCCGACAAGCGCGGGCGAGAGGCCGAAGACCTCGGACCCGACATAGGGGGCACCGCCCAGATAGGCGAAGAAGGCCCCCGAGGCGAAGGCCGCGGCCATGCAGTAGCCCCAGAAGCGGCGCGAGGTGAGCAACTCGGGGTATTCGCGGAACTGGGCCGCGAAACTGGTCGAGGTGGCGCGCGCCGTCTCGCCGAGGTCGCGCCATGTCAGCGCCAGGACCATGATGCCCAGAATGAAGAGCAGCCAGAAATTCGCCTGCCAACCGAAGGTCTCATCCAGAACGCCGCCGATGGCCGGACCGATCATCGGCACCACCGCCATGCCCATGGTGACATAGCCGATCTGGCTGGCGGCCTGGTCGGCGGGGTACATGTCACGCACCACCGCGCGGCCCAGGACAAGGCCCACGACGATCACCGCCTGCAACATGCGGAAGAACAGGAAAACCTCGATATTGGGCGCGAAGATGCAGCCAAGCGTCGCCACCAGGAACACCGAGATCCCGACCAGCAGCACGGGCCTGCGCCCGAAGCGGTCGGAGATCGGGCCGATCACCACCTGAAGCCCCGCGTTCACCGCAAGATAAAGCGCGACCGACAGCTGCATCAGCCTGTAATCGGTGACGAAATACTCCGTCATCTGCGGCAGCGACGGCAGGAAGATGTTCATCGACAGCGCACCGAGGCCCGTCAGAACGATCAGGGTAAAGATGTGGGGCGGAGTGGCGCGGTCGAGGAAGCGCACCGGATCGATTGTTGCCATGGCAACGGAATTAGGCCAGCGCCGCCGGGTTGTCCATCGCCTTGCCGCAGGGTCGCTGTGCGGAAGTGTCGGATCGGCGAGGTGGTTTGCAGTTATTCAAAAAAGCAAAGTCTTTCGCAAATCATTTTGCAAATATGCGCATTCCGACTCGCGCGGGCGCCCCTGCGTCCATAGGGTCCGCGACAATCCCCGGTTGTTTGCGCTAGGCAAGGGCAACAAGAGGGACAAGGCCAGTCGGAAGGGACGACAGATGAAGGACATCCTGCAGGAGCTCGAACACCGCCGCGAAGAGGCGCGGCTGGGTGGTGGTCAGAAGCGGATCGACGCGCAGCACTCCAAGGGCAAGCTGACGGCGCGCGAGCGGATCGAACTGTTGCTCGATGAGGACTCCTTCGAAGAATACGACATGTTCGTCACGCACCGCTGCACCGATTTCGGCATGGCCGAAAGCAAGCCGCGCGGCGACGGCGTGGTCACCGGCTGGGGCACGATCAACGGCCGCATGGTCTACGTGTTCAGCCAGGATTTCACCGTACTCGGCGGCTCGGTGTCGGAAACCCATGCCGCCAAGATCTGCAAGATCATGGACATGGCGATGCAGAACGGCGCGCCCGTGATCGGCATCAACGACAGTGGCGGGGCACGTATCCAGGAGGGGGTGAGCTCGCTCGCCGCCTATGGCGAGGTGTTCCAGCGCAACATCGAGGCCTCGGGCGTGGTGCCGCAGATCTCCATGATCATGGGGCCATGTGCGGGTGGCGCGGTCTACTCGCCGGCCATGACCGACTTCATCTTCATGGTGAAAGACTCGTCCTACATGTTCGTCACCGGCCCCGACGTGGTGAAGACCGTCACCAACGAACACGTCACCGCCGAGGAACTGGGCGGCGCGACCACCCACACCCGCAAGTCCAGCGTCGCTGACGGTGCCTTCGAGAATGACGTGGAGGCGCTGTCGGAAGTGCGCCGCCTGATTGACTTCCTGCCGCTCTCCAACCGCGAGAAGCCGCCCGTGCGGCCCTTCTACGACAGTCCCGACCGGGTCGAGGAAAGCCTCGACACCCTGGTGCCCGACAACCCCAACATGCCCTACGACATGAAGGAGTTGATCACCAAGGTCGCGGACGAGGGCGATTTCTACGAGATCCAGGAGGATTTCGCGAAGAACATCATCACCGGCTTCATCCGGCTCGAGGGGCAGACCGTGGGCGTGGTGGCCAACCAGCCCATGGTGCTGGCGGGCGTTCTGGATATCGATAGCGCCCGCAAGGCTGCGCGCTTCGTGCGCTTCTGCGACTGCTTCGAGATCCCGCTGCTGACCTTCGTCGACGTGCCGGGATTCCTGCCCGGGACGGGGCAGGAGTATAACGGCGTCATCAAGCACGGTGCGAAGCTCCTGTTCGCCTATGGCGAGGCGACCGTGCCGAAGGTGACGGTCATCACCCGCAAGGCCTATGGCGGGGCTTACGTCGTGATGTCTTCCAAGCACCTGCGCGGCGACATCTCTTACGCCTGGCCGACCTCAGAGATCGCGGTGATGGGCGCGAAGGGCGCGACCGAGATCCTGTACCGATCCGAACTGGGCGACCCCGAGAAGATCGCGAAGCGGACGAAGGATTACGAGGATGCTTTCGCCAACCCCTTCGTGGCGGCCGAGCGTGGCTTCATCGACGAGGTGATCCAGCCCCGCTCGACCCGGCGGCGCGTGTGCAAGGCGTTCGCGCAGCTGCGCACGAAGCGCAAGCAGATGCCGTGGAAGAAGCACGACAACATTCCGCTCTAACGGTGGGCAATCTGCCCACCACACCGGCGCGGTGGGCAGGATTGCCCACCCTACGGAGATACCGATGACCGAGCCCCTCTTCCACATGATCTCCGGCGGCCCGCGGCCCGTCGCCCCCTTTTCCCACGCGGTGGAGGTGGACGGCTGGGTGATCCTGACCGGCCAGATGCCGACCGACCCCGCAGCCCCCGATGCGCCCCTGCCCGAGGGGGTGGAGGCGCAGACCGTGCGGGTGATGGAGAACCTGGCGATGATCCTGAAGGGCGTTGGCCTCGACCTCTCCCATGTCGTGCAGATGCGCGCCTACCTGACCGAGTTCGAGCGCGACTACGCTGCCTTCAACGAGACCTACCAGTCATTTTTCCCGCCCGACAGGCGGCCCGCTCGCACGACCGTTGGCGTGACCGCTCTGGCCGTCGGGGCACTGGTCGAGATCGACTGCATCGCCCGCAGGCCCGGGGGAGGTGCCCCGTGATCCACGCCGCCCTGCCGCTTGCATGCTGCCTGTCGCTTGCGCCGCTCTCGGCTGCGGGCGAGGTCTTGCAGGGCGACTGGCCCATGGGCGAGGTCACGGCCCCCTCGGGGCAGCCGGTGGTGTTGAACGACCTGATGCTCGAGGAAAACCCGTGGTCTGGCGAAATGCAGGTCGTGGTCCGCCTGCTGGCGCCGCTGATCGCGGGCGAAGGGCTGACCAATTCGGAATTGCGCGAGGACATGGACTGGGCCTGTCGCACCTGGGGCGTTCCGGCGGCCGAAACCCGGTCCATGGCCCCTGACTGGGTCATCGTGGAGATGATGGAGGCGCCGGTCGAGCGCGGTGTCACCACCCCCGAGATCCGTCGGTATTTCGAAAGCTACAGGCTGGAAGGCCCCATCTGCATCTGGGAGCTTTTTTGATGCTTGCACAACATGTTGCGAAACGACGTTCAAGTGCCCATGGGTTTGATGCAACCGAGTCACAGACGCTGTCAGCTTGTGGAAATCCCTGTGGAGAAGACCCGTCGCACGGTATCCTCGCCCGCGGCTGCCCTTGTGCAGCTGTACCTCTGGCCGTGGCCGGGTCATGCGATCCGGTCACGGTCCAACATGTAAGGAGAGCGAGATGTCGCGTACCATCCAGGCGCTTCTTGCCATGGCCCTTGTGGCAGGCGTTGCAGCCTGCGCCGCCCCGGCGCCCGAGCAGGAAGAGATCATCTTCATTGAACCCGCACCGATCACGCACGATCCGGTGTCGAACAAGTATCACTGAAGACAGACTTACGACCGGGCGGGGTTCAGGCCTCGCCCGGCGTTTCGCCTCCCTCTCCGCCGCGGAGGGGTGCGCATGATCAAGCATCGCGGTTTCCCCTCACGCCTGCCGAGCAGCGATCTGCAGTTCACCATCCGCCGCGCTCACAAGGACGGCGCGACGAAGCTGGTCGCGCGCGAGCGCTATGCCGACCGCCGCCCCGCCGACCGGCGCGCCGACGCCGCCTTCATGGAGGCGCTGTGGCTCTATTTCGGGACCGAGCCCTTCGAGCGCGGCAACCTCGATGCAGGCCGGCTCAGCTGGCTTTTCGGGCGCGAGGTGATCCCGGCCGAAGATCCGTTCGATCCCGAAAGCTACGAGGCGCTTCTCGTCATCGACGAGGACCGCGCGCGCGCGTCCTTCCCCGAGGCCTTCGACGGCTCCGGCGTATGGGAGGGGCGATCGGCATGATTTCGCGCAACTCCGACCAGCTTGCGCGATTTCGTGCGCACCTTGCGGTGCTCGCGGAAATGGGACTTTCGGGACTGGAAAATCGTGGCAAGGTTGGTGTGCCGGCCTCTGTCCCCAGCAATTCAACGGCCGGTCACGACAAGACGTGTTACCCTTCCCCTTCGACGCGGTCGGCCAGCTTGCTGTGCCGGCCGCTTTTTTTCGACGCGGGTGTCATGTGGTCGGGCGGTGCTTGCCGTAGCTCTATCGTGACGTTGGAATTGGGTGTATGTGTTTCTCCACGAGGACCATCGACAGGAGCAGACGCAAAATGCGCGCCACCCATAAGACCACATTCACTGCAACCCTCTTTGCCGCGGCGCTCGCGCTATCGGGGTGTGTCACGAGCGACCTGGAACGTGCCGGCATCGGCGCTGTCGCTGGCGGCGTCACGGCCGCAGCGCTCGACGGTAACCTGGGCACCGGCATCCTTATCGGTGCCGCCGGTGGTGCCATCTGCGACGACGTGGGCGTCTGCAACTGAGCACGCCGCAGAGGGTCTTGAGACAGTCATCCCGAGCGAAGACCGCTCGGGATGGGTATTACCTGTCGAGAACAGCTTAGAACGAGAAGGTCACCGAAAGACCGACACGATCTGCCTCGAGCCTGCTGCCGTCACCGCCGAAGCGCACGCCGTTGATGTATTCGACGCCGACTGCGAAGTTGTCGACCGGACGCCAGAAGGCGTTGACGTGCAACGTTTCGAGTTGGGAAATGTCGGCGGCAGTAGCCCCGGAGTTTTCGTAGTCTTCACGACCGATGGCGGCACCGATGTCGAAATGGTCGCCGATCTCCTGCCGGATCTCGACAGTGTAGCCGTCGACCTCGTTTGCCTGACCTGTGGGCGTCAAACCTGCACCGCCCCCGATCAAGAGGCCACCGATGCCTTCGCCGGTGGTGTAGGTCCCGGTGATGCTGCCACCCTGCCAGGGTTGAAGCGCCAGCGAGGCGGTCACGCCGTAGGCATCATCCTCGAAGGCGCCTTCCTGAACGGTACCGCTCAATGCCGCAAGACGTCCCGTGAAGAAGTCGTTGCTGTATTGAACGGCGGCCGTGACGACCGGGTCATCCGAGGTCCAGGCCGCTTCCTCGATCGAGAAGGAGTAGCCCAATGCACCCACCTCTCCGCTGTAGCGGATTTGCGGAACGCGCGCGAAGGTGATGCCGACCGGACCGTTGAAGTCAGCCGTGGTCGGATACTGTCCGATCGGCATGAAGTTCGTCCAGAACTGACCCACCAGGAAACCGCCAACGGTGATGTTGGCGTGACGCAGACGCAATTCGGATCTGCCTTCGCCACCGAAAAGGTCGAATTCCAGCTGCGTCCCGATCGTGCCGATATCGGTCTCGGTCGAGCTTCTGACACCAAGGCGCGACACGCGCACCGAGGTGTCGAAATTGCCGTCGGTGGCCGTCGCTGTGTCAAGTCCGGCTGTATTGGACAGATCTCCCTGAATGAAGTCGGAGTCGTAGAAAGCCTCGACCCGGACAAAACCGTAGACCGTGACGTCCGTCCCGCCGAGGCCGAAGCTCAGGTTCGTTTCGCTCGCCTGCGCCTCGAGTTGGGCCACGCGGGCCTGCAACTCTGCGAACTCGGCGCTGGTTTGGGCCGAAGCCCCGGTGAATGCCGCCGTGCTGGCAATCGCCGTCATGGCCAACCCGAGGGCTGGTCGAAGATTGGATGTCATGAGATGTCCCTTTCATTGGTTACTACACGTCACTGCCGGTTCATCCGCAGCAACGGGCGCACCGTTGCACAGCGCCCCGATAACGGGTCGCCACGTCTCCGTGATACCGCCACGGACGTGGACACAGTGCCGTTACCCACCCCTGAATTCCCCGCGCCGCACGAGGGCAGATCCCTCGCACGCATCGCCAAAAAAAGAGGATCCCGATGTTCAAGAAGCTGCTGATCGCCAACCGTGGCGAGATCGCCTGCCGTGTCATCAAGACCGCGCGCAAGATGGGGATCGCCACGGTCGCGGTCTACTCGGATGCCGACAAGAACGCGCTACACGTGCGCATGGCCGATGAAGCCGTCCATATCGGCCCGCCCCCGGCGTCTGAAAGCTACATCGTGATCGACAAGATCATGGCCGCGATCAAGGAGACCGGCGCAGAAGCGGTGCATCCGGGCTACGGCTTCCTGTCGGAGAACATGAGATTTGCCGAGGCGCTGGAAAAGGCAGGCGTGGCCTTTGTCGGTCCGCCCGCGAATGCGATCGAGGCGATGGGCGACAAGATCACCTCGAAAAAGATCGCGCAGGAGGCTGGCGTGTCGACCGTGCCGGGCTTCATGGGCCTGATCGAAGATGCCGACGAGGCCGTGAAGATCTCGAACCAGATCGGCTACCCGGTGATGATCAAGGCCAGCGCCGGTGGTGGCGGCAAGGGCATGCGGATCGCGTGGAACGACACCGAGACGCGCGAGGGGTTCCAGGCCTCGAAGAACGAGGCGAAGTCGAGTTTCGGCGACGACCGCATCTTCATCGAGAAATTCGTGACCCAGCCCCGGCACATCGAGATCCAGGTGCTGGCCGACAGCCATGGCAACTGCGTCTACCTGGGCGAGCGGGAATGCTCGATCCAGCGCCGCAACCAGAAGGTCATCGAAGAGGCGCCCTCCCCCTTCCTCGATGAGGCCACGCGCAAGGCGATGGGCGAACAGGCCTGTGCGCTGGCACAAGCCGTGGGCTACACCAGCGCCGGCACGGTGGAATTCATCGTGGATGGCGAGCGGAACTTCTACTTCCTCGAGATGAACACCCGCCTGCAGGTGGAACACCCCGTCACCGAGCTGATCACCGGCGTCGACCTGGTGGAGCAGATGATCCGCGTGGCCGCGGGCGAGAAGCTGCCCTTTGCGCAAGACGACATCAAACTGACGGGCTGGGCGATGGAAAGCCGCCTTTACGCCGAAGACCCCTATCGCAACTTCCTGCCCTCCATCGGGCG
>CAZVQL010000018.1:15907-24392 GCA_964629305.1 uncultured Roseicyclus sp.
ACCGGCGTCTACGAGGGCGGCGAGATCAGCATGTATTACGATCCGATGATCGCCAAGCTCTGCACCTGGGCGCCCGACCGCATCGGCTCGATCGAGGCGATGCGCGTGGCGCTGGACAGTTTCGAGGTCGAGGGGATCGGCCACAACCTGCCGTTCCTGTCTGCCGTGATGGACCACGAGCGGTTCGTGTCGGGCAACATCACCACCGCCTTCATCGCCGAGGAATACCCCGAGGGCTTCGAGGGCGCGACGCTGACCGAGGACGCGCTGCGCCGCGTCGCCGCCGCGGCCGCCGCGATGCACCGCGTGGCCGAGATCCGGCGCACCCGCGTCTCGGGGCGGATGGACAACCACGAGCGCCGCGTCGGCAGCGACTGGGTGGTGACGCTTCAGGGGGTGGAATACCCCGTGACGATCGCCGCCGACCACGACGGCTCGACCGTGACCTTCGAGGACGGGCACGCGATGCGCGTCACCTCGGACTGGACGCCGGGCGACCAGCTGGCGAAGCTGATGGTCGAGGGCAGCCCGCTGGTGCTGAAGGCCGGAAAGCTGCCCGGCGGCTTCCGCATCCGCACCCGCGGTGCCGATCTAAAGGTCCATGTCCGCAGCCCCCGGCAGGCCGAGCTTGCCCGCCTGATGCCCGAGAAACTGCCGCCCGACACCTCGAAGCTGCTGCTCTGCCCGATGCCGGGCCTGATCGTGAAGATCGACGTGGCCGAGGGCGAAGAGGTGCAGGAGGGTCAGGCGCTTTGCACGGTCGAGGCGATGAAGATGGAGAACATCCTGCGCGCCGAGCGGAAGGGCGTGGTCACCAGGATCAACGCAGGCCCCGGCGACAGCCTCGCTGTGGACGAAGTGATCATGGAGTTCGAGTGACGCCGTGATCTGCCGCGCGCCGCATATCGACAGAGCTACGGGGGGTCACTGCCCCCCGCTACGCAGTTCCTCCTGCCGGAACTGGAAGTTGTCGATGCCGCGCACGATCTCGCGCACGTCGCGCGGGCTGGGGCGGCGGAAGCCGACGCTGCCGTCCTTCTGCATCACCACCAGCGAAAAGCCGCGCGGGCGCAGCGTGGTGCGGATCTCGGACCGCGCCGAGGGGTCGGTGTCGATCAGGATGACCACGTCGCGTTCGAGCAGCGGGTCGGGCCGGTCGGCCAGAAGCTGCATCTGTTCGCGGAACCGCGGGTCGTTCGGACTGTCGGCGAAGACGATCACAGGGCGCGCAGTCCACAGGAACTCCTCCAGCGTGACATCGGCCGCGTTGCGGGGTGCCAGCGGGTCCACCGCCTCGACCGTTTCCTCGGCGGGCGCGTCGGCGGCGGCCATGGCGACGCTGTCACCATCGGTCTGGGCGTGGATCGGCGCGGCAAGGGCCAGCGCGATGATCAGGGCAAGGGGGGTTGGTCGCATGCATCCTCCGTTCCGGCCTGATATAGGCACGACCCCGGCGAAAGCGAAGGGAAATACCGCGCGCCGTCGCGGCAGGACCGGCGCGGTCTTCATGCGATCTTCATGCCTTGGCGCGCATGCTGCCCCCGTTCCCCGGCGAGGGATGGACGGAGACTGCGCCATGGAAATCCTGCTTCACGTCGGCGCGCATCGCACCGCAACGACCACCCTGCAACGCATGCTGGGCCAGAGCGGCGTCGCGCTCCAGCAGTCGGGCCTGGCCTATTGGGGGCCGAAACGCTGCCGTGGGGGTCTTTTCGACGGGTTGTACGGGCCGGGTGCGGCCCTGCCCCCGCGCCGCCCCGGTCGCGCGGTCCGCCGGATCGCGCTGCAGGCCAACATGGCCGCGGCGATGGGCGCGGCCCTGCTCTTCGTCAGCGAAGAGAATATGTTGGGCACGATGCGCCGGAACGCCGAGGCGCAGACGCTCTACCCCGATGCCGGCGCGCGGGTGGCCGGTTTCGCGGCGGGCTTTGCGGGTCACGGCCTGACCATCGGCCTGTCACTGCGCTGCTATGACGCCTACTGGGCCTCGGTACTGGGGTGGCGGATGCGGCGCGGCGGGCCTCTGCCCCGCCCCACGCTCTGCGACCGGCTGGTGACGCAGCCGCGGCGCTGGCGCGATGTCGTCGCCGACGTGGCCCGCACCGTGCCCGGCGCACGCGTCGCCGTCTGGACGCATGAGGCGATGGCCGAACGGCCCGACGCCCTCGTCTCGCGGCTGACGGGGTGCCGCCTTGCCCTGTCCGGCATGCAGGACCGGCACAACGCCACGCCGTCGCTGGCCGACCTGCGCGGCTATCTCGAGGATATCGGCGCCGACCCCGCACTCGCCCGCGGCGCGGCCGGACGCTTCATGCCCTTCGATGCCGACCAGCGCCGCGCAATGCGCGATCAATACGCCGAAGACCTCGCCTGGCTTGCCGCCGGGGCCGGGGGGCTTGCGGATTATCTAGACGAGGCCGGGGCACGCACCCTGCGCCCGACAGGACAAGGAAGAGGACAACCCGATGACGGAGAAGCTGGCCGATTGGCGCACTCTGGCTGAGAAGGAACTGCGCGGACGCGCGGTCGACAGCCTGACCTGGGAGACGCTGGAGGGGATCCACGTCAAACCGCTCTACACCGCCGAGGACACCGACGGTCTGCCGCATATGGGCAGCCTGCCCGGCGTCGCGCCTTTCACCCGCGGGGTGAAGGCCACGATGTACGCGGGCCGCCCCTGGACGATCCGGCAATATGCCGGCTTCTCGACGGCGGAGGAGAGCAACAACTTCTACCGCAAGGCACTGGCCGCCGGTCAGCAGGGCGTTTCCGTTGCCTTCGACCTCGCCACGCACCGCGGCTACGACAGCGACCACCCCCGCGTGATCGGCGATGTGGGCAAGGCAGGCGTCGCCATCGACAGCGTCGAGGACATGAAGATCCTGTTTGACGGCATCCCGCTCGATCAGGTCAGCGTCTCGATGACGATGAACGGCGCGGTGATCCCGGTTCTGGCCAACTTCATCGTCACCGGCGAAGAGCAGGGCCATGACAAGGCCGTGCTGTCGGGGACCATCCAGAACGACATCCTGAAGGAGTTCATGGTCCGCAACACCTACATCTACCCGCCCGAGCCGTCGATGCGGATCATCTCGGACATCATCGGATATACCTCCGACAACATGCCGAAATTCAACAGCATTTCGATCTCCGGCTACCACATGCAGGAAGCCGGCGCGAACCTCGTGCAGGAGCTGGCCTACACGCTGGCCGACGGGCGCGAATACGTCCGTGCCGCGATCGAGGCGGGGATGGACGTGGACAAGTTCGCTGGGCGACTGTCGTTCTTCTTCGCGATCGGCATGAATTTCTTCATGGAGGCCGCCAAGCTGCGCGCGGCCCGCACGCTCTGGCACCGGATCATGACCGAGTTCGGGGCGAAATCCGAACGCTCCAAGATGCTGCGCACCCATTGCCAGACGTCCGGCGTCTCCCTGCAGGAGCAGGACCCTTACAACAACGTCATCCGCACCGCCTACGAGGCGATGAGCGCGGTCCTCGGCGGTACGCAGTCGCTGCACACCAACGCGCTGGACGAGGCCATCGCGCTGCCGACGGAATTCAGCGCCCGCATCGCGCGGAACACCCAGCTGATCCTGCAGGAAGAGACTGGCGTGACCAAGGTGGTCGACCCGCTGGCAGGCTCCTACTACGTCGAGGCGCTGACCAACGACCTGATCGAAAAGGCCTGGGCGCTGATCGAAGAGGTCGAAGAGATGGGCGGCATGACCAAGGCGGTCGCCACCGGCATGCCCAAGCTGCGCATCGAGGAGTCCGCCGCGCGGCGGCAGGCGATGATCGACCGCGGCGAAGAGGTGATCGTCGGCGTCAACAAGTACCGCAAGGACGTCGAGGACCCGATCGATATCCTCGAGATCGACAACGACAAGGTCCGCGAGGCGCAGGTCGCCCGGTTGGAGCGCATCCGCGCCAGCCGCGACCAGGCCGCTTGCGACGCGGCGCTGGCCGAGGTGGAACGGCGGGCGAAAGAAGGGGGCAACCTGCTCGAGGCGGCGGTCGAGGCCGCGCGTGCTCGGGCCAGCGTGGGGGAAATCAGCATGGCGATGGAAAAGGTGTTCGGCCGCCACCGGGCCGAGGTCAAGACGCTGGCCGGTGTCTATGGCGCCGCCTATGAGGGCGATGCCGGCTTTGCCGCGATCCAGAAATCGGTCGAGGATTTCGCCGAGGCCGAGGGGCGCCGCCCCCGGATGCTGGTGGTCAAGATGGGCCAGGACGGGCATGACCGCGGCGCCAAGGTGATCGCGACGGCCTTCGCCGACATCGGCTTCGACGTGGATGTCGGCCCGCTGTTCCAGACGCCGGAAGAGGCCGCGCAGGACGCGGTGGACAACGACGTGCATGTCGTCGGCATCTCGTCCCAAGCGGCAGGGCACAAGACGCTGGCGCCCAAGCTGATCGAGGCGCTGAAGGCCGAGGGCGCGGGCGATATCATCGTGATCTGCGGCGGCGTGATCCCGCACCAGGATTACGAGTTCCTGAAGTCCGCGGGCGTCAAGGCGATCTTCGGGCCTGGCACCAACATCCCGGCCGCCGCGCGCGACATCCTCGACCTGATCCGCGCCGCCCGCGCGGCGTGATCCCGCCCACGACGCCCCGCCGGGACCCCGGCGGGGCGACGCGGCTTGCAGCCGCGGGACGCCTCGGTCAACATCCACCGTGTCACGGGCGCGCGCCCCGCCGCCCCCTAGTCGTGGAGATTGACGATCATGCGCCGCACGCTGCTATCCCTCACCCTTGCCCTAGCCACCGCCCTGCCCGCCACGGCGCAGGATGACGCGCTGCGCGCCGCCGTGGAGCGCTACATCACCAACCCGGTGCAGCAGCAGATGATGGACGACATGCTGTCGGCCGACGCCATGGTCGACCAGATGCGCGCCGTCGCCCCCCAACTGAACGAAGAGCAGTTGCAGATCGTGGGCCGGATCAGCGCCGAAGAACTTGCGACGCTCCGCCCCGACCTCGAGGCCGCGATGATCGAGGCGGCGATCGCCACCTTCACCCTGCCCGAGATCGAGGCGCTGGAGGCTTTCTACAACACGCCCGAGGGCGCCAGCGTCATGACCAAGATGCAGCCCTTCATGGCCCAGGCCATGGGCCGGGTCGGCCCGCAGATGATGGCGGTGCAGGGGCGCATCGGCCAGCGCATCACGACCGAGTTGCTGGCGCAGTAGCGCCGCGGGCGGCCTTCCCCTTGCAGCCCGTGACCGCATCCCGCATCTAGGGATGGACAGAAGGATTACGCATGGCCCTGCCCATCCGTCAGCAAGTGATCTACTGGGGCATCGCCGCGGCGGTGTTCTTCTTCCTGCTCTGGGCGCTGGGGCAGGTCATTCTGCCGTTCCTCGTGGGCGGCGCGATCGCCTATTTCCTCGATCCCGTCGCCGACCGGCTGGAGCAGACGGGCCTGAGCCGCGTCATGGCGACCGTGGTGATCTTCGTGATCCTGCTGGCCGTCGTGATCCTGTCGATGCTCGTCATCATCCCGACGCTGGTGCAGCAGACCGATGACCTGATCCAGGCGGCGCCTGACCTTTTCAACCAGCTGCGCACCTGGCTGACCGAGCGGTTTCCCGAGGTGATCGACGAAACCTCGCCGGTCCGGCAATCGCTCGCCTCGATTGGCGAGACGATCCAGGCCCGCGGGGGCGAATTGCTGCAGCAGCTTCTCAGCAGTGCTGCGGGCGTCGTCAACGTGCTGGTCTTCCTTGTCGTCGTGCCGGTCGTGGCCTTCTACATGCTGCTCGACTGGGACCGGATGGTCGCCCGCATCGACGAGCTTCTTCCGCGCGACCATGCGCCGACGATCCGCCACCTCGCCTCGGAAATCGACCGGACGCTGGCGAGTTTCGTGCGTGGCCAAGGCACCGTCTGCCTGATCCTCGGCACCTTCTACGCGGTCGCGCTCATGGTGGTGGGGTTGCAGTTCGGTCTGGTCGTGGGCCTGCTTGCCGGGCTTTTGACGTTCATCCCGTATGTCGGAGCGCTGGTCGGCGGGGCGCTTTCGGTCGGCCTCGCGCTTTTCCAGTTCTGGGGCGACTGGTGGCTGATCGTGATCGTTGCCGCGATCTTCCAGGTCGGCCAGATGGTCGAGGGCAACATCCTGACACCCAAGCTGGTGGGCAGCTCGGTGGGGCTGCACCCGGTCTGGCTGATCTTCGCGCTGTCGGCCTTCGGCACGCTCTTCGGCTTCGTCGGCATGCTGGTCGCCGTGCCGGTGGCCGCCGCGATCGGCGTGCTGGTCCGCTTTGCGATCAACCAGTACAAGGGCGGGCTGCTCTACCGCGGGATCGAGGGGCGCGCCGTCCCGGACGACGAGGACGCGTGATGGCCCGTCAGCTGGTGCTCGACCTGCCCTTTCGCGCCGCGATGGGCCGCGATGATTTCTTTGTGTCCGAAGCCAACGCCGCCGCGGTGGCCGGCCTTGACGGCTGGCGCGACTGGCCCGGCGCCAAGATGCTGCTGACCGGGCCCGAGGGCTCGGGCAAGACGCATCTGGCCCATGTCTTCGCCGCGCAGGCGGAGGCGCGTATCATCGCCGCCGACGCCCTGCCCGGCCTCGACCCCGCCGACACCGCCGAGGCACCTGCGCTGGTGATCGAGGATGCCGACCGCATCGCGGGTGATGCTGCGGCGGAAGAGGCGCTCTTCCACCTTCACAACGCCGCCGCAAGCCGCAGCACGCCGGTTCTGCTGACCGCACGGGGGCCTGCACGGCACTGGGGCCTGCGGCTGCCCGACCTGCAAAGCCGGATGGAGCAGGCGGGGCAGCTGACGCTTGCCGCGCCCGATGATGCGCTTCTGACGGCGGTCTTGGTGAAGCTCGCCGCCGACCGGCAGCTTGCGCTGACGCCTGCGCTTCTGACCTACATCCTGCCGCGCATCGACCGCTCGCTGGCCTTCGCGCAGCGCTTCGTCGCCGAGTTGGATGCCGAGGCGCTGGCCAGCAAGCAGAAACCGGGAACGAAACACGCCAAGGCCGTGCTGGACCGCCTTGCCGCCTGAGACATTCGGCCCCCCTCGACGGCGCGGGCGCACGGGCGCAGAATGCCCACCACCGTCACGCAACCGACATGAACCGCGACTAGGCCCCAGCCCATGAGCTTCGCCGATTTCCTCACCGCCCCCCTGCCCGAGCCCGTGACCCTGCCCGAGGCGCAGATCACCGGCCCGCAGCGCTTTTTCAACCGCGAGCTTTCGTGGCTCGCCTTCAACTGGCGCGTGCTGGAAGAGGCGGGGAACCCCCGCGTGCCGCTGCTGGAACGGGTGCGTTTCGTGTCGATCTCGGCAGGCAACCTCGACGAGTTCTACACCGTCCGCGTCGCGGGCCTGCGCGAGCTGGCGCAGGAAGGGAACCTGACCCCCGCCGCCGACGGCCGCACGCCCGCCGAACAGCTGAAGCTGATCAACGCCGACGCGCGGCAGCTGATGCAGCACCAGCAGGCCGCCTGGAACGTTCTGAAATCCGAGATGGAGGCCGAAGGGCTGTCCGTCGTCACCGCCTCGAAACTGACCGCCGCGGACAAGAAGGCGCTGGAGGAGGTCTTTCTCGCCCGCGTCTTCCCGGTGCTTTCACCGCTGGCGATCGACCCCGCGCACCCCTTCCCCTTCATCCCGAACGAGGGGATCGCGCTGGCGCTGCAGATGACGCGCGACCGCGACGGGCGTGTGCTTCAGGCGCTTCTGCCCATCCCAGGCCAGATCGACCGTTTCCTGCAACTGCCCGCCCGCGACGGGCAGATCCGCTTCCTTCCGCTGGAAGAGCTGTTGCGCCTGCACATCGGTGCGCTTTTCCCGGGCTACAAGCTGACCGGGTCCTGCATGTTCCGCATCCTGCGCGACAGCGACCTAGAGGTCGAGGAGGAGGCCGAGGACCTCGTACGCGAGTTCGAGACCGCGTTGAAGCGACGCCGCCGGGGCGAAGTGGTGCGCCTTCAGATCAGCGCAGGCGCGCCCAGCGACCTGAAGCAGGAGATCATCGACCAGCTGCACGTCACCGGCGACGAGGTGGTCGAGGTGAAGGGGATGATCGGCCTTGTCAGCCTGAAGGAACTGGTGACCGACGCACGGCCCGACCTGCTCTGGCGGTCTTTCACGCCGCGGGTGCCGGAACGGGTGCAGGACCACGACGGCGACATGTTCGCCGCGATCCGGCAAAAGGATATGCTGCTGCATCACCCCTACGAGACGTTCGACATGGTGATCCGCTTCCTCAGCCAGGCGGCGCGCGATCCCAATGTCGTGGCGATCAAGCAGACGCTCTATCGCACTTCGAACGAGTCCCCCATCGTCGATGCGCTCTGCGAGGCGGCGGAGAACGGCAAGTCGGTCACCGCGCTGGTCGAGCTGAAGGCCCGCTTCGACGAGGCCGCCAACATCCGCCAGTCGCGCAAGCTGGAACGCTCCGGCGCGCATGTGATCTACGGCTTCATCAACTACAAGACGCATGCCAAGATCAGCACCGTGG
>CAZVQL010000019.1:0-24335 GCA_964629305.1 uncultured Roseicyclus sp.
GGGCCGGAAGACCTGGCGAAACTCGACGCCTATGGCCGGGTGGCGGACATGCTGCTGGTGGATGCGAAACCGGCAGCGGCGGGCGATCTGCCCGGCGGCAACGGCCTCAGATTCGACTGGCGTCTGATTGCCGGACGCCGCTGGCCGGTGCCGTGGCTCCTCGCCGGCGGGCTGACGCCCGAGAACGTGGCGGAGGCGGTGCAGCTGACGGGCGCGCGGCAGGTGGATCTCAGCTCCGGCGTGGAGAGCGCGCCGGGGGTGAAGGATCCGGCGAAGATGCGGGCCTTCGCGCGGGCGCTGGAAGGCGTGTAGCGGGTGCGTGCGGTCGCGGGTCGGTCGCCGTGGCCCTGGTTGGCGGACGTGAATGCGTGCACGTCGTTCACGAAGCCGGTCTGGCGGGTTCGGGGATCGTGACGTTGACGTAGCGGACGGCCAGGACCTCCCGCGCCGGGGGGCGGCGCGCGGCTTGGGTGACGCGCCTGCACCGGCCCTTCGCATACCGCCGCAGGCCCTTGCCCCGCTCAGGTCCGCGCGCTACCCCTCTGTCCAACCACAGGGAGGCGCGCGACCCATGCCCGACGACATTCTCAACAGCTTCATGACCGGCCCGGACGAGCGGGGCCGCTTCGGCGATTTCGGCGGGCGCTTCGTGTCCGAGACGCTCATGCCGCTGATCCTGGAGCTGGAGGCGCAATACGAGGCCGCCAAGACCGACCGGAGCTTCTGGGACGAGATGAACGATCTCTGGACCCATTACGTGGGCCGGCCCTCGCCCCTCTATTTCGCCGAGCGCCTGACCGAGCGGCTGGGCGGCGCCAAGATCTACCTCAAGCGCGACGAGCTGAACCACACCGGCGCGCACAAGATCAACAACGTGCTGGGCCAGATCATCCTCGCCCGCCGCATGGGCAAGACGCGCATCATCGCCGAGACGGGCGCGGGCCAGCATGGCGTGGCGACCGCGACGGTCTGTGCCAAGTTCGGCCTGAAATGCGTCGTCTACATGGGCGCCCATGACGTGGAGCGCCAGGCGCCCAACGTCTTCCGGATGAAGCTGCTCGGCGCCGAGGTGGTGCCGGTCACCTCTGGCCGCGGCACGCTGAAGGACGCGATGAACGACGCGCTGCGCGACTGGGTCACCAACGTGCGCGACACGTTCTACTGCATCGGCACGGTCGCGGGTCCGCACCCCTACCCGGCGATGGTCCGCGACTTCCAGGCGATCATCGGCAAGGAGACCCGTGAGCAGATCATGGAGGCCGAAGGCCGCCTGCCCGACACGATCATCGCCGCCATCGGCGGCGGGTCCAACGCGATGGGGCTCTTCTACCCGTTCCTCGACGACAAGGAGGTGGGGATCATCGGCGTCGAAGCGGGGGGCAAGGGCGTCAACGAGAAGATGGAGCATTGCGCATCGCTGACCGGTGGCCGCCCCGGCGTGCTGCACGGCAATCGCACCTACCTGCTCCAGGACGAGGACGGCCAGATCCTCGAGGGGCACTCGATCTCGGCCGGTCTCGACTACCCGGGCATCGGCCCCGAGCATGCGTGGCTCCATGACATCGGTCGGGCCGAATACGTGTCGATCACCGACACCGAGGCGCTCGAGGCGTTCCAGCTGTCTTGCGAGACCGAGGGGATCATCCCCGCACTCGAGCCCTCCCACGCGCTTGCCCATGTCACCAAGATCGCGCCTGGTTTGCCGCGCGAGCACATCATCGTCATGAACATGTGCGGCCGGGGCGACAAGGACATCTTCACCGTCGCCCGTGCACTGGGCTGGGACATGACCGGCGCCTGAGGGGGCCGGGTCATCCCTATACCTTCGGTTTAGATCGCTAGACGGCGGGTTTACGACCCGGCGCCTAAACCCATACTCGATTCCGTAAAGGCCCGCCGCGCGCTCTGGTGGGGATGACGGGTGGCATTGGAGCTGCCCGCACCCACCAAGAGGAGACCTCAACCATGAACAGAACCCTGATGGCGACCACCGCGATGGGCCTCATCGCCGTAATGCCCGCCTATGCCCAGAGCACGCTGGCCAGCTCGATCGCGGCGCAATACCAGGCCGAAGGCTTCACCTACATCGAGATCGACGAGGGCCCGTCGCAGATCAAGGTCGAGGCGACGATGGGCACTCAGACCATCGAGGTCGTCTACGACATCGCGACGCTCGACATCCTCAGGTCCGAGGTCGACCCTGCGGATGCCGATGACATCGGCCGCGTCGGGGTCGAATACGACCGCGAGGACGAGGATTTCACCGACGACGATGAGTACGACGACGATGATGACGACTACGATGACGACGACGACGATGATGATGACGACTATGATGATCGCGATGACGATCGCGACGACGATCGCGATGACGATCGCGATGACGACCGCGACGATGACGACGATGGTGATGACGATGACGGCGACGACGATGGTGATGACGACGATGACTGAACCGGCCTCGGTCGGCATATTGCCGTGACCGATTCATCCCGTCGGCCCGACCTCGGGTCGGCGGGTTTTCGCAAAGGACGCTTCGAGATGCTGTCGCGCCGCGACTTCCTGACCTCCGCCCTGGCCTCGCTTGCGCTGGCCGGTCCCGCCATGGCCCAGACCGACAGGGTCACGCGCGGGGTCGTGCAGCAGCTCGAACGCCAGGGCTTTACCATCACCGAGATCCGCCGGACCCTTCTCGGCCGCGTTCGCATCGCCGCACAGCGCGGGTCCATCACGCGGGAGTTGGTCTTGGACCCACGCAACGGAGCCATTTTGCGGGATCTGGTGTCGCGTGGCGGCGAGTCCGTCGGTGTTCCCGATATCGGCGACTACGATGAGCGCGAGTACGACGACGACGACGACGACGATGATGACGACGACGATGACGACGACAGCGATGACGACGACAGCGATGACGACGACAGCGATGACGACAACGGCGGCAATGATGATGACGACGACGGCGGCGGCAATGACGATGACGATGACTGACGCCCCCGCACGCGGGGCGTCTGCATGCTGAACCGTCCGGGGCTGTTCGGAACGATCCTCGTCCTTCAGGTTGCCTGCGCGATCTTCTTCGTGTCGGACATTCTGCTTGCGCTCTTGCGCGTGCCCGTCGACCCGGTGCCCTGGCGCTACCGCGAACTGATGGAGATCGGAGCGGCCCTTGGCCTCATTCTGGGCGTCGTGCTGGGGGCCCTGACCCTGCGCGCGTCACTGCGTCGGACCCGCGCCGTCGAACAGGCGCTGCGCGCCGCCTCGGGCGCCTTCATGGAGCTTGTGGACGAGCGGTTCGAGGAATGGGGCCTGACGCCCGCCGAACGCGACGTCGCGCTTTTCGCGCTCAAGGGCATGTCCATCGCCGAGATCGCGGCACTCCGCGACACCTCCGAGGGGACCGTCAAGGCGCAGACCAACGCGATCTACCGCAAGGCCGGCGTCAGTGGCCGGCCGCAGCTTCTCAGCCTGTTCGTCGAGGATCTGATGGGGGATGCCGTCGCCCCGGCCGCCTGAGACCCCTGCCTCTCAGCCTTGGGCGAGCGCGTTCGCCTCGAGCACCTCAAGCGGGACGACGTCAAGGGCGCGCTCATGCGTCGCCGACAGGTTCACCCGCGGCGCCACCCCCTCGTCATGCGCTTGCAGGAACCGGCTGGCGCACAGGCACCACTGGTCGCCGGGCTTGAGGCCGGCAAAGTTGAACTCGGGCCGCGGCGTCGAAAGGTCGTTGCCCACGTATTTCGAAAAGGCCAGGAACTCCGCCGTCATCACGGCGCAGACCGTGTGCGATCCGTGATCCTCGGCGCAGGTGTCGCATTGGCCGTTGCGGAAGAACCCCGTCATCGGGTCGCGCGAACAGTCGGTCAGCGGACCTCCGAGCACATTCACCGACGGCACCATGGAAAAACCCATTGCCACACCTCACCCTGTCCTGTTCGCCTGACACTCAAGCTAGCAGGTGGGGGACAATTGGCAATGTCTACAACCTCCAAGCGATCCAGCGCCCGTGAAAGTCCACCCGTGCGAGCAGCCGCGCCGTGCCGTCGCCATCGGGGTCCGGCCAGAGCCGCACGGTAAGGGCGGCCCCCTCCGCGTCCCCGTCCGCCTCCATCGCGACATGCGCAAGCGGCGCGTGGGGTGTGGCGCGGGCCCCCGCCTCTTCCAGCGCGGCGGTGGCTGCGGCTTGCGTCTCGGGCGGGAAGTATTGCCAGGCGATGGTGTTGTAGACGACGTGAAGCTGTCCGGGCCGCGGGGTGGCCAGCCGACGGGCCAGCCAGGGCGCGGCGTCGTCTCGGTCCGGCACGGTCCCGGACAGCGCGATGGCCCCGCGCGTCAGGGCCAGACGGTGCGGCTGGTCGGGCCAGAGATAGGCCAAGAGCCGCAGCTGCGCCGCCGGGTCCTTCGGGTCGAGCGGGTTCCGGTCCACGCCCGCGCGTTCCGTCACCCGGATCGGCCGCGGCGCGGGCCCGTCGCCGGACCACTCGGGGGCCAGCCGCACCGGGCTGTCGGCGGGGCCGTGCAGCGCGCCGCCCACCTCCAGCGCGAAGTGGTCGAGCGACAGGTTCAGCCCCGCGCTCGCCCCAAGCTCGGACAGCGTCACGGGCAGGTCATGGCGCGCCAGCGCCCACCAGATCGCGGGGATCAGCGCGCCCCCGCGGCGTACCTCGTTGGTCTGCGGCGCCTCGTCCAGCCAGGCCATCAGCCGCGCCTCGTGTCGCGTCAGCGCGGCCTCGATCGCGGCCCAGAGCGTATCGTCGCCAACCTCGGCAGGCGGGTAGACGGCGGCCAACCCCTCATCGATGCCGTCGAGCACCAGCCCGTGCAGCGCGCCGGCCAGCCGCAGGGGAACGGAATGCCCGTTGGAGCTGACATCGCCCGGCCAGTCGAGCAGCCGCCGCGCGACCGCGCAATCGGGCCGCAAGCGATCGGCCAGCAGCGGCATCAGCCGCCCCATGAAGGGCGAGCCTAGCATCGCGCAAGCCGAGCCCTGCCGGATCAGCGCCTCGCGCAAACGGTTGTTCACTTGAACTTGTCCATCAGCCGCTGCAGCGGGCTGCGCGCGTCGGCCTCGGGCTCGGGCTCGGCCGCGGCGGGCTTCGCCGCCTCCTTCGCGCCCCCGGTCGAACTGCGTGGCGGTGCCGTGCGCAGCGCCACCGCGTTCATGAAGCGCCCGGTGTCGCCCTTCGCCAGCTCCGGCGCGCCGTCCGAGATGCCGCGCAGCAGGTCATCGAGCCAGTCCTGGTCGGCCTTGGCGAAATCCGACAACACGTAGCCCGCCACCCGGTCCTTGTGGCCCGGATGCCCGATGCCCAGCCGGACGCGGTGGTAGGCCTCGCCGATATGCTGGTGCATGGACCGCAGCCCGTTGTGCCCCGCATGACCGCCGCCCGACTTCACCCGCAGCTTGCCGGGGGCAAGGTCCAGCTCGTCATGGAACACCGTCACGTCCCCGGCCGTCAGCTTGTAGAAGCGCATCGCCTCGCCCACCGACTGGCCGGACAGGTTCATGAAGGTCTCGGGCTTCAGCAGCAGCACCTTTTCCCCGCCAAGGCTGCCCTCGCACAGGCTGCCCTGGAACTTGCCCCTCCAGGGCGAAAACCCGTGATCCTCGGCGATCCGGTCCACGGCCATCCAGCCGATATTGTGGCGGTTCCCGGCGTATTTCGCGCCCGGATTGCCCAGTCCGACCCAAAGCTGCATGGCGCATCCCCCTGCTTGGCCTGGCCCGGTGATGCCAGCCGGGCAAGGGTTTGCCAAGGGCCCGGCCCGCGTGTCAGGCTGGCGAGACCAGTGGAGGGACTGTCATGACCGATCTGCCCGAAACGATGCGCGCGCTGATGCTGACCGCGCGCGACACGCTCGAATGGCAGGAGGTGCCGCGCCCCGACCCTGGACCGGGCCAGATCCTCGTGCGCATCGCGGCCTCGCCGGTGAACCCCTCGGACCTGATGACGCTCAAGGGCGAATACGGCATCGGGGCCGATTACCCGTTCATCCCCGGCCTCGAAGGGTCGGGCGTCGTCGTGGCGGCGGGCAGCGGGCTGATGGCGCGCTGGCTGATGGGCAAGCGCGTGGCGCTGGCCACGGGCGAGGGGGGCATGTGGGCCGACTACGCCGTGGTCGATGCCGCGCGCGCGTTGCCTCTGCCCGAGGGCGTCTCGCTCGGCGCAGGGGCGATGTCTGCGGTGAACCCTTTGACCGCGATCGCGCTCCTCGCACTGGCGCGCAAAGGTGGGCATTGGTCTGTCGTCTCGACGGGCGCGGGCGGTCAGTTGGGCCGCATGATCCGCAAACGCGCGAGGGAGAAGGGCGTCAAGGTCATCAACATCGTCCGCCGCGCCGAGCAGGTGGCCCAGCTTCAGGCCGAGGGCGCGCGCTATGTCCTCAATTCCTCCGACGCGCGCTTTGACGAGGATCTGGCGCAGCTCTGCCGCGACCTGCGGTGCCGCATGGCGTTCGACGCCGTGGGCGGCGAGATGACCGGGCGGCTCGTCGCGGCGCTGCGCCCCGGGTCCGAGGTGCTGGTCTACGGCGCGCTCGAGCAATCGGCGATCCAGCTCCACCCCGGCAAGCTGATCTTCCGCGAGGCGACCGTGCGCGGCTTCTGGCTGTCGAAATGGCTGCCCCGGCAGGGGCTGCCCCGCCTCCTGTGGGCTGCGCGCGAGGCCACGCAGGCGCTGAAGGGCGGCTTTGCCGTCAGCGACGTGGCCCGCATCGTCACGCCCGACGAGGCGCAACAGGGCATCGCCGACTACGCCGCCCAGATGTCGGCGGGCAAGACGCTGATCCGATTCTCCGACGAGGACCTGGGCGTCATGCCGACCGCCTGACGACCCCGAATTCGCCATGGTCATGCGGCAGTCCCCGCGCCATGATGTGTCCCAGGACGACAGGACCGGGGGCCGCACCCATGTACGAGTTTCGCCTGAACGGCGTTGATCTGAGTTTGCCCAAGGGGCTGGCCACGCCCGCCATTCTCGAGAAACTGGCAGACGGCAGTTACGAGGAGGACGAGGCGCGCTCGGCCGACCGCTGCGTGCGAAAGGGCTTCCGCGTGCTCGAGCTGGGCGCGGGCATCGGCTATGTCACGTCGCTTTGCGCGCAACGCGCGGGCCCCGAGAACGTGCTTTCGGTCGAGGCAAACCCAGACCTTCTGCCGGTGATCGAGGCGAACCTCGCCCGCAACGGCCTCTCGGGGGTCAGCGTGATGCACGGCGCCGTCACCGGCCCCGTCGAAGAGGGCGCGATGGCCGAGTTCGCCGTCTCCGAGGGCTACACCGGATCAAGCCTCGGCGGGAAGGGGCGGGGGGTGCGCGTGCCGCTCATCTCGGTCCATGACCTGATCCGGGCGCACAAGCCGCATGTCGTCTTGATGGATGTCGAGGGCGCCGAGGCGGACATGTTCAACCGCCCCTGGAAATGCCCCCTGCGCTTTTGCGTGATGGAGCTGCACCCGCGGAAATACCACGCCCGCACGATCAAGAAGATCGTGGATTTCATGTCGGCGATGGACATGACCTACGACCCCGTCACCTCGCGCGGCAAGGTGCTGGGGTTCCGCAAGGTCTGGGGGGCTGCCGACGCGCCGGAGGAGGACGGGGCCGACTGACCCCGCCCGGCTCTCGGATTATCGCACGAACTTCTTGTACTTCACCCGCTTCGGCTCCAGCGCGTCAGGCCCGAGGCGGCGCTTCTTGTCTTCCTCGTAATCCTCGAAGTTGCCCTCGAACCACTCCACATGCGCCTCGCCCTCGAAGGCGAGGATGTGGGTGCAGAGACGGTCGAGGAAGAAGCGGTCGTGCGAGATGATCACGGCGCAGCCCGCGAAATCCTCGAGCGCATCTTCCAAAGCCCGCAGCGTCTCGACGTCCAGGTCGTTGGTCGGCTCGTCCAGCAGCAGCACGTTGCCGCCCGACTTCAGAAGCTTGGCCATGTGCACGCGGTTGCGTTCCCCGCCCGACAACAGCCCCACCTTCTTCTGCTGGTCCCCGCCCTTGAAGTTGAAGGCCGAGCAATAGGCGCGGGAGTTCATCGAGGCGTCGCCCAATTCGATGATCTCCGCCCCGCCGGAAATCTCTTCCCAGACGGTCTTGTTCGCATCCAGCGCATCGCGCGACTGGTCGACGTAGGACAGCTGCACCGTATCGCCGAATTCCACGCTGCCCTCGTCGGGCGTTTCCTGACCCGTCAGCATGCGGAAGAGCGTCGACTTGCCCGCCCCGTTCGGGCCGATCACGCCGACGATGCCGCCGGGCGGCAGGGCGAAACTCAGGTCCTCGATCAACAGGCGGTCGCCGTAGCCCTTCTTCAGCCCGTTGACCTCGATCACCTTGCCGCCAAGGCGCGGGCCGTTCGGGATGACGATCTGCGCGCGTGAAATCTTCTCGCGCTCGGACTGGCCGGCCAGTTCCTCGTAGGCGTTGATCCGGGCCTTCTGCTTGGCCTGCCGCGCCTTGGCGCCGGCGCGGATCCACTCAAGCTCGCGCTCCAGCGTCTTCTGGCGCGACTTGTCCTCGCGGGCTTCCTGCTCCAGCCGCTTGGCCTTCTGTTCCAGCCAGGCCGAATAGTTCCCCTCGTAGGGGATGCCGCGGCCGCGGTCCAACTCGAGGATCCAGCCGGTGATATCGTCGAGGAAATACCGGTCGTGGGTGACGATCAGGATCGTGCCCTTGTAGTCGATCAGGTGCTGCTGCAGCCACGCGATGGTTTCCGCGTCGAGGTGGTTGGTCGGTTCGTCCAGGAGCAGCATCTCGGGCGCTTCCAGAAGCAGCTTGCACAGCGCGACGCGCCGCCGTTCACCGCCCGACAGGGTCGGCACCGCGGCGTCGTCGGGCGGGCAGCGCAGCGCCTCCATCGCCACGTCGATCTGGCTGTCGAGATCCCACAGGTTCAGCGAGTCGATCTCGTCCTGCAACTGCGCCATCTCGTCGGCGGTCTCGTCCGAGTAGTTCATCGCCAGCTCGTTGAACCGGTCCAGCTTGGCCTTCTTGGCGGCGACGCCCAGCATGACGTTCTCGCGCACGGTCAGGCTTTCATCCAGCTGCGGCTCCTGCGGGAGGTAGCCGACCTTGGCCCCTTCGGCCGCCCAGGCCTCGCCGGAGAAATCGGTGTCGATCCCGGCCATGATCCGCATCAGCGTGGATTTACCCGCGCCGTTCACGCCCACGACGCCGATCTTCACACCGGGCAGAAAGCTCAACCGGATGTTCTCGAAGCATTTCTTGCCGCCCGGATAGGTCTTCGAGACACCATCCATGTGATAGACATACTGATAGGAGGCCATGCGCCGCTCCGTTCCGCTGATCCGTGGTTGACCCGCTATCTAATCGTCCGCGCCCGGAACGGCAATCGGGGCTGGGTCATGCACACGGACTTCCCCGTTCCCCGTAGACAGGCTATGCCCCCGGCGATGCGCAGCGACTTTCCCCTTGCCCTGCCGGGCATGACCATCGGCCTGTTCGGTGGGTCCTTCGACCCGCCGCATGCGGGTCATGTGCATGTCAGCCGCGAGGCGCTCAAGCGCTTCGGGCTCGACCGGGTGTGGTGGCTGGTCAGCCCCGGCAACCCGCTCAAGGCGCGCGGCCCCGCGCCGCTTGACCGGCGCATGGCGGCCGCCCGTTCGCTGGTGCGTGATCCGCGGATCACCGTGACCGATATCGAGGCGCACCTGGGCACGCGCTACACCGCTGCGACGCTCTCGCGCCTCATGGCGCTGTATCCCGGCGTCCGCTTCGTCTGGCTGATGGGGGCCGACAACCTGGCGCAGTTCCATCGCTGGCAGCATTGGGAGTGGATCCTGCGCACCGTGCCCGTCGGTGTTCTGGCACGCCCCGGCCAGCGCATCTCGGCCCGCACCTCGCCGGCGGCCCGCGCCTTTGCGCGCTACCGGCTGCCCGCGGCGCGGGCGCATCTGCTGGCCCGGAGCGAGCCGCCCGCGTGGTGTTTCCTCAACCTGCCAATGGTCGACGTCTCCTCGACCGCGATCCGTGCCCGCGGCGAGTGGTAGCGCCTCAGCGCCCGCCCCGTAGCGCCAGCGTCGCCAGCCCCGAGACCAGCACGATCACCAGCCCCGCCAGCGTCAGAGCATCGGGCCAGACGCCGAAGACGGCCCAGCCGAGCGTCGTTGCCGCAATGAGTTGCGTGTAGACAAAGGGGGCCAGCCGCGTCGCGGGCGCCATGCGCAGCGCAAGGATCAGGCACAGGTTGCCCAGCATCGACCCCAGCGCCGAGGCCAGCGTCAGCGCGCCGATCCGCGGCGTGATCTCCGGGATTGCGGGCAGGCCCAGCGGTGCCAGCACCAGCGCGCCCACGACCAGCTGTGAAATCAGCATAGCGCGCGGCCGCGCGAGCTCGGCCAGCCAGCGCGAGGCGGTCAGGTAGGCACCGTAGAACAGCCCCGCCAGAACGGCAAAGCCCAGGCCCGGCGTCATCCCGAACCCCGGCTTCACCACCAGGATCACACCCATGAACCCCACCGCAAGAAGCGCCACGCGCGTGGTCGAGAATGCCTCGCGCAGAAGCCAGACCGACAGCAGGTAGGCGACCATCGGCCCGACGAAGAAGGCGCCGAAGACATTGGCGATGGGTTCCGTCCTGAGCGCGGTCAGGATCGACACGATGCCCCCCGCGATCAGCAACCCCCGCAGCCACACCCGCCAGTCGAGGAACAACCGCGGCGGCGTCAGGTGCAGCACGAAGGGCAGAAGCAGCACCGCACCAAGCGCAAAGCGGCTCCACGCCGTGAAGACCGGTGCGACGCCCGCCTCGCCCAGCAGCTTGCCCGCCGCGTCAGCCGAGGGAATCAGCGCCATGGCCAGAAGCATCAGGGGAAGGGCGCGGAGCGTGTCGCTTTGCATGGCCCCTGCTATCTCATTGCGATTGGGTCGGAAAGCCGCACCTTCACGCAAGCTTGAGGGCGCTGAGACCTTGAGTGACGCGGGACGCTGCGCTTTAGTGAACGACGGAATTGAGACCGGTTGGCCATTTCATGTTCTCGCGACGCGCATTCCTGTCCGGGGTGGCGAGCCTGGCCGCGGCGCCCGGCATCGCGGCCCCGCCCGAAACTTCGCTCCGCCCGGCCTTGCGGCCCGATGGGTTCGTTCGCCGTGCGATCCCGACTGGCGAAGACCTGGTCGCGCGGGCAGCGCTTGGCGGGCGCGTCGGGTATGCCGTGGCCGACGCCGCGACGGGCGAGATGCTCGAGGTGTTCAACCCGCTGTTCGCCCTGCCGCCCGCCTCGGTCGCAAAGGCCGTGACCTGTGCCTATGCGCTGCAGCGGCTTGGGCCCGGCTACCGGTTCCGCACGCGCATCGTGGCGGATGGGCCTATCGTGAACGGCCGGCTCGACGGCGACCTGTGGCTCGTCGGCTCGGGCGATCCGCTGCTCGACACCGACACGCTGGCAGCCATGGCGGCCGAGTTGCAAAGCTACGGCTTGCGCGAAGTGACCGGTCGGCTTCTGCTGGCCGACGGGGCCTTGCCGCAGATCTTCGAGATCGACCCGGGCCAGCCGCCGCATGTCGGCTACAACCCCTCGATCTCTGGTCTGAACCTCAACTTCAACCGCGTGCATTTCGAATGGGCGCGGCAGGCCGACGACTACACCGTCAGCATGGACGCGCGGTCCGAGTCGCTGCGCCCCGCCGTGCGCATCGCCCGCATGCAGATCGAGGATCGCGCAGCCCCGATCTACACCTACGCCCAAATCGAGGGGCGCGACCAATGGACGGTCGCACGCGGGGCGCTGGGCGAGAACGGCGCGCGCTGGTTGCCGGTCCGCCGGCCTGCGGCCTACGTGGCCGAGGTCTTCGAGACGCTGGCGCGGACGAACGGCCTGAGCTTCGATGGCGTGGAGCTTGCCGACAGCGCCCCGGAAGAGGCGTTGGTGCTTGTCGAGCATGTCAGCGAGCCGCTCGAGGATATCCTGCGCGGCATGATGCGCTGGTCCACCAACCTGACGGCCGAGGTCGTGGGCCTTCTGGCCACGCAAGCGGGCGGCGTGCGCCCTACCTCGCTTGCGCATTCCGCCGAAGAGATGTCCGCCTGGATGCGCGACAGCCTCGGCGCGCGTCACGCGGCCTTCGTCGATCACTCGGGCCTCGGCGACCAAAGCCGCGTGCGGGCCCACGACATGGTCCGCGCGCTGGTCTCGACCGGGCCCAACGGCCTGCTCAGGCGGCTGATGCGCAACATCCCGATGCTGGATAACCGTGGCAACGTCATCCAGAATCACCCGGTCGACGTGGTGGCCAAGACCGGGACGCTGAACTTCGTCTCCTCGCTGGCAGGTTTCGCGCGGACGCCCGGGGGCCGTGACCTCGCCTTCGCGATCTTCTGTGGCGACACCGACCGCCGCGCGGCCCTGTCCGAGGCCGAGCGCGAACGCCCGCCCGGTGCACGCAGCTACAACGCCGCTGCCAAGGGGCTGCAACAGCAGCTGATCGAACGCTGGGCGGTGATGTACCGCTGAGCGGGCCCCCGCGAACCGTCACAAATCCGATACGCTCCGGTCACATGCCTGTAACGGGCCTGCGGCAGGTGTTGCGCGCTGCTCAATCCAACCGGAGACCCGCGATGCCCACCCGCATGGCTATGCTAACTTCGGCGTTGGCGCTTCTCGCCGCCGCGCCCGCGCTTGCGCAAGAGATGAACTTCAACCGCGTCGCGTCCTTCATGACCGCCCAGAACGCGCCCGACGCCGAGGAAAGCTCGGCCGAGATCATCGGCGTGACGGGTGACGGCCTGACGCTGGTCTACACCGACAGCCCGGCGGGCGTCGTCGGCTTCATCGACATCACCGACCCGGCCAATCCGGTCGCAGCCGGTGCCTTTGCCCTGCCGAACGGCGAGCCGACCTCGGTCGCGGTGCGGGGCAGCACGGCCTATGTTGGCGAGAACACCTCCGAGAGCTTCACGAACCCTTCGGGCGTCCTGCACGCGCTGGACGTGGCCAGCCGCACCGTCACCGCCTCCTGCGATCTGGGCGGTCAGCCCGACGCCGTGGCGATCTCGCCCGACGGCAGTTTCATCGCGGTGGCGATCGAGAACGAGCGTGACGAGGATGCCGGCGACGGCCGCGTGCCCCAGATGCCGGGCGGTTTCGTGGCGATCCTGTCGACCACCGAGGACGGCCTCGATTGCGACAGCATGATCGCCGCGGACATCACCGGCCTTGCCGAAGTCGCCCCCGAGGACCCGGAGCCGGAGTTTGTCGCGATCAACGGCGAGGGCGAGATCGTCGTCACGCTTCAGGAAAACAACCACATGGTCGTCCTGAACCGCGCGGGCGAGGTCCTCAGCCATTTCTCGGCCGGGATGGTCACGCTGGACGGCATCGACACCGAGGAAGAGGGCGCGCTGGTCTTCGACCAGAGCCTGACCTGGCCGCGCGAACCCGACGCCGTCACCTGGATCGACGACACCCATTTCGCCACGGCCAACGAGGGCGACATGGACGGCGGAACCCGTGGCTGGACGATCTTCGCCCAGGACGGAACGATCGTCTTCGAGGCTGGAACCAGCTTCGAGGAAGCGATCATCCAGATCGGCCACTACCCCGAGGAACGCTCGGGCAACAAGGGCGTGGAACCCGAGAGCGTCACCTTCGACACTTTCAACGGCACGCCGATCCTTTTCGTCGGCTCCGAACGCGGCTCGGTCGTCGGCGTCTACGACGTGACCGACCCCGCAGCCCCGGTGCTGAGGCAGCTTCTGCCCTCGGGCATCGGGCCCGAAGGCTATGTCACCATCCCTGAGCGCAACCTGCTGATCGCGGCCAACGAGACCGACGACGCGGGCCCCCGCGCGCATGTGATGATCTTCGAGTATCAGCAGGCACCCGCCGTCTACCCGCACCTCACCAGCGCGGGCATGGACGAGTTGACCGGCTGGGGCGCGATCTCGGGCCAGGTGATGGCCGAGGACGGCACGATCTACGCCGTCTCCGACAGCTTCTACGGGATGCAGCCGACGATCTTCCACATCGACGTCAGCGAAACCCCGGCCCGCATCGTCGACGCGATCCGCGTGACGCGTGAGGGCCAGCCCGCGCAGCTCATGGACATGGAGGGCATCGCGCTCGACGGTGACGGCGGCTTCTGGGTCGCGTCCGAGGGGCGCAGCGACCGCCTTGTGCCGCACGCGATCTACCACGTCGGCGCCGATGGCGCGATCGAGGACTATATCGCGCTGCCCGACGCGCTTCTGGCCGTCGAGCGCCGCTTCGGCTTCGAGGGCATCACCCGCGTGGGTGACATGCTCTACATCGTCGTCCAGCGCGAGTGGCGCGACGACCCCGAGAACCACGCCAAGGTCCTGGGCTACAACCTCGAGACCGAGGCATGGTCGGTGATCCACTACCCGCTGACCCCGGCCGAGACCGGCTGGGTCGGCCTGTCCGAGATCGTGGCGCATGGCGATTTCGTCTACTTCATCGAACGCGACAACCTGTTCGAGGACAGCCGGACGAAGCAGATCACCCGCGTTCCGCTCTCGGCGATGGACGGCATGGTGGCGCTGGGTGAAACGCCCGCCGTGCTCGAGCCCGAGGTGGTGGTCGACCTTCTGCCCTACCTGACCTCGACCGGGGGCTACATCCTCGACAAGGTCGAAGGGCTGGCCATCGCCGCGGACGGCACGATGTGGGTGTCGACCGACAACGACGGCGTCGATGACCACTCGGGCGAGACGATGTTCTTTGCCATTCCTCTGGAATGAGGTTCTCCGCGATCCCCTCGATATGATCCCGTCACCCGGATTTCAGCCCGCCATTTCAGCACCAAAAACGCCCCCGTGGTTCGCCGCGGGGGTCTTCTTCATGCCCGCGCGGCCAGCCCCTTTGCCAGCGCGTCGAAGACAAGCCGAACCCGCCGCGACAGGTGCAGGTCGCGGTGCGCGGCGAGCCAGACCGGGAAGGTGACCAGCGGCGGCGCGCCCGGCTGCGCCCGCGCAAGCGCACGGTCGGGGTCGCCAATCCAGACCGGCAGGGCGGCGACACCCAGCCCCGCACGGGCCAGCGCGACCTGCATGTGGCTGTCCTCGGTCAGGAAGGGGAAGGCGTCGGGCGGCAGGTCGATCCGACGCTCGTTAAGCATCCCGCGATAGGTGTCGGCAAGATCGTAGCCGATGAAGGGCAAGCTCTCGAGCGGGCCTTTCGCCAGCAGCGCGGGCGTCGCGTAAAGCGCCGCGTCATCCTCGCGGATCAGCTTCGCAGTCAGTTCCGGCTGGTCGGGCCGCGCGTGGCGCACGGCAATATCCGCCTCGCGCCGCATCAGGTCGCGCAGGGCGTTGGTGACGATGACCTGGATCTGCAACGCCGGCGCCTCGGCCCGGATGCGCGCCAGGATCGGCGGCAGAAGCTCGGTCGCGTAGAGATGCGAGGCGGTGATCGTGACCGTGCCCGCGATGTCGCGGCTTTGGCCCGAGGCGGCCAGGGCCGCGGCATGGGCGGCCTCGGCCATGTGGCGCAGATGCTCGATCAGGCTCAGCCCCGCCTCGGTCAGTTCCATCCGCTTGCCCGCGCGGGTGAAAAGGGTAACGCCCAGCTCTTCCTCAAGCGCGCTGACCTGCCGACCCAGCGTCGGCTGGGTCATCCCCAACGCACGGGCTGCCGCCGAGAGAGAGCCGGTTTCAGCCGTCGCCACCACGGCGCGGGCGCGGTTCCAGTCGAAGGTGAGACTTTTCCAATCCATGCGAAAACGTATGGATAATCTGCATAACCAGTCAATTTCTTTTGGAAGCCTGCATGGGTATCCCCTCCTCAACGCAAGCGACGGCCAAGGAGGTCCGCCATGAAAGCAGCCATCACGAAAACCTACGGCGGCCCCGAGGTCGTCACCTTCGCCGAGATCGACCGCCCCGAGCCGGGGCCGGGCGAGATGCTGATCCGCGTCGGCGCGGCCGGTGTCACCACCGCCGACTGGCGCCTGCGCGCCGCGGCCTTTCCCGGCGCCATCAGCGCGGTCGCGGGGCGGCTGATGTTCGGCATCTTCCGCCCGCGCAAGCATGTGCTCGGCAGCGACTTCGCCGGCACGGTCGCCGCAACGGGGCCGGGCGTGACCGGCTTCGCCGTGGGCGACCGCGTGTTCGGCTTCCAGTTCGGTGGCGCGCATGCGGAATACATGACGGTGACGGCGGACGGCGCGGTCACGAGGACGCCCGACACCCTGACCGATGCAGAGGCCGCGGCGCTGCCCTTCGGTGGGCTTGCCGCGTTGGAGTTCCTCGACCGCTTCGCCAAGGTGCAGCCGGGCGAGCGGGTGCTGGTCGTGGGCGCCTCTGGCGGCGTCGGGGCCTACGCGGTGCAGGTCGCCCGCGCGCTTGGTGCCATCGTCACCGGCGTCGCATCGGGCGCGAGCCTGCCCCTGGTCGAGGGGCTGGGCGCGGATCATGTCGTCGACTACCGCGAGACCGATCCGGCCGACCTGACCGGCCCCTATGACGTGATCTTCGACACGATCGGGCGGCTCGACTACGCGAGGGCGGCACCGATGCTGGCGAGGGGCGGGCGCTTCGTGCCGCTCAACTTCGGCCTCGGTGACCTGTGGAAGGGGCGAAAGGCCAAGCGCAACGGGCACGCCCAGATCCTGAAGGTCAACGGTGACTCGAAAGAGGGGTTGGAGCGGCTTGTCGCCATGATCGCCGCGGGCCAGCTGCGCCCGGTGATCGACACGGTCTACCCCTTTGACGCGCTCCGCGAAGCCTATGCCAAGGTCGAGACCCGCCGTCGCCGCGGCGCCGTGGTGCTTGAGATCGCAGCGCCCGTCACAGGCGGATGACGAAATCCTTGCGCGTGGTCTCGACCACCTCCCAGGTGCCGGTGAAGCCGGGCCGGATGACCCAGGCGTCACCGGCCCGGAGCGTGACCGGATCGCCACCGTCGGGCGTGATGACCGACAGGCCTTCGGTCAGCCGGAAATATTCCCACTCGTCGTAGATCACACGCCAGGCACCCGGCGTGGATTCCCACACCCCGGCGTAAAGGCCGTCGGCCTCCTCCGTCAGCCAGGTGCGGTGCACGGGATCGCCCGTGATCAGGCGGGACGGGTCCGGGCGGGACAGCTCGGGCTCGCCGCTGGCGACGATGGGCAGGATCAAGGCCATGTCTTTGGGGTCCATCAGGGCAGGATGCCGCCCCAATGCCACGGGGCGGCACCCGGTTCTGTCATGTCACTCGGTCCAGCGCACCGCCGTCAGGTCATTGGCCTGCGTGGGCGAGTTTTCCCACAAGCCTTCGATATTGGCGTTGGCGACGCCGGTTTTCGCCAGCTGGAACAGGTACCCGTTGACGTAATCGTCCGCGATCATCCGCTGCATCTGGGCCATCAGGCTCGACCGTTCCGCCGGGTCCGAGGTGGTCGCGAGCATGTCGTTCAGCGCCACGAACTCGGGCCGCGCATACTGGAAGTAGTAGTCGGGCCGCGCGTAGATGCCGATATCCATCGGCTCGGTGTGGCTGACGATGGTCAGGTCGAAATCATGGCCGCGGAACACGCGTTCCAGCCAGTCGGCCCATTCCATGTTGGTGATCTCGGTCTCGATCCCGACCTCGCGCAGTTGCGCCGCGATGATCTCGCCGCCGCGCCGCGCATAAGACGGCGGCGGCAGCGCAAGGCGCAGCGTCAGCCCGTCCGGTGCCGCCTCGGCCAGAAGCGCGCGTGCGGCTTCGGGGTCGTAGGCGGAGTTGGCGGTCAGGTCGACGTAGTCGGGATTGTGCGGCGCGAAATGCGTGCCGATGGGCGTGCCGTAGCCGAACATGGCGCCGTCGATGATGTCCTGCCGGTTGATCGCATGGCTGATCGCCTGGCGCACGCGGATGTCGTCAAGCGGGGCCTGCTGGTTGTTCATGGCAAGGATCGTCTCGCCCTCGGTCGAGCCGACGATCACGGTGAAACGGGGATCGGCCTCGAACTGGCTAAGCGTTTCCGGCGCGGGGAAGTTGGGGAAGGCATCGACATCACCCGCCATCAGCGCGGCGAAGGCCGCGTTGGGGTCCGAGATGAAGCGGAAGGTCGCGGCCTCGAGCGGCGCGGGCTCGCCCCAATAGGCGTCGTTGCGCGCCAGCTCCACCCGGTCGCCCTGCACCCATTCGACGAAGCGGAAGGGGCCGGTGCCGATCGGGTTGGTGGCGTTCGTCTCGGCGCTGGCCGGGTCCACGATCACCGCGTCGCCCCAGGCCATGTCGAACAGGAACGCACCATCCGGTCCGTCGAGCGTGACGGTGACGATCGTGTCATCCACCGCCTCGACGCTGACGATATTGGCAAAAAGCGCGGGCTGCGCGTTCGTCGAGCCCTCGGCCCGCGCCCGGTCGAGGGTGAAGACCACGTCTTCGGCCGTCATCGGCTCACCGTCGTGGAAGGTGACGCCGGAGCGCAGCGTGAAGGTGTAGGTGGTGCCGTCCTCGGAAATCTCCCAGCTCTCGGCAAGTCCGGGGTTGACCGACCCGTCAGGCCCGAAGCGCGTCAGCCCCTCGAAGACATTGGCATAGACCACCTCGTCGATGGCGGCAGCAGCCCCCGCGGTCGGGTCGAGGTTCGGCGGCTCGAGCACCATGCCGATCGAGATGTCGGCCTGCTGCGCAAAGGCTGCCCCGGCGCAGAGCGCGCAGATCGCCGCCCCGTTGCGAAGATGATGGACCATGTCTCTCTCCCTGAGGTTGGTTCGGCGACGATAATGTCCCGACTGTCGAAAAAAAACCCGTCCAAAATCGTCGCGTGTGCTGGCGACTTGTCGCGTGGAGCCGGATGCATTACCCCCGGCATAAGTACCTGGTGTAGTGGAGTTGCGTGTCGCATGACGTCATCTGAGCGGAGCAGCGCCATCGTGCCGGTCTTCACCCCGGCCGACGGTCAGCTGAGCCCGCACCGGACCCATGTCTGTTTCGGCGTCGCGCGTGGAGGGACCAGCGCTGTGGCCGGAACGATGCAGCGTCTGGGCATCTTCATGGGTCACGACCTGCCCAACAACTACGAGGATCCTCGCTTCGGCCCCGGCCAGTCGCAGGCCCGGATGCGCGAGACCATCATCGAGCGGAACGCTGTTCACGACGTCTGGGGCTGGAAGTTTCCCGCCGCATCGAACTACCTCGAAGGTCTGTCGAAGGACCTTCGAAATCCGCACCTCGTCGTGGTGTTCCGCGACATCGCCGCGACGATGAAGGGGCATATGCGCTGGCACAACCGCGAGATCGCGTTGGCCGCGCACGAGATCCTGCTTCAGCAGCAAAAGAACTGGTTTCTCGTGGAACGCTGGCGGGTGCCGACGCTTCTCGTCTCCTATGAAAAGGCAATCCTCGCCCCGCATCTCTTCGTGCAGCAGCTTGCCGGCCATCTCGGTCGCCCGGTTCCCGAGGGCGAAGACCTGGAGCGGATCGTCGAATTCCTGGCACCCGGCGCGTACAAGTAGGACCGGGGCCGACGCGGCCACATCCGCCGCGACATCTGTCGCATCACCTTCATAAAGGACTCCGAGCCAACGGCGAATCGCGTTAACCGACTTGGGACGCGCATTCGGAGTTAGGCATATGGGGGCCGAATGACAGTACCGAACACGACCGAGATCCTTAGCGTGGCACCGGGCCAGGTGCCGGAATTCATAAGGTCACAGGCCGATGCCCGCACGCTCAGCCGGCTGGTGCGCCGATTGAACGCCGAGCTTCTGGAGGGTGATGAAACCGAAAGCGGCATGGCCGCCGCGGCGCTCGATCACCTGGGCCTTGGGGATCAGGTCCGCCCCTGACCGGGCACCAGCAACTCGGCCAGCGTCAGCGCCATGACGGTGGCGCTGTCCACCATGTCCTGCACGCCCACCCATTCGTCGGGCTGATGCGCCAGGTCCAGGATGCCCGGCCCGTAGGCGATGCAGTTCTTCAACCGCCCGATCCGGTCGATATGCTTCTGGTCGTAGGTGCCGGGTGAGACCACGTATTCCGCCTTGCGCGCCAGCACCCGCTCGATCGCCGCGGCGACCGTCGTGACCACCGGCGCGTCGCGGTCGGTCATCGTCGGGCGCACCTCGAACAACTCGCGGATCTCGTAGGAAAACCCGGGGCGCTGCGCCTTCACGCGCTCCATCAACGCGGTGACCTCGGCCTTAACCTCGGCGGGGTCCTCTTCGATCAGGTAGCGCCGGTCGATGGTGATGCGGCAGCGGTCGGGCACGCAGGGCGCGGGCAGGCCGGTATAGCCCTCTTCCTGCTCGGGCTCGCCGCCGTGAATGGCGTTGATGTTGAGCGTGGATTGGCGCGCGCCTTCGGGGACGACTGGCATCTCGGTGTGCTTGGAGGCGAGGAGCGGAAAGAGTGTCGCCTCCATCTCGGCCAGTACGGCGCCCATGTGGCGCACCGCGCAATCGCCCAGGAACGGCATGGAGCCGTGGGCGATGCGCCCATGCGTTTCGATCTCGGCCCACCAGACACCGCGATGGCCAAGGCAGATCCGGTCCTTGTTGAGCGGCTCGGGGATGATGACGTGCTGCACACGGGCGGGGTCAAAATACCCCCGTTCGGCCAGGTAGGCGACGCCGCCATAGCCGCCCGATTCCTCGTCGGCCGTCGCGCTGATCTCGACCGCGCCCGCGAAATCGGGGCAGGTGTCGAGGAACGCCTCGGCCGCGATGACGCTGGCCGCGATCCCGCCCTTCATGTCACAGGCCCCGCGCCCGTAGACACGACCGTCCTTCAGGTCGCCGCCGAACGGGTCGACCGTCCAGCCATGGCCCGTCTCGACCACGTCGTGATGGCCGTTGAAATGCACGCACGCACCGGGCCGCACCCCCTCGCGCCGGGCGACCATGTTCCAGCGCGGGTACGTCTCACTGTCCGCAGGCGCGCCATGGGCGCGGATCAACTCGACCGTGAAGCCGCGCGCCTCCAGACGGGCGGCCAGCATCTCGCAGATCTGAAGGTAGTTCCGACCGGGCGGGTTCAGCGTGGGAATGCGGATCAGGTCCTGCGTCAGCGCGACGAGATCGCCCTCGCGCGCGGCCACGGCCCGTGTCAGTGCCTCGTCCCACTCCATGTGCGCCAGACTGCGCCCTGCCGCGTCCGGTCGCAAGCCCTGCCATTTCGCCGCGATCTCCCCTATATCAGGGAAAGGACGCGAAAAGGGAAAGTCGGACATGATCCTCGGTCTGGGCCGTATGTTGCTGTTGATGCTGGTGTTGCTGACGGTGGTCTATGTCAGCATGTTCCTCTACCTGCGCGCAGGCGCGCGCATCCGGCTGGAAGAGGCCTGGGTGATGGAGGGCCGCCCCGGCGACCGCGACGCCTGGATCGACGAGCGCATCGCGCCCGTGGCGCGGCGCATCCGCACATGGCTGGTCTTTCTGGTTTACGTCCTGCCCGTCGCGGGGTTGAGCATTTACGTCTACATCACGAATTGAGGTGCGCCATGCGCTGGCCCCGGATCATCTTCCTCACGCTCCTCGTGCTGCTTCTGGCGGGGTTCCTGCACTACACGCTGCCCCAGCGCGACGTGGTGCGGATCGTGAACGTCGAGTCGCGCCTGACCGAGGTGGGCGGGTTCAACGGCCTGTTCTTCGCGCAGCGTGACAGCGGCTCGGCCCAGGCAAGCGAGATGCGCGACCTGCGCCTGATCTCGACGATCCGGCCCGACGGGCGCCCGACGGTCTACCGCAACGAGGACACCGGCGTTCTCTGGCCGCCCTATTTCAAGTTCGACAGTGAAGACCTGCAGACCGAGGCGGCGAACCTGACCTCGACCGAGCTCGAGCCGCAATGGGTCGCCATCACCCATTACGGCTGGCGGTCGAACCTGATCTCGATCTACCCCAACGCGATCTCGATCCGCCCCGTCGCGGGGCCCGACGTGTCGCTGTTCCCGTGGCTCAACCTCGTGATCCTGGCGGCGCTGGCGCTGGTCCTGTTCATGATCTGGCGCATCTGGGAGCGCTTCGAGGACCGCGTGATCGACCCGATCGTCGACCGCACCTCGGTCCGCTGGGCGAAGATGAAAGACCGCCTCTCGGGCCGCGGTTAACCCCGCATCAAGGTTAACGCGCCCCTCTGCTTCATCTTGGCCAATACAACTCCCGCCGGAGGCTCCCGCAGCCTGCCACCCGCGGGGCGGTCTGGCCTATTCGCCGTAGGGCACCCAGATCGTCCTGACCTCGGTCGCCTGTTCGAGGAAGGCGCGCCCTTCGGCATCGGGCCCGTTCCAGTCGGGTGCGGTGGTGTTGATCCAGGTCCGCTTGAGATTGCCCGCGCTGGCCGCTTCCAGCGCGCCCGTATCGACGCCGCCCGCGAAGGACCAGAGCGCATCGACATCCAGATGCCGCGCCAACGTCATGCCCAACTCGTGCGCCGGCCCGGTCACGATGTTCACCACGCCCCCAGGCACGTCCGAGGTGTCGAGCACTTGGTAAAGGTCCGTGGCGGCCAGCGGGTAGGGGGCTGAGGGCACCAGCACGACGCGGTTGCCCATCGCGATGGCGGGCGCGATCAGCGACACGGCCCCCAGCAGCGGCGCATCATCCGGCGCGAGCGCGCCGATCACGCCCACGGGGTCGCGCATGGCGAGTGCCACGCCACGGATCGGCACGTTGGCGACACGTCCATCCATCTTGTCGGCCCAGGCCCCGTAGCTGAACAGCCGGTCGATCGAACTCGCGACCTCGGCCTCGGCCTTGGCCGCCGAACAGGCGGTCAGGTCGCGGAGGCGGGCGGCGAACTCATCCGCACGGGCCGAGAGGTTCTCGGCGATGTAATAAAGCACCTGCGCCCGATTGTGCGCGCTGGCCTTGGCCCACCCTCCAGCCCCGCGCGCGGCCTCGACCGCGTTGCGGATGTCCTTGCGGTTGCCGATGCCCGCATGACCCAGCAGCTTGCCGCGCTTCGACCAGACGGGTTGCGAATAGCCGCCGTCGGGCCGCGCTTGCTTGCCGCCGACATACATCTTGGCCGTGCGGTCGAGCCCGGGGGCGTCGGGCGCCTCGGGCGCGGGCACCGGGGCGATGGGCTTGATCGGGGCGCGCTTGGCGGTGGGTTTCAGGTAGGCTTGCAGCCCCTCCCACCCGCCTTCGCGGCCAAAGCCGCTTTCGCGCACCCCGCCAAAGGGCGCGGCGGCGTCGAAGAGGTTCGTGGCGTTCACCCAGACCACGCCCGCGGCCAGTTTCGGCGCGATATCCAAGGCGAGGTTCAGGTTCTCGGTCCAGACCGTCGCGGCCAGCCCGTAGCGCGTGTTGTTGGCGACCTCGACGGCCTCGGCGGGCGTGCGGAAGGTGGTCGAGACGAGGACGGGGCCAAAGATCTCCTCCTGCATCAGGGGCGCCGCAGGCGACAGCCCGGTGATGAGGGTCGGCGGGTAGAAACAGCCGGTCTCGGGCATCTCGACGGGGGCGCGATAGGTCTGCCCTTCCGTGTTGGCGTCCACCATGGCGCTGATTGCCTGGTGCTGAACGGGGTCGACCAGCGCGCCCACGTCGATGCATTTGTCGAGCGGGTCACCGACGCGCAGTTTCGCCATGCGGGCTTTCAGTCGCGCATGGAAATCCTCGGCGATACCTTCTTGTACAAGAAGACGGGAGCCCGCACAGCACACCTGCCCCTGGTTGAACCAGATCGCATCGACCAGCCCCTCGATGGCGCTGTCGATATCCGCGTCGTCGAAGACGATGTAGGGGGATTTGCCGCCCAGTTCGAGCGTCAGCGACTTTCCCATCCCCGCCGTCTGCTCTCGGATGCGGCGGCCGACTGCGGTGGAGCCGGTGAAGGCGATCTTGGCGGTATCGGGGTGGGTCACGATCGCCTCGCCCGTGCGCCCATCGCCCGTGACGATGTTTACGACGCCCTTGGGCAGGCCTGCCTCCTGGCAGATCTGGCCGAAGAGAAGCGCCGTGAGCGAGGTGTATTCGGCGGGTTTCAGGACAACCGTGTTCCCGGCAGCCAGCGCGGGTGCGATCTTCCACGCCAGCATAAGGAGGGGGAAGTTCCACGGGATGACCTGCCCGCAGACGCCGATGGGCTGATGCCCCGGCAGTTCCGCATCGCGCAGTTGGGCGAGGCCCGCGTGGTGGTAGAAATGGCGCTGGGCAAGGGGCACGTCGATGTCGCGCGCCTCGCGGATTGGTTTGCCATTGTCGAGGGTTTCGAGCACGGCGAAGAGGCGGGCGTGTTTCTGGAGCAGGCGGGCGAGTGCGTAGAGGTATTTCGCCCGCGCGTGGCAGGAGAGGCGGGACCACTTGGGGAAGGCTTTTGAAGCGGCCGCTACGGCGGCGTCAACGTCGTCCACCGTGCCTTGCGTGATCTGCGCCAGTTCCACGCCGGTGGCGGGGTTCTTCGTGGCGAAGGTCTGGCCGGGGCGGGTGAACCCGCCGTCGAT
>CAZVQL010000020.1:0-3259 GCA_964629305.1 uncultured Roseicyclus sp.
GATCCAGACGCTTCCATCGCGCGAATGCCACCGTGCACACTGAACCCGTTGCCGAATTCGTACCGTCCGACCACCGTCAACGCGTCCGTTTCAACCGTCGCGTTGCCTGCGAAAAACGGCGCGCCAGAACGGTAGCCTACATCTGCGCCGAAAGGCGTGTCGTAGATGACCGCGAAGGAGAGCGAGTCACTCAGACGACTGACGTAAGCGAAACCCGGCAGAGTGTAATCCCGAAGGGGATTATAGGGGACTGCGGCATTGGCCGTCCCCGCCGTGGGCCGCACGGACCCGAAGGACAGTTCGACGTACTGGCCGGTCGCGCCGACCTCTTCGAACAGAACGCGCATGCTCTGGTCGGTGCGGCTGATGTCGGCCTGCGCCAGCGAAGTTGTTGCCAAAAGCGCCGCGGTGGCGGCTGCGATGCGGGTCATGGATGTCCTCCCCGATACTGTCCCGATGTCTCCTCTATCCACAGGATAAGCCGTGAAAGGTCCGATCCGGTCAATTATTCCGCTACGTAACGACCGACTTGTGTACCGGTCAGCCACAATATGTGACGCTTCTGCTACACCCGCGGTCAGGATACGGCGTCAGCGCACAGGGCGCTGGCTGGTCAGGATGTTGAGGTAATTTGCGGTGAAGATCAGGACCGCCCCCAGCAACACCCCCCATTGCAGCGGCTCGGCATAAAGGACCACGCCCACCACCGCGATCGCCGGCAGGCGGGCGAAATCCATTGGCATGACGACAGACGCGGGTGCGAGGGACAGCGCCGTGGTCAGGCAGAAATGCGCGGTCAGCCCGCCCAGCCCGATCACCAGAAGCCAAGGCAGCATCGCGGCCGACGGGATCGCCATGTCGCCGTCCCAGAGGCAGGCGATCAGCCCGATAACAAGCTGGATCGCCGTCAGCCAGAACAGGATGCAGGTGATCGTCTCGGTCCGCGTCAGCCGCTTGGTCAGGATCGCGGTCGTGGCAAAGAAGATCGCCGCCGTCGCCGCCGAGACCATGCCGACCGAGATCGGCTGTGCACCGGGTTGCACCACGATGAGAACCCCGGTGAAGCCCAGGAGCCCCGCAAAGACCTTCCACCGCGTCAGCCGCTCGCCCAGGAAAAGCGCGGCGAAGACCATCGTCCAGAGGGGCGAGGTGAACTCCAGCGCGAAGACCAGTGCCAGCGGCGCCACCGTCACCGCGTAGAACCACAGGTTCTGGCCGGTGAAATGCGCGAGGTTGCGGAAGAAATGCACGCCCATGTGGCGTGTCGTGATCTGGTTCAGCGTGCCCGCCGCGGCCCCCACCGCCAGCACGACGACCAGCCCGATGATCGAGCGGTAGGTCATCATCTCGAACGTATCGAGTTCCAGCGACGCAGCACGCCCGGCCACCGCCATCGAGGAGAAGGCCACGATCGCCCCAAGCATCCACACGGCGGCACGCAGCGGCTGTTGCGGCGCCTCGGCCGGGGCGGCGGTCTGGCTCATTGCGTGATCTCCCTGCAGCAGCCGCGCACCGGGCTCTGTCCCTCGTCCGTTGGAATGCCCAGTTCCACGGCAAAGGGCAAGTCCAGCCCGAAGATGCGGCAGCTTTCGCGGCTGACAAAGACGGGCAGCGAACCGCCCGCTGTGGCGATCTCGTGGGTGGCGAAGCTGTCGGGCAGGCTGTCGAGCGGCGGTGACAACGTGAAGCGCCCGTCGCCGAGGTAGTCGAGCCGCGCGATGTCACCCGAGAGCGTCAGCATCACGCCCGGCGGCCCGGCAAGGCAATGAAGCGTCGCGGCAGGGGCAGGTGTGGCGATCATGAGCGAAAGGGCAAGGGCGCGCATGCGCCTGATATGGCGCGATCCCGCGCCCGGGCGAGGGTCAGAGCCCCGCGGCCTTGGCCGCGTCCCAAAGCGCGTCCATCTCGGCAAGGTCGCTGTCCTCGGGGCGCTTGCCGCGCTTCGAAAGCTCCGCCTCGATGAAGGCGAAGCGCCGGGTGAATTTCGCATTGGCCCGGCGCAGCGCGGTTTCGGGATCGACCTTCAGGTGACGGGCGAGATTGGCCATCACGAAGAGCAGATCGCCCATCTCCTCCTCGATCTTGTCGTGCTCCGCGCTGTCGCGGATCTCGGCCAGCTCCTGCGCCTCCTCGGCGATCTTGTCGATCACCATGCCGATCTCGGGCCAGTCGAAGCCGACGCGCGCCGCGCGCTTCTGAAGCTTCTCCGCCCGCATCAGTGCGGGCAGGCCATGCGCCACGTCATCCAGCACGCCGCCCCGCGCCTTGGCGGCACGCTCGGCCGCCTTGACGCTTTCCCAGTCCTGCACCTGCTGCTCGGCCGATTTCGCGTTGCTCTCGTCGCCGAAGACATGCGGGTGGCGGGCGACCATCTTGTCGGCAATCGCCGTGGCTACGTCGTCGAGGTCGAACAGCCCCGCCTCCTCGGCCATGCGGGCGTGGAAGACCGACTGGAACAGAAGATCGCCCAGTTCTCCCTTCAGCTCGTCCCAGGCTTCCCGCTCGATCGCGTCGGCGACTTCGTAGGCTTCCTCGATCGTGTAGGGGGCGATGGTGGCAAAGCTCTGCTCGACATCCCAGGGGCAACCCGTCATCGGGTCGCGCAGGCGGGCCATGATCGCGCGCAGGCGGTCGAGCGGGGGCAGGGCGGAAAGGTCGTCCATTGCGGGCGCTGCGTCTCCGTGACAGTCTCCGCCCCTTAGAGCCAACCATCCCATCGGAGTCCAGCCAATGCCCGTCATCAACCGCATCGCAGGGATGCAGGACACCATGACCGGCTGGCGGCGCCATCTGCACGCCCATCCCGAGATCGCCTTCGACTGCGTCGAGACGGCGGCCTATGTCGCGGCGCGGCTGCGCGAGATGGGGGTGGACGAGATCCACGAGGGGATCGCGAAGACCGGCATCATCGCCGTGATCGAGGGGCAGGGGCCCGGCCCGGTGGTCGGCCTGCGCGCCGACATGGATGCGCTGCCGATGAGCGAGGAGACGGGGCTCGACTACGCCTCCGACGTGCCCGGCGCGATGCATGCCTGCGGGCATGACGGGCACACCGCGATGTTGCTCGGGGCCGCGGCCTACCTAGCCGAAACGCGGGCCTTTCGGGGCAAGGTCGCGCTGATCTTCCAGCCGGCCGAAGAGGATGGCGGTGGCGCTGGCGTCATGGTCGAGGAAGGCGTGATGGATCGCTTCGACATTGCCGAGGTCTACGCGCTCCACAACGCGCCGGGCCTGCCGCTGGGGCAGGTCATGACCACGC